>DATKWA010000033.1:0-74867 GCA_035529815.1 Occallatibacter sp. | reverse complement strand
TGTTTGGTTTCCATCAACACCTCCTGGAAACAGAACAGCCGACCAAGATCACGTGCAGAAGTATCTAACTGTATCCCTGTATCCCTTTCGTCAACGCTGCCAGCTGCGCCTTCGCCTTTTCTTCATGCGATGGCCCTGGGGCTCCGGCCTGCCGCTGCTGGCGCCAGCAGCCCGGTATAGTAAGCAGCGGTCAGCCCCAACACCCGCTCCTCGACATAGTGCTCCAGAACCCAGGCGCGTGCCGCCCGCCCCATGCGCATGCGACGCTCCGGATCCCGCAGCAGCTTCACCACGGCCTCGCTGATTGCTTCAGGATAGCCGGGCGGAATCAGCAGCCCCGTCACCTCCGGAACTACGGAGTCGCGGGAGCCGGTGGACAGCGTGGTCACAACCGGAATCCCCGTCGAGGCCGCCTCCAGCACCACATTGGGGAAACCCTCCCGCCATGTCGGCAGCACCATCACGTCCATCGCCCGGTAATACTCCGCCGTTGCTTCCACAAAACCCGTAAGGTGAATCTGCGGATGCTCTTCGATGCGCCCGCGCATATCCTGGCCAAGCAAATCCTCTGAGGCATCGAACCAGCCCACCAGCAGCAAGTGCGCCCGTGGCTCTACCCTCAAAATTGCATCGAAGGCCTCGATCAGTTCCGGCACTCCCTTGTCGCGCGTCAGTCGCCCCACAAAGCCAATCACGCGCGCATCCGGTCCCAGGCCGTACCGCCCGCGCACGTTGCTTGTGCCTGGAGAAAACCGTTCCATGTCAACGCCGTTGCTGCTGCCCGCGCCCAACACCAGCATCTTGGCCTCAGCCGCTACGCCCAGCGCAATCGCTTCGGCGCGCAGGCTCTCGCTGTTGCAGATCACCATCTGCGCACAAGCCGCGGCCATCCTCTCCGCCGCCAGCAATACACGGCGCTTGAATCCCGTTGTGGTCTCAAGCTTCAGCCCGCGCAGCATATAGATGCGCCGCTGCACCCCGCACAACTTCGCCGCCAGCGTGCCCAGAAGACCCGCCTTGGGAGTGCTGAATTCCACCAGTTCCGGTTTCAGCCTGCGCAGCAGCCGCCAAAGACGAAACAGCGAAACCACATCGGCAATCGGCGCAATTCCCCGTCGCATTGGAATCGCAATCGCTTCCACCCCTTCGCTTGCCGCCGTACGCTCCAGCAACTGCCCCGGATTCGAAACCAGCGCTACGCGGAAGCCTGCCTCGCGCAGTGCGCGCAAACGGCCCCTCAGCACAAGGGAAGTAATCGGATCCGTAACTCCCAGCACAATCAGGGGCCGCTTCGCCGCGCCAGCCGGCAAACCAGCAACACAATCACTCACCGCGGAAACAGGCATTGGCAAGCCCAGGGCCCCTTCCTTCAGATTCTCTCCGAATTCGAGACAGAGCAAGAGTCGCTTTGGAACTATGGCGTCAATCTACCATCCCGTTGACCAAAAAGGAACATGCTCCACAAAAGTGGCATAGCCCGTGACCATGACCCTGTTTAACTCTTTCAGCAGAGCATCTCATGGCACGGCGTCTCAGGGTCCTGTTGTTGATTCCACATCTCGGCGGCGGCGGCGCGGAGCAGGTTACAGCCCTGCTGGCCAGAGGCCTGTCGCGGGAGAAGTACGATCTCCATCTGGGACTCATCACCCAATCCAATGCCACGGCGCCCGCTCCACTGCCAGGGGTCGCCGTCCACGCGCTGGGAGCCGTCAGAGTCCGCTCTGGGGCCTTTCGCCTCCTTCGCCTCGTGTGGCAGCTCAAACCCGACGTTATCCTCTCCGGAATGGCGCACCTCAATTTCATGGTGCTCTTCCTGCGGCCTTTTTTTCCGCCCTCGACGCGCGTGCTGGTACGCCAAAACGGAACTGTCTCTTCCACCCTCGCCCATGGAACCCTGCCCCGCTACACGCGGCTTCTCTACCGCCTTCTCTACCGCCATGCCGATCGAGTGATTTGCCAGTCCAGCGCCATGGCCGCAGACCTGGCCGGTCAGCTCGAACTCGGCGCAGAAAAGATTGCGGTCCTGCCCAATCCCGTTGACCTCGAAGGAATCCGCCACGGAATGCAGATAGCCAAAACCGGGCCCAACCACTGGAACGGCCCCGGCCCTCACCTGCTCGCAGTCGGAAGACTCTCCCACGAGAAAGGGTTCGACCTGTTGATTGAGGCGCTCGCCACGGTTCGCCGCCGCTTCCCGCGCGCCGATCTGCTCATCGCCGGCGCTGGTGCCGAGGAATCGGATCTCAAAGCCCAGTGCGCACAGCTCGGACTCAAGTCAGCAGTCCGATTCGCCGGCCACCTCGCCAACCCCTACGCCTGCTTCCCCGGCGCGACCCTCTTTGCCCTCTCGTCGCGCCACGAGGGCATGCCCAACGCTCTTCTTGAAGCCGCCGCCGCGGGACTCCCCATCGTCGCCCTGCCATCTTCGGGAGGTGTTGTGGACCTGCTCACCAACCGCCCCGGCGCATGGCTCGCATCGGAAATCTCCGCCGCCGCCCTCGCCGAATCGTTGCTCGCCGCTCTCAACGCTCTCCATCCCGAGCAGCTGCAAATGGCCGAACAACGGCCACCCCGCAAGCCGCCCGCTCGAGTCAATCCCGCCGAAAACTCCAAAATCCGCCCCAGGATCGCCTGACGCCGGCCTGCTCCCCGCGCAGCGGAGCAAGCCCGCGATTTTTGTTCGCAGGCTTCCCTCCAACTGCCGGCAATCAGCCCCTTACATCCATTCTTCCGGCGTCGCCGCCATCGCCTCTTCCAGCGTCACGCGACGCTTCTGCTTGTAGGCCAGGTTCGACATGTGACAGGCAACCGCCGCGCGATACGCAATCTCCACTGTCCCATTCGGCTGCTTGCGGTCGCGCATGCAATCCAGCCAGTTCGTCATGTGATTCACCCCGATCGTCTCGCCCTTGATCGCCACGCCATCGGGATTGTTGATCTTCTCCGGGTAATAGTTCACCGGGCCCCAGGCATTCTCCTCGTTGGTGCGCGGGTCGTCAGTGATATGCTGGCCGGTCTTCATTTCGTTCGATCCGCTCACGTGCTCGATCGTCCCCTTGTTTCCCAGGAAGTGCTCGCCCAGCCCATAACGCCGGTTGCTGAACGTCGACTGCCACACCACCAGCAAATCTTCCGGATACTCCAGTCCCACTTGAAAAGTATCCGGAACCTGCCGTCCGTCTTTCACCGAATACACGCCGCCCGTCATCGTCGCGGCCTTCGGCAGGTCCAAGCCCATAGCCGTGATAATCCACCCAATCTGGTGCACAAAATTTTCCGTGATGTTCCCGCCAGAAAACTCCCAGAACAGCCGCCAGTTGATGAATTTGTATGGATCAAACGGAATCTTCGGCCGCCCAGATAGAAACAGATCCCAGTTCACGTGCGCCGGGTTGCAGTCCTCCGGAACCGGCCGCACCCACTCTCCGTGTCCTATCTTCGTATTGCGGCTTATCCACGACTCCACCATCGTGATCTTGCCCGGCAGCCCCTCTGCGATCCACTTCCGCGCGTCCCACATCTCGCCCGAACTCTCGTCCTGCATTCCAATCTGCACCACCTGCTTCGATGCCTTCGCAGCATCCCGGCAAGCCTTCGCCTCGGGTATGTCCCAAGCCAGCGTCTTCTCAGAGTACAAGTCCTTGCCCGAGGCCAGCGTCGCCAAAAAATACTTCGAGTGCAAGTGCTGCGGCGTCGCATTGATCACTCCATCAATATCCTTCCGCTCCAGCAGCCGCATCGCGTCGTCGTAGCCCACAACATTGGGCACAAAAGCCTTCACCTGGTCGCGCCGCCGCGAGTACACATCGGCAACAGCAACGCACTCCACATTCGGGTTCCTCAGCGCGCTCTTCAGGTCTTCCTGCCCGCGGTCTCCTGCCCCAATGATCCCAATCCGTATCCTGTCGTTCGCGCCCAGCACCCGGCTGCCGATCCCGAAGGCATCCTTCGCCTTCAAGCTGCCCAGCGCAGCAACGCCCATCCCCACCTGTCCCACAAATTCGCGCCTATTCATCGCTGTCCCTCCATCTCTCATCGCTTTACACTCTGCTTCGCCCCACGATTAAGAATGCGCACTCATCATACGCGCGCCTCAAACCGTGCTGCCACGGGCAAATCTCACCGTCGATTCCCGCGCTTGTTTTCACTTTACTTGCCCCCTCTTTCCTACATTGAATACATTTTCTTGACAAATTTCTCTCGAAGTTGTTTCCTTACAGTACTGACTTAGTATCCTCAGCGACGAGCCCCCCCCCTTGGGACTCGTTATGCGTTGTCATGAGAGGAAGCGCATCAGGCGGACCATCGGCAGACGTGACCGGATTCGAAATCGATTCGGCTTGTTTTGTAGTCTGCGAGTTTTCATACCGCCGAGCCCTTTCTAAAATGTGTTGTAGAGGCCTGTTTCTTGCATCCGGCTTCTACGCAATACGTGACCGTGTTTGCTGGAGGATTATCTTGGACGAATGCCTTTCGGATTTCGTATTCGCAGTCTTGCTCATTGCCATCGCTCTTTCGCTACTCGCCTGGTATTCCCTGCTTGGCGGCCTCGGTTCTGTGCGCGCGGCCATTTTCCGCCGTGTTCGCCGCGGGCGCGTCCCCGTTCCGCCGCAGGACTTCGACCTGGTCCAGCAGCAGTTAGCCCCAGAGTTCGCCTTCGACCGCGCCATCGAGGCCTACGAACATCTGATTGACTCAACCTATGCCGAGCGAGGCCAATGAGCCATGTAGCTATGGTCATTCCCGGCCTCGATGGCATTGCCGGAGCCGAGCGCCAGGTCATGCTGCTCGCCAAAGGCTTCCGCGCCCGCGGCTGGCGCGTCACCGTCGTAGCGCTGTCAGGCACGGGCGGTCAGGCAGCCACCGAGCTGACCGCCTCCGGAGTCAAGTTCCTCACACTGGAAATGCGCAAGGGACTGGCCGACCCGCGCGGCTGGATTCGCTTCAATCGCTGGCTCCGCCGCGAGAGGCCTCAAGTCGTCCACGCGCACCTGCCCCACGCCGCATGGATCGCACGCTGGTCCCGCCTCGCCGCCCCAGTGCCAGTCCTCATAGATACGCTGCACACATCCTCCACCAGAAAGCTCGGCCGCCGCTTCGGCTATCGAGCCAGCTTCTGGCTCCCCGACCAGGTCACCGCGGTCAGCGAGTCCGTGGCCGATGCTCATCTCCGCGCCCGCATGGTCGACCGCGACAGTCTCACCGTAGTCCCCAATGGAGTCGACGTCGAGGATTTCCGTCCCAACCCCCAGACCCGCTCCGTAACCCGCCAGAAAGTGGGCATCGGCCATGAGTTCCTCTGGCTCGCCGCCGGACGCCTCGAGCCCGTCAAGGACTACCCGACCCTGCTCCGCGCCTTCGCCCTCGTCCCCGTGCCGGCCCGCCTGCTCATCGTCGGCGGCGGTTCTCTCCACAGTGAACTCAGTCAGCTCTCCGCCAGCCTCGGCCTCGAACACCGAGTCCAGTTTCTCGGCTTCCAATCAGACGTCAAACCCTGGATGCAGGCTGCAGACGGATTCGTCCTCTCCTCCCGCTGGGAAGGATTCCCGCTCGGCCTGCTTGAAGCCGCCGCCTGCGCTCTGCCCGCCATCGCAACCGATGTTCCCGGCTCGCGCGAAGCCATCGTCAAGGGCCGCACCGGCCAGCTAGTTCCCTCTGGCGCCCCCGCGGCACTCGCCGAAGCCATGACCGCCATGATGCAGGCCTCGCCCTGGGACCGCCGCGCCATGGGCAACCTGGCGCGCCTCCATATCGGTGAACAATTCGGCATCGAGGCAACGCTCGACCGATGGGAAGAACTGTACGAAGCATTGCTCGGGCGCAGCTATCAGCCCAATCGCAAAATCCACGATCCCGTTACGGCTTAGATCCTGTCTGAGATCACGTCGTGCGTAGCCCGCGCCGCAGCCACTTTCTCACGCGCCCGCCCTTCATCCGCCAAAGCGTCACCGTCTCATGCAGTCGTTCAGCCGGGCTCAGCCTTGCCGGCCGAAGCTCCGCCAGCACCCGCTCCACTGACGTGAACTGAGCCGCATGGCCACGCAGAAACTCCCGCAACCGATCGACCTCGGCGTCCTTCGCCGTATTCGGATGTACGCAGATCGTCCAAAGCCCATGCGCCTTCTCCACCGGCCCCCAAAGCTGCTGCGGTATCCACGTCAGCCCGCCGCGGGTGAATGGAACGCGCGCAAATCCGTCCGACAGCACATCCATCCCCTCTGCACCTAGCGCGCGCAGCGTGTTGGCGTCGAACCCATGGCGCGGCGCAACCCATATCCGCGGGTGCAGCCCATGTCCGCGCAGAATCTCAAGCCCGGAACGAATCCATTGCCGCTGCGTCTCCTCGTCAACGCCCGCGAACTCCGTCCACCGATGCAGCGGCACCAGTCCGCGGCCCTCGCTCTTCGCCAGGTGCTGGTAGCCGTGCAGTCCAATGCATGCGCCGGCCAGCTCCAATGCCCGCATTCTCGCCCAGAACTCCGCATCCGGCGGCGAAACCTCCAGATCGGGATCCCGATTGTCAGGAACCACCGCAAGAATCGGCTGGATTCCGAACTCCTCAATCAGCGCCTGGAACCGTTGCCAACCCTGCCGCGAACTCGTAGGACAAAGATCGTCGAAGCGAAGAATGTATTGCGCGGGTTTCGCAATCATGCCGCCGCCTCACCGCGAGATGCGTCGGAAAGCAACCGCCTACTCCAATACCAGAGAAACAAGAACGTGCTCACCGTCCACAGCGAAGTGGCCAGCGCAATGCCCGCCACGCCGTACCGCCGCATCAGAATCAAATTCAGAACCACATCCAGCACAAGGTTGATCGCCCCGCAATAAAAAATCAGATCCGTCCGCCGCATCGCCACAATAAACCGGTAAAACACCCGCCCGCACACCACAAACGGAATCTGAATCGCGAACATGGCCAGCACCTTGGTCACCACCGCCGTGTCCCCAGCCCCAAAGGCGCCATGCTGCAGCGTAACTTGGATCAACAAATGCGCGCCGACGATCAGCAGCACCGCAATCGGCGCCGACACCAGCATCGTAAGCCACGCCCAGGTGCGCATCGTGTGCCGGCATCCGGCCCAGTCCCGGTGCGCAATCATTTTGGAGAAATACGGCACCACCGCCGTTGAAACCGCCCCCGCCAGCAGCGTCAGCACCACGCTCACAAACCGGTTCGCATACACCAGCGCAGACACGCTCCCAGCCGGCAGCATCGCCGCCATCGCCTGGTCCACCAGCAACCCGCCCGAGGCCACCACGCTGCTCAGCAGCACCGGCCCGTACTGCCGCACCACTTCGTGCGCCGCCTCCGTCATCCCATACCAGCGCAGTTGGAAGCGATACCCATGCGCGTCCATCATCCACGCCACAATTGCTGCATGAACCAGCGACCCGGCCAGCATCGCGTACACCATCGCCCAGATGCCAAGCCGATTGCCCAGCAACAGCGCCCCCAGAATAATCGCAACAGAAATAACGATCGGAGCCAGCGCCGGCAGCGCAAAACGATCGAACGTATTCAACACCGCCGTGCAATTTGTAGCGATGCCCGTGATCAGCACCACCGGCAGCAGAGCGTAAAAAATATGGATCGCCAGATCCAGCTTGGCCGGAGCAAAATGCGAAGCGATCAGCGGAAAGAATCCCCGCGCCGCCGCAGCCATCATCAGTGAAGCCGCTACCAGCAGCACGCACAACCACAACATCGAACTCGAGAAAAGCTCCTGCGCCTTTTCCCGCCCTTCATGCTCCTTCACGCGGATCAGCGTCGGCACCAGCGCCTGGTTCATCGACTCTGAAATCAGATTGATCAGCAGGCTCGGAATCAACGCCGCCGCCAGAAACGCGTCCATCGAGTCCGAGCGCCCATAAACGCCCGCAACCGCAATCTCCTTGAACGTGCCCACAACTTTGACCAGCAATCCAACCGCGGTCACCGACGCCGCCGCACGCAGAATGCGCCGATTGACGCTCCCGCCCTTGAACAGTCCAGCGATTTGGGAGATGGTAGCCATGGTCAGCGTTGAGGCAGGCAAATTCGCCCTCTTAAGCAGTCTGCTGCGCGGCCACCTCGAACCTGTTGGCCCGTGCAGGCTCAGGAAAACAAGCGGCCAGCCCCAGCGGATCGTCCACCGCCAGCCGCCCGGCCAAAGCAATCAATCCAATCAGCAGCCAGGTCGACCGGTTCTCATCAACCGTCGCAACCATCGAACTCATCGCCCAAACCACCAAAGCCGTCCCCAGCGCCAGCAGCATGGCGCCGCGAGTTTGCAACACCGACCGCACGGCCAGCGCAAGAATCGCAACCGACAAAAACAGCGCGCACAGGCCTCCATCCACCAGAATCGAAAGCACAGTATTGTGTGCCGTATCCATCGGCGACAATCCTGCCGCGCTCACAAAAGAACCCGCCCCTGTGCCCAGCAGAGGCGACTGCACAAACGCATGCCAGCCCGCCGACCAGATGTCGATCCGCTGGTTCAGCCCACCACCGCCGAGCTGCTCCGGAATCGTCGCCAGCCGTTCAAACGTTTCGTGAGGCACCACAAAAGATAGACCCGCTAGAATCACCGGCAAGCCCAACAGGCCCACAAGCAGCATCCGCACGTGGCCGCGCAACAGCACAACGCCGCAACCGGAAAGAGCAACCACCGCGGCCAGGAATCCTCCCCGCGAGGCCGTCAGCAACACCGCAAGCAGCCCCACAGGCAAACAGCCCCACGCCAGAAGCCGCCCAAGCCAGCGCGACTCGCTCGTCAAAAGCAATGCCGCCAGCGGAAACCCCATGTCCAGGAAGCGCGCCACATCGTTGGGGTCCTGTCCCGTGGCCGCGAACCGGATCTGCCCCGCCGCAATCGCTTCCGCCGAACCAAAATTCATCAGCGTAAGCACAGCCAAAACCCACGAGCCGGCCACAAACGCCCGCAGAAGCCAGCGCAGATCGGCCGGACTCTCGGCAAACTCCCACACCAGCCACACTGTCATCATTACCTGCGCGTAGGCGCGCATCTTGTCCAGCGTCGCCACCGCATCGATAGTCCAGAAATACGAGCAGCAGAACCACAGATAGAGAGCCAGCACCATCCACTGCAGCGGGCCCGGCGTGCGCACGCGACCCGCCTGAAGAACCGCCGGAATCACCACCACCAGCAACGCGAGGCCGGCGAGCCGCGCAACATTCCCCAGCGGTTCGCCAAGGTCCAGAGAGTACTCCCACGGAATCGCGAATACGAATACCAGCAGCAATCCCCACGAGGCTTTTCTCATCGCCTAATACCTCTGCGAGTAAACCAGGCCGGAGTAGATCGTCACTCCGATCGCCGACTGAATCGCCGACTCCATCGACCGGTTCACCAGGTTCTTCGCCAGCGAATCCGGCACAAACAGGATGTCGCCGTCCTCAACTGGAATGTCCGGGTCCTGGCCGCGCAACAGCCGCTTCAGATTCAGCGCCGTCAGTGTCCGTCCGCCCTTCTGCTCGCGGATCAGCAGCCCCTTGCTGGTCGCCGCGTTCTGCGTTGGGCCCCAGGCCAGCGCAAGCGCCTGCACAACCGTCAGCCCCTGCACCCGATCCACTGGAAACCCGCCCGGCCGAATCACATCGCCAACTACATACACCAGCCCCGCGCGGCTCACCTCAACCGTGTCGCCAGGATTCAGCTCCGGGTTGTGCTCCGAACTCGTATCGCTTCCATTTGGGTCCAGTACCACCGCATGCGGCGTCTCCGGATCGTTGCGATAAAAAATATTCACCAGCCGCCCCGCGCTCGGCGCAAGCCCGGACGCCGCCGAAATCAAGTCCAGCAGCCGATGGTGCGCCGTATAGGGATACACTCCCGGCCGAGCTACCTCGCCCAGCACGCTCACATCCTGTCCCACATACGCCGTCACCAGAACCGAAACCAGCGGATGCAGCAGCATCCCCTTGGCCACCAGCGCCGCCTCAATCGCGTGCGCCGCCGCCTGCTCGTTCAGCCCGCTCAACTTCACCTCGCCGATCAACGGCAGCACCACTGTGCCCGTCGCCGAAACCCGCACCACCGACCGAAACTCCGGCGTATGGTACTCGCTGATCTCCAGCTCATCGCCCGGACCAATCGGTGCTGGCATCGGAGCCGCCGATTGCGCCGCGCCCGGTAACCCGGCCTTGCCCGCCGTCCCCGCCGTACTCCAAACCGTCGGCGCTTCCTTCGGGTCAGGTTGGCTCCGCGTCTCCTGCGACTGCCCTATATGCGCCACACCCGTCGGCAATCCCGATGTGCTCGGCGTAGGCGCCTGCGCGCGCGCCGCTGCAACCGCCAGCAACGCGAATACCACCGTCGCCGCCGTACGCGCCATAGGCTTCTGAATCGACTCCATCAGGAGCGCAGCTCCCACCGCCAACCAAAGTCCTACGAAGCCGGTAATCGCCATGTAAACCGGCAAATCCGGTGTCACCGGCTTCACGGGCTGCCGCGCACCATCCACCACCGCGATATTCGACCCGTGAATGCCCGCCGCCAGTCCCGCCTCTTCCACCTTCTCCTGCACCCGCACGTAGAGTGCCTGGCTGGAGCTGGCCTCCTGCCGCATCACCGCATATTCCGTCGCGGCCTGATTCTGTTTCATGCCTTCTCCGGTCGCATCCTCCAGGCTTTGGCGCACCATCTGTTCGCGGTCGGCCGCCGTCTGCCAGGCGCTGCGGAATCGCTCCACAAGTTTCGCGTCCTGGGCCTGTTTCTGCCGGTTCAGATCCTGCAACTGCCGCCCAATCTCCACCACGCGAGGAAAATTCTCCCCATGTTCGGCGCTCAGTTGCGCCTGCTCCTGTTCCAGGTCGCTGCGCCGCGCACGAATCTGCCGCAATGGCGCTGTCGCAAAGCCACCATCTCCGCTCTCCAGCCCAGGATCGGAAGCAATCACCAGTTCCGGATCGCCCTTTGACGCCGCGCGATATTCAGCCTCGCGCAAAATCCGATCCGTCGTCGCAGCCACCAGTTGCCGGCCCAGCTCGTCGATCTCAAGCAGTGCCGCGTTGTGCGCCGTCACGCTCAGCATTCCATTGGGCAGCACCGCCTGCGCGCTCACGATCCCATGCTTGCTCTCGAAGGCATTCAGCCGCGCCTGATCCTGGTCCACGCTGGCCTTCAATTCCTTCAGTTGCATATTCAGCCAGTCGGACGCCTGCTCGGTCGCCTCCACGCGCGACTCGCTGTCCAGCTCGCCGTGCGCGCCAATCAGCGCATTCACCACCGCCGCCGACAAGGCCGCATCCCGAGACCGGAAGCGAATCTCAAGCAGCAGAGTGCGCGGGATTGCCTGCACCCTCAGCCGCTTCTCAAAGCGCTCCAGCAGCCACGCCTGCGCCGCCGGATCAACCGCACTTCCCTGCTCCGCCAGATGAAATCCCGGAAAGCGGCTCGCAAAATCCCCCCGGAAACCCGGCGCCTCGTACAGCTTCAGTTGGCGAATCACGCGCCACGCCAGCCGGTCGCTGCGAAACTCATCGGCCACAGTCTCCTGCGCGATGGGCGCCGAAAGGATGGATGTCGAAACAGAGGAATCGGAGGAATCAAGATTCAGAGCGGAAACCGGCGCGGTGCGCAACTCCACCCTGGCGCGCGCCTCGTATTGGTTCGGCGCTATCAGGCAGTACAAAAGACACACCAGCAGCAGCCCACCCTCAATCGAAACAACCAGGCGCCACCGGCGCATCAAAACCGCCCAAAGCTCCCTCAGAGAGGTACTGGATCCATGCCGTTTAACTTCCATAATTGAAAGCGCATCGGGCTGATGCGGCAAACCGTTTTGAGCCGTGGGAGCGTCCGCCAAACCAGGGGCACCTCAGGCCCGAAAACTCCTCGCACAGGGATTCCCTATGGTTCAAGACTGGAAACCACTGAGGAGGAAATCTCCGTCAGTGTGCTTCATTGGAAGAGATTCGTCAATAGCACGTAGCGCTCGGGAAAACATGATGTGGAAAATAAAATCCCGCGGCGCAAGACCTTAGGCGCTAACCGCGCATACTTTGTACCACTCCACCGTTCGCCGCAATCCCTCTCGAAATTCCACCTTCGGTTCATAGCCAAGCAGCTTCCTCGCCAGCCCGATATCGGCCAGAGAATCGCGTATATCACCGGCCCGCGACAGCCCATGAGCCGGTTCCTTGCTGTAGCCAGTCAGCTCGCACAAAAGCTCAAACGTCTTGTTCAAAGTAATTCTCGATCCCGTGGCCAAATTCATCATCTGCCCGGAGACCTTCTCCGCCGGCGCCGAGGCAGCCAGCAGATTGCCATGGACCACGTTCTCGATATAAGTAAAGTCGCGGCTCTGTTCGCCGTCCCCATGGATCGTCACCGGCTCGCCCTTCAGCATCCGCTGGCAAAAGATCGCCAGTACACCGGAGTAATGCGACGTCGGGTCCTGGTAAGGACCAAAGACATTGAAGTAGCGCAGCACCACCGTCTCCAACCCATACACGCGCGTGAAAGACCTCAGGTAGTGTTCGCCTGCCAGCTTGGCCACCGCGTAAGGACTGATCGGATTCGGCACCATTCCTTCGTGCTTGGGCAAGGTTGCCGAATCACCATAGGCAGACGAAGATCCCGCATACACTACCCGGCGCACGCCTGCAGCCCGCGCCGCCACCAGCACATTCAGGGTCGCATCCACGCACGCCACGTTGGTCGCCACCGGGTTCTCAACCGAGCGCGGAACTGACGCCAGCGCCGCCTCGTGGAAAACGATCTCCACACCCGCGCAAACCCGTGCGCACACCGCCGGGTCGGCCAGGTCGCCGGTCACAAACTCCATCGCCTCAAGCCCAATCAGATTCTCGCGCTTGCCGGTGATGAAGTTGTCCACGCCGCGCACAGTCTCCCCACGCGCCAGCAGAGCCGCGGCAATCGATCTGCCGATAAAGCCGGCCGCTCCGGTAACGAGGTATTTGGCCAATGTTTCTCTCCAGGTGTCCTACGCGTTCGGGGCCTGAGACTGCTCTCGTGAACGGTTCTGCTTAGGATACTATTGCGTGCTACTTAGGTCGGATACTGTCGCCTCTGAATATTCGGTACAATCGTCACCATGACGACCGCGAGCACGAACCGTTTGGCCGATCTCAAACAGAAAATTGAAGCCCGTCAAGTCCGCATCGGCATCGTTGGCATGGGTTATGTCGGCCTCCCGCTGGCGCTGCTCTTCAGCGCCGAGCGCTTCCAGGTAACCGGCTTCGACATCGCCCCAGACAAGGTCGCCAAACTCAACGCCGGCAACTCCTACATCGTCCGCATTCTCCCCGCAGACATTCAGCAGGCGCAAAAATCTGGCTTCCACGCCACCTCCGACTATTCTGAAATCGCCGCCATGGACGCCGTCATCATCTGCGTCCCCACCCCGCTCAACGAACACCACGAGCCCGATCTCAGCTACGTCACCGGCACCGTCGCCTCCATCGCGCCCCACATTCATCTGGACCAGTTGATCGTCCTTGAGAGCACCACCTATCCCGGCACCACCGAAGAAATCGTCGCACCCATGCTCGAGGCTGGCAATCCCCACGGCATCAAAGTTGCCCGCACCCTCGACCAGCCCGGCGTCCACGTCGTCTTCTCCCCCGAGCGCGAAGACCCCGGCAACGACACCGTCGCCCGCCACGACATTCCCAAAGTCGTAGGCGGTTGTGGCCCTGCCGCCGCGGACCTCGCAGCCACACTCTACGGAACCATCTTCCGCCGCGTCGTCCAGGTCAGCACCCCCTCGGCCGCGGAGATGACAAAGCTCCTCGAGAACATCTACCGCTGCGTCAACATCGCCCTGGTCAACGAACTCAAGCAGCTCTGCATGCGCATGGGCATCGACATCCACGAAGTCATCGACGCCGCCAAAACCAAGCCCTTCGGCTTCCAGGCCTTCTATCCCGGCCCCGGCCTCGGCGGCCACTGCATCCCCATCGATCCCTTCTATCTCTCCTGGAAGGCCAAAGAATTCGACTTCCGCACCCGCTTCATCGAGCTCGCTGGCGCCATCAACACCGACATGCCTTACTTCGTCATAGCGCAACTCGCCGACGCACTCAACGACCGCTCCAAAGCCATCAAAGGCTCCAAGATCCTCGTCCTCGGCCTCGCCTACAAGCGCGACATCGACGACCTCCGCGAGTCGCCCTCGCTCACTATCATCGAACTGCTCCGCAACAAAGGTGCACTCGTCTCCTACAACGACCCCTTCTTCCCCACCGTAGGCCACGGCCGCCACTACGACCTCAACATGTCCTCCACACCGCTCGACAACCTCGCCCAGTACGACGCCGTCCTCATCGTCACCGACCACACAAGCTACGACTACGCAGCCATCGTCAACCAGTCCCAGCTAGTCATCGACACGCGCAACGCCACCAAAGGCATCCAATCAGCCAACATCGTCCGCTGCTAACGCCGTCAAGGGCTCGCAAAGAGCCGTCCTGGTTCGATGCCCTGCGGACGTTACGGCCATGCGGATTGAAGGCCTCAAGCCGCTGGCGTTGAAGACAATCAGATGCGATTCAGGATCTGCTCCTGGCGCACTGAATGGCCGCGGCCCCTGCTCCCGAGTAGAATGTGGACGCAGCCTAACTGGGGGATCCAATTGAACAGACACATTGTGCGCATCAACAGGCGGGAGTTCGCTCGGACCAGCGCCGCCCTGATTCTTGGTTACACAACCTTAGCAGGAAAGCTTTCAGCACTTGATGCTGGCCCCAGTATCATCGGTGAATTCAACACTGATCTTTCTGCACCCCCCACTCCATTCAATCGGATGCTCTTCGGACAATTCCTCGAGCACTTTCATCGTCAGGTCTACGGCGGAGTCTTCGATCCAGGATCTTCCTTATCCGACAGAAGCGGATTCCGTACAGATGTCATCGCGGCCCTGCGCGAGCTGAAAATCCCAATCGTCCGCTGGCCAGGCGGCTGTTTCGCTTCTGCCTATCATTGGCGCGACGGAGTTGGCAAAAACAGACTGCCCAGCCTCGACAAGGCCTGGGGAGTGGAAGATCCCAATACCTTTGGTACCGATGAATTTGTTGCGTGGTGCCGTCAAATAGGCGCCGAACCCTACATCTGCACCAACGCGGGCACGGGAACCTCAGAGGAAATGAGCGATTGGGTTGAGTACTGCAACCTGAAAGATCTTGGCCGGTTCGCGCGGATGCGCGAGGCAAACGGAAACGTCGAGCCCTTCAACGTACGCTATTGGAGCATCGGTAACGAAAACTACCTCGGCGGCGAAATCGGAGCCAAAACCGTGGAAGAGTGGGGACCGCTCGTGCGGGAATCCGCTAAGATGATGCGCGCTGTCGACAGCAATTTGAAAATACTCGCCGCCGCAACCGTGAATGGCAACTGGACGCCGCCCATGCTCAAGGACGCAGGAAAGTACCTCGACTACATTTCCATCCACGGATACTGGGACGCTCTCTGGCAGCACGGCACTCATCCATCGAACTACCTGCACTGCATGGCCCGCGTCCAGCAACCCGAACAGCAGATTCAGAAGGCAATCGAACTGCTCACGCAAACCGGATTCGGAGAGCACATCAAAATTGCATTCGATGAGTGGAATCTCCGCGGTTGGCATCATCCCGGCTTCCCTGGCGGAGGAGCCAACAACCTCGCAATGATTCGCGAACGCGACGATAACGATCTCAACGAAACCTACACCATGGCCGATGCCGTGTTCTCCGCATCCTTCCTGAATGGTTGCCTCCGTCACGCCGATTACGTCCACATGGCGTGCATGGCACCCGTCGTCAATGCCCGCGGACCACTCTTCGTTCATCCCAAAGGGATCGTCAAGCGCACTACATTTCACGTGCTCAAGATGTATTCCGATCTCTTGCAGCCGAATGTCGTTCAGGCGCGGCTCGTCTCGGACTCGCTGAATATTGACCAGGCAACAGTTCCAGCCCTCGATGCTCTCGCCACCTGCAGCAACGACCGCAAGCAGATCGCAATCGCACTCATCAACCGCCACCCGGAATTGCCCGCCCACTGGAAGCTGGACATCGGTCAAGGAACGAAAGTGGAGAGGGCGAGAGTCACAGTTCTCAGTGGCGACTCAACGGATGCCTATAACGATGTCGCCCATCCCGACCGCGTAGTACCCGATAGCCATGAGTTGCCTCTTGGGATTGGGACTCTCGAACTGCCGCCCCATTCCTTGGCCATTGTCCAGGCTTCCGTCTGATACCCCCTTGAAAACCGATTGTTGACCTGCCAACCATGGGTTCGCCAACTCGAGATTTCAAGAGCTGGCACACGATAACCTTCAATTCCCGCACGTTAAATCTTGCGGTCAGTGTTTAACGCAACCGCGCGGCCTGTCTCCACCTGGCCTTACTGCTTCGCGCTGTATATTGAGTGTGATTCGACGATGATCGCAATTCTCCCAACCCTCGCCGAGCCCCAGCAATTCTCCCTCCCGGAGAAACTGCTCTTCGCCGCATTGGTCCTGGCCTCCGCCTGGGCCTTCTGGCTCCGTTTCAGCATCGTCCTCCACAAAATCCTCCAATCCAAAAAAGACTCGAACTTCCACCTCTTCCCCATCGCCAAACGCATCCGTGACTTCGTCTCCGAAGTCCTCTTCCAATCCAAAGTCATTCGCCAACGCCCCGCCGCCGGCCTCGCACACGCCTTCGTCTTCTGGGCCTTCCTGGCCTTCGCCCTCGTCACGCTCAACCACTGCGCCCGCGTCTTCGGCCTCGGCTTTCTCTCGCCCGCCGCCCCCATCGGCCGCTTCTATTTCTACTTCGCCGCCGTCTTCGCCGCAGCCTGCGCCATCGGCATTCTCGCCCTCTTCATTCGCCGCTTCTTCCTCCGTCCAAAATGGCTCGGCCAAAAACTCTCATGGGAATCCGGCTTCATCGCCCTGCTCATCTTCGCTCTCATGGCCACCTACCTGGCCGCATTCTTCGTCCCCAGCACCGGCCCTCAAATCCGCATCCTCTGGTGGCTGCACACCCTCTCCCTGCTCATCTTCCTGCCCATCATCCCCCACACCAAACATCTCCACCTGCTCTTGAGTCCCTTCACCGTCTTTCTCTCCCGCGGCAGCTTCAGCCAAATCCCCCCACTCGCAGGCGACGAAGACTTCGGCCTCATCACAGGTCAGGACCTCACGCAGCTCGTCAGCCTCCAGGCCTACTCCTGCGTCGAGTGCGGCCGCTGCACCGAGCACTGCCCCGCAGCCAATACCGGCAAGCTCCTCAACCCTAAAGAAATCATCCTTGGCGTCCGCGCCTACCTCAACGACCTCGGCCCCCAATCCGACCAGCCCCTCCTCGGCAAATACAACTCCCAGCAAGCCGTCTTCCAATGCACTACCTGCGGCGCATGCGAGTTCCAGTGCCCCGTCGGCATCGAGCACCTCCCCATCCTCATCGGCCTCCGCCGCGGCGCAGTCAACACCGGCGCATGGGAAGACGATCACGGCTCCAAACTCTTCCTCAATCTCGAACGCGGCTCAAACGCCCTGGGCATCAGCCCCATCGAACGAGACAAGTTCATCGAGCGCCAGCAACTGCCCCTCTTCGACGGCACGCAGGAGTATTGTCTGTGGCTCGGCTGCATGGGCGGCTACGACCCCAAAGGCCGCGAAATCATCGCCGACTTCGCCCGCATCATGCGCTTCCTCGGCACAAGCTACGGCGTCCTCCGCAAAGAAAAATGCACCGGCGACCCCGTCCGCCGCCTCGGCAACGATCTCCTCTTCCAGCAACTCTCCGAGTCCAACCTCGAAGCCCTCGCCCAAAACAAAGTCAAAAAAATAATCACCATCTGCCCCCACTGCGTCCGCACCATCCAGGAAGACTGGAAAGAATACGGGACCCCGCCCGAAATTGAGCACCACAGCGAATTCCTCGCCCGCTTCGCCCACAAACTCCCGTCAAAGATTTCGCCGGGTGCCCCCGGTCCCTCGCTTTTGGGGACCAGGGATGAACCCGCTCTTTCATCCCAAAGTCCAAATTCGGGACCTGGGGAAAAAAAAATCGTCTTCCACGACCCCTGCTATCTCGGCCGCTACCGCAATGTCTACGAAGAACCCCGCGCCGTCGCCGCCCTCGCAGGCTCCCTCGTCGAAGCCCCCCGCAACCACGACCGCAGCTTCTGTTGCGGAGCCGGCGGCGGCCTAGCCTTCCTCGGCGAAGAAACCGGCGAACGCGTCAGCCACGTCCGCACCGCCGAGCTCGTCGCAACCGGCGCACAAACCATCGCCACCGCCTGCCCCTTCTGCAACTCCATGTTCCGCGACGCCCTCTCCTCCACCAGCGAACCCGCCCCGCAGCTCCTCGACATCGCCCAGTTAGCCGCCCGAAGCCTGCCAAAGCAATAGCCTCCCGACCAGCGCCAGCTAAGATGTACGTGAGCTATTCATCATGAAAATCATCGTAGCCATCAAGCAAGTCCCCGACCGTGATGCCCCGGTCCACATCGACGCTGCCGGCAAATGGATCGAAGAAGCTGATCTCGAATACACCCTCAACGAACCCGACGCCTACGCCCTCGAAGAAGCTCTCCAACTCCGCGATCTGCACGGCGGCGAAGTCATCGTCCTCTCCGCCGGCCCCGACCGCGTCGCAACCACCATCCGCGAAGCCCTCGCCAAAGGCGCAGACCGCGGCCTCCACATCCTGGCCGACGATCTAGCCTCCCGCGACGCCTTCGGCGTAGCCAGTCTCCTCGCAGCCGTCATCAAACAGGAAAATCCAGACCTAATCCTCACCGGCCTGCAGTCAGAGGACCTTGGCCTCGGCCAAACCGGCGTCATCGTCGCCGAACTCCTCGGCCTTCCCCACGCAACGCTCATCCTCCACGTCGAAAAAACCGACACAGGTATCGAAGTCAAACGCGAGCTCGAAGAAGGCTGGTTCCAAACCATCCAACTTCCCACACCCGCCGTCCTCACCATCCAATCCGGGGGCAGCAAGCTCCGCTACGCAACGCTCATGGGCATCAAGCGCGCCAAAATGAAAGAAGTAAAACAGCTCGCCGCAGCCGACCTTGCCCCCGCCGCCGCTCCCACCGTCGTGCTCGAACAACTCTCCCTGCCCACCAAGAAAATATCCACGCAAATGCTCACCGGCACACCGAAGGAAGTCGCAGCCACACTCGTTGAAAAACTCCGCACGGAGGCACACGTACTATGAGCGGCATTCTCGTAGTCATCGAACAGCGCCCAGGCAAACCCGCCAACGCACAAATCGCCCGCATCAGTTGGGAAGCCCTCGCCGCCGCCGAGCGTCTCGGCCCGCCCGCTTCCGTCACCGCAGTAGTCCTCGGCGCAAACACCGAATCCGCAGCCTCCGAAGTCGCCGCCCGAGCCCAAGGCGAAGTCATCCGCGTCGAGCACCCGCTCCTTGCCCCCTACGCCGCCGAAGCCTTCATCGCGTCTCTTCACCAACTCATTCAGTCCGAAGCCCCGACGTACGTAGTACTCCCGCACACCTATCAGGTCCGCGACTACGCCCCAGCCATCGCCGCCCGTTTCGGCCAGGTCCTCATCGGCGACGTAACCGCCATCACCTCGGCAGAAAACCAGCCCCCCATCTTCACCCGCCAACTCATGCAAGGCCGTCTCAACGGCAACTACCGCCCCACCGGCAGCGGCCCCTGCTTCGTCTCCGTCCAGGCCGGCGCATTCCCCGCCGTAACCGCTCCCGACGCCACCCAAGCCGCAATCTCAACCTTCACGCCCGCCATCGACGCAGCTCAAATCCGCACCCGCCCCGGCGCGCCCTTCCGCGCCGCCGCGCAAGCCGTCGATCTCTCCGCGGCGCAAATCATCGTAAGCGTAGGCCGCGGCATCAGGGCCGAGGAAAACATCCCCATCGTTCAGGAACTCGCCACCGCCCTCGGCGCAGAGCTCGCCGCCTCGCGCCCCATCTGCGACAGCGGCTGGCTCCCCCTCGACCGCCAAGTCGGCAGCTCCGGACAAACCGTCGCGCCCAAACTCTACATCGCCGCCGGCATCTCAGGAGCCATCCAGCACCTGGTCGGAATGAAAGCCTCGCAGTGCATCGTCGCCATCAACCGCGACCCCAGCGCCCCCATCTTCGAAGTCGCCGACTACGGCATCGTCGGCGATCTCATGGAAGTCGTCCCGGCCCTCACCGAAGCCGTCAAAGCAGCCAAACAATAGGAGCCGCAGCCTCAACGCGACGCGCCGTCTCGAACAATCACGAGCTATAGTCGCGCGACTTCCAAAACACCGTGCGATCGATCTCGCTCAACCGCGTGCGCCCCGTCAGCGCCATCGCAGCTTCCAGTTCCGTCCGCAGAATCTGCACCACATCCCGCACGCCATCGGCCCCGCGCGCGCTCAACCCATATAAATATGGCCGCCCGATCATCACCGCGGACGCCCCATAAGCCAGCCCCTTCAAAACATGTGTGCCCCGCCGGATTCCCCCGTCGAAAATCACCGGCACGCGTCCCGCCACCCGATCCACCACCGCCGGAAGCACTTCAATCGTCGCCGGCTCCGTGTCCAGAACTCGCCCGCCATGATTTGAAACCACAATCGCGTCCGCGCCCTGCCGCACCGCCTCCTCCGCATCGTCCGGATTCATGATTCCCTTCAGCACAATCGGCGTCTTCGAAATCGACCGTATCCATGCAATATCCTTCCAGCTGAACCTCTTCCGTGTGCGCCCCCGCGCCCCCGGCCCCAACTCAACGCCCACATTCGGAAAAGGCAGCTTCGGCGCCTGCGCGCGCACCCGCTCCTCGCGATTCCGCGCGTTCGGATGCGGATTGTCCACCGTAACGCACAGCACGCAGCACCCCGCAGCCTCCGCCCGCGCCACCACTGCCTTCACTTCCTCCCTGTCATCATCCACATAAATCTGAAACCACACCGGCTCGGTCGCCGCCTCGCAAATCTCTTCAATGCTCCGATTCGAATACGTGCTGCTCACAAATACGGCCTTCGCCGCGCCCGCCCCGCGCACCGTCTCCACCTCAGCCTCAGGATGCGCCAGCAGATGCGACGACGTCGGCGCCAGCAGAATCGGATGCTCCATCGTGTGCCCCAGCAGCGTGCAGCTTGTGTCAATGTGCGAAACATCCACCAGCACCCGCGGCTTCAGTTGCCGCGCATCCAGCGTATCCACATTGCGCCGCAGCGTAATCTCGTCCGCGGAGCCGCCGTTGAAGTACTCCCACGCCGCAATCGGCAACTTCTCGTGTGCAGCCGCTTCAAAGTCGCAAACTGCCACCAGCGGCACATCGGCCGGCACGGGTTTCCAGAAATTTTCCACCCTCAGTTTGTATCACTTCCCGCAGCCCCCATGAAAGCATTTGCGCCCCCATAGCCTCGCGCGCTATCGTTCGGTTTCGCCACGCAACCGCAATTATTCCGAGGCCAACCGAATGTTTCTTCCCGCCACCTACCAGGCCGCGCTCTTTCTCATGATCCTCAGCATGATTTGCTGGGGTTCCTGGGCCAACACTCTCAAGCTTTGTCCCGGTTTTCGGTTCCAGCTTTTTTACTGGGACTACGTGCTCGGCCTCGCCGCTGCCGCCATCCTCTGGGGCTTCACCGCCGGAACCCTCGGTCACTCCGGCCCCGCGTTCCTCGCCGACGTAGCCCACGCTCAGCTCGGCCCCGTCCTCTTCGCCATCGCCGGCGGCGTCGTCTTCAACATCGCCAATCTGCTCATCGTCGCCGCCATCGACGTAGCCGGCCTCGCCGTTGCCTTCCCCGTCGGCATCGGCCTCGCGCTCGTCGTCGGCGCTGTCTCCAGTTATCTCTTCAGCCCCGCCGCCAATCCCCTGCTCCTCTTCGGCGGAGTCGCTCTGGTCGTCGTCGCCATCGTTCTCGACGCCGCCGCCTATCGTCAGCGCGAATCCAATGCGCAAGCCGCAACTACCCGCGGCATCGTCCTCAGCCTGGTTGGCGGACTGCTCATGGGCGGCTGGTATCCCATCACAACCCACGGCCTCGGCAACGCCACCCACCCCGGCCCAGGCCCATACGCCATCGCCTTCTACTTCGCCATCGGCGTCTTGCTCTCCACCATTCCCGCCAATCTGCTGTTAATGGCCAAGCCTCTCGACGGCAAGCCGCCCGTCTCGGGCTCCGGCTACTGGCGCGCGCCCCTCGGCTGGCATCTCGCCGGCATCTTCGGCGGAGCCATCTGGTGCGTGGGCGGCGTCGCCAACTTCGTCGCCTCCGTCGCGCATCTTGCCAAACCCATCGGCCCAGCCGTCTCCTACTCCATCGGCCAGGGAGCCACCATGGTCTCCGCCCTCTGGGGCGTCTTCATCTGGCGCGAATTCGCCGGCGCGCCGCGCTCCGCCAAAATCCTCCTCGCCTTCATGTTCGTCTTCTTCCTCATGGGCCTCGGCGCAATCGCCCTCGCTCCCCTCTACTAGAATGCGAAGAACACTTGTCCAATCCGGAATAGCTGTCCGGGCACGACTTGAGTCGTGCCGTAAATGCCGCAACAGAAACAGGGGCTTCAGCCCCTGCGCACTCTCCGCAAGTCAAAGTTGAGCTGTTTTTTTGAAAATACGCAGAAACCTTGAGAATCAAACCATGACCGCACCGCGCAAGCCCATCGTCGTCGTCGGCAGCATCAACATGGACCTCGTCGCCAACACGCGCCAAATCCCCCTCCCCGGCCAAACCGTCATCGGCACCGGCTTCAACACCACCCCCGGCGGCAAAGGCGCCAATCAGGCCGTAGCCGCAGCCCGCCTTGGCTATCCCGTTCATATGGTGGGCGCGGTAGGGGAAGACGTATTCGGCCAATCGCTCCTCGACAACCTCGCGCAGTCAGGCGTCCGCACCCACGCCGTAACCCGCATCCCGGGTCCCTCCGGCCTCGCTCCCATCCTCGTCGCAGAAAACGGCGAAAATTCCATCGTCGTCATCCCCGGCGCAAACGGCAAAATGGACCCCGCCGCCATCGACCGCGAATCCGCGCTCATCCGCTCCGCCGGCATGGTCCTCTGCCAGTTGGAGCTGCCGCTAGAAACCGTCGCTCACACCCTCGCCCTCTGCGCCCAGGCCGGCGTCCCCATCCTCCTCGATCCCGCTCCCGCAGCGCCGCTCCCCGACGCCGTCTTCCTCCAAACCACCTGGTTCACCCCCAACGAAACCGAAGCGGCCTTCTATCTCGGCCACAACGCCGCACCCGAACAAGCCGCGCAGCAGCTCCTGGATAAAGGCCTCCAGGGCGTTGTGCTCAAGCGCGGCGCGGAAGGCGTATACGTCGCCGTCCAGGGCAAGGCCGCGTGGGTCAAGGCCTTCCCCGTTCAACCCGTCGATACCGTCGCCGCCGGAGACTGCTTCAACGGCGCATTTGCCGTCGCCCTTCTCGAAGGCAGCGACCCATGGACCGCCGCGCGCTTCGCATCCGCGGCCGCCGCCATCTCCGTCACCCGCCCCGGCGCGCAAGCCTCCATGCCCTCCCGCGCCGAAGTCGATTCCTTCCTCGCCGCTCGAGGATAATGGCTTCTGAGCGATTCACAACAAGGATGTATCCCTCGATTCGGAGACCGCACGTAAATGTTTCGCAACCTGAGCATCGCAATTTCTCTTGCAGCGATCATCGCCGCCGCCGCCGCCCAGGACACCCATTACCGGCCCGAGGGCCAGCAGATCCCCGTCCCCAACTGCACCCTCCACAGCGCCTGGGAGTCAGCAGCCGCCGCCACCTGCCCGCCCAACATCCACGAGCAATGGCTCAGCGACATCCAGCACTGGCGCACCGAGCGCCGCATCCGCGTCAGCTTCGATCCTTCGCGCTACAACCTTCCCGCCTTCCACTGGACCCAGTCCAGCTTCATTCAGCCGCAGTTGATGGTTCACGATCGTTATTTTTTCGATCCCGCAACCAACCGCTACACCGTCGACCGCTACCTCGACGATCTTGAATCCCGCTACGGCGGCATCGATGCGGTTCTCGTCTGGGCCACCTACCCGAATATGGGAATCGACGACCGCAACCAGCTCCAGATGGTCGAGTCTCTTCCGGGTGGTGTGGCCGGCGTCCGTCAAATGGTCGCCGACTTCCACCGCCGCGGCGTCCGCGTCCTCTTTCCCATGATGATGTGGGACCAAGGCACGCATCAGCCCGATCAGCCCTGGCCGCAAGCCCTCGCCGCGCTCATGAAAGAGATCAACGCAGACGGCGTCAACGGCGACACCCAGGACGGCGTGCCCCTTGGCTTCTCTCTCGCCGCAGAAGCCATCGGCCATCCTCTCGTCTTTCAGCCTGAAATCAGTCCCAGCGACGAGGCACTCAGTTGGAACGTCATGACCTGGGGACAATACAAATTCCCCTTCATCCCCATGGTCGACCGCTACAAATGGCTGGAAACCCGCCACATGGTCAACATCAGCGACCGCTGGAACACAGACAAGACCAACGACCTCCAATTCGCCTTCTTCAACGGCGTCGGCTGGGAGAGCTGGGAAAACATCTGGGGCATCTGGAACGGTATCAATCCCCGCGATGCAGAAGCCACCCGCCGCATGGCAACCATCGAACGCGGCGTCGCGCCTTTCCTCGTCAGTCCCGATTGGGAGCCGCTCTATCCCATGCACCACTACGGCGTCTACTCCAGCCGCTGGCCACTCGACAAACAAAACGTCTGGACCATCGTCAATCGCAACGATTACGACATCGCCGGCCCCCAGATCACCGTCCCGTTCTCCCCCGGCATGCGTTACTTCGACCTCTACCACGGCACCGAACTCAAGCCTGAAGCACTCACCCCCGACACCCAGGGCCAATCCGCCGTACTCAGCTTCAACATTGAAGCCAGTGGCAATGGCGCAATCCTCGCCACTCCCGGCGAACCCACCGACCAAATCAAAGCCCTCATGCAGCGCATGGCCAACTTGACGGCAAAGCCTCTCGCTGCCTTCTCCCGCGAACACACCATCCTGGCGCAAACCGTCGTTCCCATCCAGCCAACCGCGCCAGCAGCCGAAGCCCCCGCCGGCATGATCCGCATTCCCAGCGGCTCATTCCTCTTCAAGGTGCAAGGCACCGAGATTGAAGGGGGCGACGACCCAGGCGTCGATGTCCAGTACCCCTGGGAAGACTCCCCGCGCCGATTCCATGAGCACCAGATGCAGATCGCTCCGTTCTTCATCGACAAATTTCCCGTCACCAACGCCGAATTCAAGCGCTTCCTCGACGCCACTCACTACTCCCCCGCAGACCCCATCAACTTCCTTCGCGACTGGAAGAACGGCACGTATCCGCAGGGCTGGGACAACCGCCCCGTCACCTGGGTCTCGCTTGAAGATGCGCGCGCCTACGCAAAATGGGCAGGCAAGCGCCTGCCTCATGAGTGGGAGTGGCAGTTCGCCGCAGAAGGCGCAGACGGTCGCACGTATCCCTGGGGAAATCTCTGGCTTTCCGCCAATGTCCCCACGCCTGATACCGGCCGCACCATGACCGGCCCCGACCCCGTCGACGCGCATCCCCTCGGGGCCAGCCCCTTCGGCGTCATGGACATGGTCGGCAATGTCTGGCAGTGGACCGACGAATTCTCAGACGAACACACCCGCGCCGCCATCCTGCGCGGAGGCGAGTACTACCAGCCGCAAGGCTCCATCTGGTACTTCCCCCAGGCCTACAGCAACCACCAACACAGCAAGCTGCTGCTCATGGCGCCCGGCTACAACCGCTCCGGCGGCGTGGGCTTCCGCTGCGTCCGCGACGCGCAATAACTATCGGCCGCCTGTCAGCCTCTCAAGACGCCTCTGGCTGCGCAGTCCGAAGCAGCAGCACCGGAATATGCACCAGCTTCACCAGCTTCTCGGCCGTCGAGCCGAACACCAGCGGATGCCATCCCGTCATGCCGTGCGTTGAAATCACCACCAGGTCGATGTGTTCGCGATCGACTACTTCCAGAATGCTCCCCGGCACATCGTTGCTGGTCTCAACACTGAAACTCACCTTGATGCCCTTGCCCAAAAGCTCCTCCTGACGCGAGGTAAAATACTGCTCCGCCTCCCGCTGCGCCGCGCCGATAAACTCGGTTTCTGGAACAAAATCCGGCATCTTCATCGCCGTAAACATTGGAATCACGTGCACAAGGTGGATCTCCGAGTGAAGCTGCTCGGCAAGCGTTGAAGCATGCCTCAACGCCGCATCAGACGAAGGACTGAAATCGATCGGCACTAAAATCCTCTTCGGAATCAAGCTGAATCCACCTGCTCTGCTCATGGCGTTCTCCTTGCCGATCCACGCACAGGACCGGTTTCACGGACTTTTTCATCCACCACCATATTAAGCCCGCCCTCGCGCCGGGCACGTGCCCGCGGGCACATATAATGAACTCGTATCGGAACCGCGCAGTCACCGCTTGCACCATCTCCATTCAGCTCTGATGCGCCCTTGCATTGCTTCGTAACGAAAGGTCATTCCCAACCCTTCACAGGAGCACTCTTGAAATTATCTTTAGTCGCCTTGATCGTTCTCGCCTCAACCATCCCCCTGGCCCGCGCGCAGAACAACTACGAGATTCAGGTCTACGGCGCAGACACTGTCGCTCCGCGCACAACCATGGTCGAGCTGCACTCCAACTTCACCGCCGATGGCCAGCCCAACTTCATCGGCGGCATGGAGCCCACTAACCGCGCCGAGCACGAAACCATCGAGATCACGCAAGGCGTCAACAAATGGTCCGAGGTTGGCTTCTACATCTTCACCAGCGAGCGCAGCGGCCAGGGCATCCAGTGGGTCGGCGACCACATCCGCCCCCGCGTCCGTGTGCCCGACTCCTGGCACTGGCCCGTCGGCGTCAGCCTCTCCACTGAGTTCGGCTACCAGCGCGCCCGCTACGCCCCCGACACGTGGAACTGGGAGATTCGCCCCATCGTCGACAAGCAATCCGGCCGCTGGTACTGGGCCATCAATCCCGCCCTCGAACGCGCATGGCACGGCCCAGACGTTGCGCTCGGCGTCGACTTCTCCCCCAGCGTCAAAGTCAGCTACGATTTTACAAAAAAGATTACCGGCGGCCTGGAGTACTACGCCGACTACGGCAGCATTACAAACATCGCCAGCTTCCACGATCAGCAGCAGCAGTTCTTCCCCGCCATTGACCTCAACGTCTCACCCGACTGGGAGTTCAACTTCGGCGTAGGCATCGGCCCCACCGCCGCCACCGATCACTGGATCATCAAGTGCATCGTAGGCCGCCGCTTCAGCTGGCCATCAAAACGCAAATAGCTTCCAGCGCTCGTCCTCGCAGAAAATGTCGGTGCCCCATTCATGCCGCGCCCTTTGCGGCATGAGTGGGAAAGCAGAAAACCAACTCCCCCTTAATCCGCGTACCCATCTTTGGCTAAGGTCATTGCATCAGAGATGCGCTTCAATCCCTACCCCACTAGCTCCAGCGCCTTGATCGTCTCCTTGCGCACCGTCAACCGCTCCACCAGCTCCGTCCGCACCTCATACCCGCGCCCCGGCGTATCCGCAATCGTAATCTCGCCCGTCGCAGACACAAGCACCTCCGGCTCAATAATGTCCTCGGCCCAATACCGCGCCGACGCCGAAACATCCCCCGGCAGCTTAAAATCTTCCAGCGTCGAAAGCGCAATGTTGTGCGCGCGTCCAATGCCCGACTCCAGCATCCCGCCGCACCACACAGGAATCCCACGCTCCTGCGCCGCATTATGCACCGCAATCGCTTCTGAAAATCCCCCCACGCGCCCAAGTTTTATATTGATAATCCTGCACGACTCCACCTCGATCGCCGCCAGCGCATCCCGCCGGTTGCGAATCGATTCATCCAGGCAAATCGGGGTCTCCAGCCGCTTCTGCAGCATCGAGTGGTAGTAGAAATCGTCATGCCACAACGGCTGCTCGATCATCAGCAAATCGAATTGGTCAAACGTCACCAGATGGTCCGCATCCTTCAGCCTGTAGGCCGAATTCGCGTCACAGCTCAGCGTAATTCCTGGCCACCGGTCCCGCACACGCTCCAGCACGGCCAAATCCCAGCCCGGTTTCACCTTCAGCTTGATCCGCTGATACCCTGCCGCAAGTTCCTTCTCGATCATCGCCATCAGCTCCGGAATCGAAGCCTGAATCCCCAACGAAACCCCGCACGGAATCGTCTCCCGCACACCGCCAATCAGCTGCCAGAGCGGCAACCCCTCGCGCTGCGCCTCCAGATCCCAGATCGCATTCTCAAGCGCAGCCTTCGCCATCCGGTTCCCGCGCACCTTGTGAAAAATCCGCGGACACTCCCCGCCATGCTCTGGCGGCTCGGCAGCCAGCATCGGCCCCAGCTCCTGCGTAATCACCGCCCACGCCGTATCGGTCGACTCCGCGGAAAAATACGGATGCTCGCCCGCCGTGCACTCGCCCCAGCCCGTCAGCCCCTCTGACTGCACCTCGGCCAGCAGAATTCTCCGGTTCCGAGTCACGCCAAAACTGGTTTCAAACGGTCGCACCAGCGGCAGGTGTACTTCGCGAAGAATAATCGCATCGATTCGCATGAATTTTCGCTTCCTCGGGAAAAATCAGTCCCAAAAAACAGTTCACTGAAAACTCAATCCAGTTCCAACTGGGTAGCGGGGCCCAGTTCAAAGACGCCATTTCCTTCCGCATCCCGGGTAAAACCAATCACCGCCAGCCCTCGGGAAAATGCCTCTTGAAACTTCCGTCGATTCGCCAACTGAATCGCCAACGCCCGTTCCCGGCCCGCGTCCGAACTCTTCCACGCGTAAATCTCAGCAGGAACCTGAATGCGTTCTTCCGTCGTTAACCCGCCCGCCGGTCGCCCGTCGAGAATCGCCTCGACACGCGGCGAATCGAGCCGCCACTCCGCCACCAGCCGGTCCGTAGGCAGACCACCCTGCAGACGAGATGAGGATACACCATAAAAATCCGCGCGATAGCTGCGGGCAATCGCCCCCAGCCTGTGAATATTCAGAAAAGCGTTCTTGATCTCCAGCGGGTCGAAGGTCCATTCCATATGCCGGATCCCCCGCCCAAGCGCCTCAACCCTCTGCGCCAGCTTCAGTTGCCGGCCCAGCCCCTGGTTGCGATACGCCTCCCGAACCGCCAGCATGTGCGAGTGCAAATAAGCCCGCGGACCATTCTTTCCCGTCTTCACTCCCGGCAAAGAAAATACAAATCCAACCATCGCAACCGCCGAGCCCCCCGCAAGCTCCGTATCGAACGCCCCCATCACCTGTCCGCCAATCGCCTGCGCCACCAGAAACGTCTTGCGCGGAATCATGTCGCTCTCGTCGTAACCCCACGTCTCAACCTGCAGGCGGACGCACGCCTCCAACTCCTCAAACCCCGCGCACGACCGAATCTCAATCACGCCTGCGCCTCTCCCGCCAGCTTCCGCTTCGCCCCCGCCCAGAGCGCCTCTAACTCTTCCGGCGCAAGCTCTTCGAGCGGCCTCTCCGCAGCTGCTTCCATCTCCCGGAACCGATCCCGAAACCGCTTGTTGCACCCCCGCAACGCCATCTCCGCATCCACGCCCAGGTGCCGCCCCAGGTTCACCACCGTAAACAGCAAATCCCCCAGCTCCGCCTCAACCGCCGGCTTCCGCGCCGGGTCTTCAGACGCAGCCTCCGCCTCAAGCTCCCGCGTCTCCTCCTCCAGCTTCGGCAACAAATCCCGCCAGCTCGGCCAGTCGAACCCCGCCTTCTGCGCCTTCCCACCCAGCTTCGCAGCCTCGGCCAGCGCCGGCATCGCCCGCTGCACCCCATCCAGCCTCGAAGCTCCTCGTATCGCCGCCCCGCCCGCCGCCGCTCCGTCCTTCGCTTCCTTCTGGGCCTTCTCGGCAATTTTGATTTCTTCCCAGTTCCGCAGCACCTTCGCCGCCGAACCCTCAACCGCCGCGTCCACAACAGCCTCATTCCCCGCCGCCCGTGAAGCCTCTTCGCCAAACACATGCGGATGCCGCCTGACCAGCTTCCGGTTCAGGTGATCCAGCACATTCTCAATGGTGAAGTGCCCCTCGTTCGCCGCCATCTCTGCATAAAACAGCACCTGCAGCAGCAAATCGCCCAGTTCCTCGGCCAGATGCGAAAAGTCCCTCCGCTCAATCGCGTCGAAGACCTCATACGTCTCTTCCAGCGTGTATTTGCGAATCGAATCGAAAGACTGCTCCTGATCCCACGGGCACCCATCCGGCCCCCGCAGCCGCGCCATTATCCGCGCCGACTCCGCAAACATCTCCCCCGCCTTCACAGGGTCGGTTGCTGTAGCAGCTCGAGCGGCTTGCGGGATTGGGCTGTCAGAAGGGAGGTTCATTCACCCTTAGATTACTCCACCGCCGGGGGCACGATTCCGCGCAGCATCTGATGATTCTTGCGCTCCACGTGTCCTGTGTTTATAAGTTGATTGATGAGGAATCTGTATCAACCATCGGACGTCGAGCAGATCAGGGAACGGCTGGCCCGCCTACAGCCGGACAGCCCTCGGCAGTGGGGCACTATGAACGCATCCCAGGCCATGGCTCACTGTGCAACAGCCATGGAGTGGGCTGTCGGCGATCGCATTCCTCCGCGCATGGGCCTGCCCAGTCTCCTCGGTCGCATCATCAAGTCGAAGGTGATCGGCGACGACGCGCCTATCCGCCGCAACTCGCCGACCGCGAAGGAATTGGTTGTTGTGGATCAATGCGATCTAAACGCGGAACGCGAACGCCTGACCAGCCTGATCGACCGCTTTGCCGCCGCAGGCCCCGCCGGTTGCTCCACACATCCTCACCCCTTCTTCGGGCGCATGACGCCGGACGATTGGGCCATCCTGACCTATAAACATCTCGATCATCACCTGCGTCAGTTTGGGGTATAGCCGCGTGCGGCGTGCCCCATTCAAGCCGTTCTGAGCGAAGTCGAAGAACCTGCTTCTTGAAACCTTTGCGGCTTCAGTGGGATAAGCACAAACCCAACCCCGTATACTCAACTCGCACATGATTCGCATTCTCGGCACAATCTTCGCGGCCCTCCTGGGCCTCGCCTTCGGCAGCTTCCTCAACGCATGCCTCAGCCGCTGGCCCCAGGGCGAAAGCATCATCCACCCCCGCTCCCACTGCCGCCACTGCGCCCACACCCTCTCCTGGTGGGAGAACATCCCAGTCCTGAGCTGGCTCATCCTCCGCGGCCGCTGCCGCAACTGCCACTCCGCAATCAGCTTTCGCTATCCGCTCGTCGAACTGGCGGTCGCCGTGCTTTGGACTTGGACAATATGGAGTTCTTCTCTTTGGCCCTTCGGTACAGAGCAGACCACAATCGCCGTTGATCTCGAAATTCTTCGTATCGTTGCGAGCATGATTTTTTATTGGCTCATGATTGCCCTCACAATGCTCGATGCAGAGAACCTCTGGCTACCAAACTTCCTCACCCTGCCAGGAATCGCACTGGGATTCGGCGCATTTTTCATACCGGAGGTTCTACAGCGATTCTCGGGAGGCTTCGACGCGCAATCTCCAGGGCTCTTCCAAAGCACAATCGACCGCCTCCTCGCCATCCTCGCCGCCGCCGCCCTCATCCTCATCACCCGCTGGCTCTACAAGCTCATCCGCCACCGCGAAGGCGTCGGCCTCGGCGACGCAAAACTCATGGCACTGCTAGCCGCCTGGCTCGGCCTCCCCGGCGCGCTACTCTCCTTCGCCCTGGCCACCATCATCGGCGCAGCCGCCGCGCTCCTGCTGCTCGCAGTCCCCTCCGCGCGCACCAATCCCCAAAGCTGGGCCACCAGCAAACTCCCACTTGGAACTTTCCTCTGTGTTGGCGGCATCGTCAGCAGCCTCTGGGGCCAGCAAATCATTGCCGCCTATCTCCGCTGGGCAGGCTTCTAGCCGCGTCCCCTACTTCGCCGCCGCCTTCGCATCCGCAATCTCCGGGTCTCTCAGTGCCTTCTCCGCATCCTTGGCGTGCCGGCTCCCAGGATCGTAGACCATCACCTTCAAATAATTCGCCCGCGCCTCCCAAAAATCCCCTAGATGCCGCGCGCTCTCTGCCAGCCCCCAGTAGACCTCCGGATCCTCCGGCGCCAGCACCAGCGCCGACTGGAACCGCGACTGCGCCGCCTTCCAGTTCTTGATGTCCAGGTAATACTTGCCCACGCTGATGTCTTCCTTCGCCGTCTCCTTCGGCAGTCCCTCGATCTCATCGCCCTTCTTATGCTTCCCCGTCTCATCCTCGCCCGGCTTCGGCAATATGCTGTCCAGCCCCTTCACATCCGAGCTTGAAACCCGCGTCGGCTCGCTGATCTCCGTCGCCGCATCCCCCGTGTCGGGACTGCGCACCGGGTCCAGGTCGTCCGGCGGCAGCCGCATCCGATCAACATCCGACTCGCCAAAACTCCCCGAAGGCACATCCGGCGTCACCGTCGAAGGCAGCACCGGCACATTACTGGTATCCGTAGGAAACGCATTCCCCCCGCCCTGCGGCGTCTGCTGCGGTGCCGCTGGCTGCTGCGGCGCCGCCGCTGGCTTCTGCCCATTCCCCTGGGCCTGCGCAAACGCCACCGGCCCCGCCATCAGGCAGCCCGTCACCACCAGCGCAATCCCAAAGCCCTGCTTCATTCCAATCTCCCTTGCCCATTAAATGGTACGATGCGGCCATACGGTATTTCTAATTTTCCCGCCATCCCGCGCCAAAGGAAAGCATCGCACACGTCTATGGGATTGATGATCCGCTCCTCCGCCATCCACGCCGCCGGCTGCTACACCACCGAGGCCATCCGCAAAGGCACCCGCGTCACCGAGTACACCGGCCACCGCCTCACCAAAAATCAGGCCGACCTCGCCTACGAGGACTCGCCCATCACCTATCTCTTTGGACTGGGCAGCGGAAAGATCGTCATCGACGGCCACGCCATGGCCATGTTCATCAACCACAGTTGCGACGCCAACTGCGAAACCGAAGAGAAAGACGGCCACGTCTGGATCAAGGCCATCCGCAACATCGCTCCCGCCGAAGAAATCACCTACGACTACTGCCTCTACGACGGCGGCGACGACGAAGCCACCTGCAACTGCGGCGCACCCAAATGCCGCGGCACCATGTACTCCCGCGAAGAAATCCGCCGCCGCAAAACCGCCGCAAAAAAGGCCGCAGCCAGAAGAGCCGCCGCAGAAGCCCGCAAGAAAGCCGCCCGCAAAAAATCCGCAAAAGTGAACCGCAGCCAACTCTCCCGCTAACCCCGCATACATTCCGGGTGCCCCATCCTCGCCGCGGCTTCATCGCGGCTAGGGTGGGATAGTATGCACTCAACCTCGCAAAACCCAGAAACCTCGAACACCCGCCGCATCGCAGGTGCTCACATCAGCCGCAGCGCATCCACATCCACCACCAGGTTCCTCCGCGGAACCCCCGCCGCCTCCGCATGCGCCAGCATCCCGCGCAGCGCCGCATTCAGCGCCTTCCGCGACCCCGCCTTCAAAATCAAATGAAACCGGTACACGCCTTTGATCCGCGCAATCGGCGCGGTGCAAGGCCCCAGCACCCTTACCCCTTCCGGCTTCACCTTCTCAAACCATTTCCCCAGCACCGCTGACCACCCCGCCGCCTCTTCCAACTTCCCCGACTGCACCAGCACATTCGCCAGCACACCAAACGGCGGATAGTGCATCCATCGCCGATACTTCAACTCCCGCTCCGCAAAGCTCGCGTAATCGTGCTTCGCCGCTGCCACAATCGCATAGTGGTCCGGATAGTACGTCTGCACCACCACGCGTCCCGGCAAATCCCCTCGCCCGGCGCGTCCGCTCACCTGCGTCATCAGTTGAAACACCCGCTCCGCCGCGCGAAAATCCGGCATGCTCAGCGAGTGATCGCACCCCACCACGCCCACCAGCGTCACCCCGTGAATATCGTGTCCCTTCGCAATCATCTGCGTGCCCACCAGCAGATTAATCTCTCCCGAGTGCAGCCTTGCCAGCAGCCGCTCCAGGTCATAGCGCCCCCGCACCGTATCGCGATCCATCCGCCCGATCCGCGCCTCCGGAAAAATCTCCGTCAGCCGCACCTCGCCCTGTTCCGACCCCGCGCCCAGATAGTACAAATGCTCGCTCTCGCACTTCGGGCATCGCGCCGGCACCGTCCGTCTGTACCCGCAATAGTGGCACTCCAGCCGCTGCCCCGCCTCCGCAATCTCTCGCGCGTCCGTCGCCGGTTTATGATGCGTCAGCGCAATCGCGCAGTTCTCGCACTCCAGCTTGTCCCCGCACGCCCGGCAAATCACCGCAAACGAGTACCCCCGCCGGTTCAGCAGAATCAGCGCCTGCTCCCCGCGATCCAGCGCCGTCTTCGTCTCCTCAACCAGCGCCCGCGAAAAAATCTGCTCCTTCCCCGTCTCCTTGAACTCCTGCCGCATGTCGATCAGCTCAACCTCCGGCAGCGGCCTGTTCATCACCCGGTCGCTAATCTCAATCCGCGCATATTTTCCCTGCGCAATGGTGTTCTGCCAGCTCTCCAGCGAAGGCGTCGCCGAACCCAGCACCACCACCGCTCCAGCCAGCTTCGCCCGCATCACCGCCACATCCCGCGCGTTATAGCGCGGCGTTTCTTCCTGCTTGTAGCTCTGGTCGTGCTCCTCATCCACCAAAATCAATCCCAGATTTTCAACCGGCGCAAAGATCGCCGACCGCGTCCCCACTACAATCCGCGCATCGCCTCTGTTAATCCGCCGCCACTGCTCGCTGCGTTCTTCCGGCGTCAGCGCAGAGTGCAGCAGCGCCACCTTCTCCCCAAACGCCGCATCCAGCAGTCCCACCGTCTGTGGCGTCAGCCCAATCTCCGGCACCAGCAAGATCGACCCCAACCCCCGGTCCAGCGCCCGCTGCATCGCCTCCAGGTAAACCGCCGTCTTCCCCGACCCCGTCACTCCAAAAAGTAAAAAGGGATGGAATCCCCCCAGCCCCGCAACCACACTCGCCAGCGCATCCAACTGGGGCGGATTCAGCTTGAACGGCTCCCTCACCGTCGGCCGCAGCCCGCCCATCCTGAACGCCGCCGCGCGCTCTTCAATCCGCACCAGATCCCGCCGCACCAGCGTCTGCAGCGTCGACGAAGGCAGTTCCTTCCGCCGCAGCTCCGCCAGCGGCAACTCCCCGCCGCACGCCGCCAGCTCCGCCAATATCGCCTGCTGCTTTTCCGTCAGCGCCGGCAGCCGCGTCTCGGGAATCAGCACCGCGAACCGCTCCATCCGCCGCGCATCCCGCTCCACCGCCGCGGTCTCCCGCCCAATCCACTTCTTCCGCAGCATCCCCGCCAGCACCGGCAAGCTCGCCGCCGTCGCCGTCCGCAGCGTCGAAACCTTCACCGCCTCGCCATCCGCCAGCCGCCGCAGAACCCGCAGCTCCAGGTCCACTTCCTCCGCCGACAACTTTCCCCGCCGCTTCGGAACTTGTCCGGCCTTTGGCGAAGACAAATTTGCTGCGGAGCGAGGCGGAGGTTTCAACCCCCGCATTTCGTCGTCGGAATCAACGCGGGCTTTAGCCCCGGAAGCACGATCTCGATCTCCCTCTGACTCCCCCTCCACCCGCTTCGCCAGCACATCCCTTCCGAGATCCGTAATCCGGTAATACACCGTCCGCCGCACCTCCGCCATCAGCGGCAGCATTCCACGCAGAACTTCCCCCAGGGGAGCCAGATAATACCCCGCCATCCACTCCGCCAGCCCCATCAACGGCTCGCCCAGCAGCGGCTCCTCATCCAGCACCGCTTCCAGAAACTTCATCTCCACATCCGCCGGCGCCTTCGCATCCACCGCCGTCACCACCCCAATCAGCTTTTCGTTCCGGAACGGCGCAATCACCCGCGCCCCGCGCACCGGCATCTGCCCGCGTCGCACCCCATAGGTGAACGTGCGATCCAGCGGCACAGGCAGCGCGACTTCGCAATAAGCAGTCATCGAAGGCAACTTTCAGTGTAGGGGATCAACCAACCCACACGCCTCGTCTTCAAAATCCCATCCGCGCACCACAGCACCGTGCCCCATCCTAACGCGACCTTATTGCGCCTACGGTGGGGTCGCAAGCCACTCCACCACGCCGCTTTTCTAGTCCCTGCTTTTTCACTTCCCCACCCCCCGCGCAGTACAATTCCCGTGATGACTCCAAATCCCCTGAAGTCCAAAGCCCCCAAGCCACCCAAGCCAAGCACCGCAAAGCCCACCGGCCCCATCACCCTGTCCATCGACATCGGCGGCTCAGGCCTCAAGGCCATGCTCCTCGACCCCGCCGGCAAGCCCATCAGCGACCGCCACCGCGTCCCCACCCCCGCCGTGCCCACGCCTCTGGCCGTCCTCAAAGGCCTCGACAAGCTCCACGCGCTCCTCCCCAGCTTCGACCGCGTCTCCGTCGGTTTTCCCGGCGTCATTAAAAACGGCGTCACCTTCACAGCCGCCAACCTGCACACCAAATGGGCAGGTTTCCCCCTCCAAAAAGAGCTTGAAAAGCGCTGGCGCAAGCCCGTCCGCGTCGCCAACGACGCCGCCGTCCAGGGCTACGGATCCATCCGCGGCAAAGGTGTCGAGCTCACCCTCACCCTCGGCACCGGCTTGGGCTCGGCCCTCTTCACCAATGGCCACCTCTGCCCCGGCCTCGAACTCGGACACCATCCCTGGAAAACCAAAACCTACGAGGACTACCTCGGCCGACGCGGTCTCGACAAGTTCGGCAAAAAAGCCTGGAACAAGTTCCTCAAGCACGCCATCGCGCAAACCGCCGCCACCTTCAACTGGGACCACCTCTACCTCGGCGGCGGCAACACGAAAAAAATCGACTTCAACCCCGGCAAAAACGTAAAAATCGTCCCCAACAAAGAAGGCATCCTCGGCGGCGTAGCCCTCTGGCGCGAGTAGAAGAAAGTTAGGGCGGGGATTGGCTTTGAAGATCCTCGGCTTCGAAACGGCCGGACTTTACAAAGAGATGGTGGCGCTTCATACCTTGCGGAACAGTTCGCTCCGGCGCAGTTCCGTTGAGGCTTTCTATCAGAGCACGACTTCAGTCGTGCCGCACGAGCCATTAATCAGACGCAGAAAACTCTTAGCCCACTGAAGCCTCCACCGGCATCCGCTCAATCTTTCCCAGCAGAAAGATATACGCTGCAATTCCGATGGCAAGATACACCGTAGCGACCCCGAAAGCCCAAGCATAGGAGTGGAACGCAGAAACCAGATAGCCGGTGACGATCGGCGCGCAGATTCCCGAAATCTGGTTTGAAAAATTGACGATTCCTCCCACTTTGCCCACATCGTTGCGGCGCGCAATCAGCGAGGGAAGCGACCAGCCAACCGGCGCTGCCGCCGACAAGCCTCCAATCGAAATGCTGATCCAGATCAGAGCCCGCATCGGCGTATGCGCATGGGCCGCGCCCAGCAGTCCCAGCCCAAAAGCAGTCCCGCCAATCAGAACCACTCTGCGCACCAGGCTAGAATTCCACCCGTGCTTCACCAGAAAATCCACCAGCCACCCGCCCGCCACAACATCCGTAATCGTCGCGAATATCCACGGAACGCTCGTATACAAAAACGAGTGCAGCAGATCGATGTGCAGTGCAAAAGACAAGTAACTCGGCAGCCACGTTAACAACAGATAGAAAACATAGTTATACGAACCAAAACCAATCGCAAGGCCCAGCACCTTGCGCTGCTTCAGCAGTTGGCCCAGCGAACTCCGCCCCTCGTCCGGGACCTTCTTCACGTCCAGACCTTCAATCGTCTCTTCAATAAAGCTGCGCTCCATCGCGCTCAGCTTCTCGTCGTCGTCCGGGTCTCGGTACACTTTCCAGAAATACAGCAGATAAGCAGCGCTGATCACTCCAGTCAGCGCAAAGCTCCAGCGCCAGCCCGCCATCAGCAACGCAATCCCGATCACAGGCACGCCAATCGCAGAGGAAAACTTCGCCGCCGCGTCAAACATCGCCGTTGCCAGGCTGCGTTCCTCCTGCGGAAACCACAGCCCAACAGCCTTTGCGCTCGCCGGAAACGTCGGCGCCTCGCCCACGCCCAGCAACAACCTTGCCCCAAACAGCCCACCCAGAGTGGGGCTCACTGCCGCCGCAAACGAAGCAATGCTCCACAGGAAAATCCCAACCCGTCCCACGCGCTTCACGCCAAACTTGTCCAGAACCACGCCCACCGGCAACTGGAACGCCGCGTAGGTCCAGTTGTAGGCGCTCGAAAGATAGCCGAAAGCTATATTCGAAATTCCGAAGGTCGCAATCAGCGCATCGTGCGACACAGAAAGATTCACCCGATCAAAATAGTTGACCAGAACCCCAATGCCGAGCAGCCATGCAATGCCCCACCGGCGTCGCGGCACATGCGTCCTCTGGATCTCCTGAGCTTCCAACAGTTCCCTCTTTCAGCTTCCCTGCATCACATCGTTTTCGAGCGTGCCAATCGGGTCAATCGTGATACGAATTACATCCCCGCGCTTGAGCGTGAACGAATCCGGTGGAACGATGCCCGTACCCGTCATCAGGAAGGCGCCAAAAGGAAAGCTGTTGTCGCGAAACAGATACTCAACCAGGCTCGCCGGCGTGCGTTTCAACTCGGCCAGCGTCGTGGAGGCAGAAAAAGCAGCAACCCCAGCGCGTAAAATCTCCAGACGAATCGGCGTTGTCGCCGCTAGCAGCTCAGGCGTAACCAGAATGCACGGCCCCAGCGCACAACTGCGGTCGTACACCTTGGCCTGCGGCAAATAAAGCGGATTCTCTCCCTCAATATCGCGCGAGCTCATATCGTTCCCAACCGTGTAGCCGATAATCTGCCCGCGGTTGTTGATCGCCAGCGTCAGCTCCGGCTCCGGCACATTCCAATTCGAATCGCTGCGAATCCGCACCGCACTCCCCGGCCCCGCCACCCGGCTCGCCGTCGACTTGAAGAAAAGCTCCGGCCGTTCCGCCGAGTAAACACGATCGTAAAAGTCCCCGCCCCCGGCAGACTTCGACTCCTCCATCCGCGCGCTCCGGCTTCGATAATACGTAACCCCCGCCGCCCACACTTCCTGATCGCCAATCGGCGCCAGCAACTGCGCAGAAGAAAAATCCTGCGCCGCTCCGCCCATCTTCACAATCGCATGAAGATACGCATGCACATCCTCATGGTTCACAATCGCATCCCAGGAAAGTTCCGGAATGCGATAGTAACTGCCGCCTTCTTCTACAAAATTTCCGTTGCCAGTGCGATAAAGTTTCAATTCGTCCTCTCCAGTTTCGAAACAATCTTGTCCACGTCGTAAATGCACCCGCCCCACACGCCACCGCTGGCCTCAACCAGTGCCGCCCACAGGCGCGTGTCTTCCGGCAGCTGCGGATGCGGCTTCAAATCCGCCCGCGGTTTTCGCTCGCGCAGTTGCCGCGATCCTTCTTCCGCTCCAAAGCTCGCAGCAGCGTCGCCCACCAGGTCCACCGTCCCAGCGAGCGTCTTACGATCGATCACAATCTCGATCTGGTCGCCTTCCAGAACCTTCCCAATCGGCCCGCCCGCAAGCGCCTCCGGCGAAATGTGCCCAAGGCAAGCGCCCGTCGAAACCCCGCTGAACCGCGCATCCGTCAGCACCGCCACATGCTTGCAATGCGGCAGTTGCTTCAGCGCCGCCGTAATCTGATAAATCTCCTGCATCCCCGCGCCCGCCGGCCCGCCGCAGATCAGCACAATCACATCGCCCCTCGCCACATCGCCACTCTTGATCGCCTTGATCGCCGCTTCTTCCGTGATAAAAACCCTGGCCGGACCCACATGCCGATAGACGCCGTCCTCCCCCACCAGCGACGGATCGATCGCCGTGCTCTTGATCACCGATCCCTCCGGCGCAAGATTCCCCACCGGAAAACAAATCGTCGAAGTCAGCCCATGTTCGCGCGCGCTTTCGCGCGACATGATCACATCGTCCGCATCAATTCCATCGCGCTCTTTAAGAACTCGCCGCAACTCCCGCCGCCGCTCGCTGTCCTTCCACCAGTCCAGACACGCATCCAGCGACTCGCCACTCACCGTCTTCACCGTCGTATCCAGCAGCCCCGCCGCGCGCAGTTCCAGCATCACCTCCGGCACCCCGCCCGCCAGAAACACCTGCACCGTCGCAAATCCCCGCGGACCATTCGGCAGAGCATCCACAAGCCGCGGCACCTCGCGATTCACTTCCGTCCAATCGTCCACCGTCGGCCGCCGCAACCCTGCCGCATGAGCGATCGCCGGAATATGCAGCAGCAAATTCGTCGACCCCCCAAACGCCGCATGCAACACCATCGCATTCCGCAGCGCAGCCTGCGTCAGCACATCCTCAGTCCCAATGCCCAGCTCGTGCAGCCGCAGCAGCGCCCTGCTCGAGCGCTTCGCCGCGTCCAGCCAGATCGGCTGCCCTGAAGGAGCAAGCGCCGTGTGCGGAAGCGCCAGTCCCAGCGCCTCTCCAACCACCTGCGACGTCGCCGCCGTCCCCAGAAACTGGCACCCTCCGCCCGGAGAAGCGCACGCACGGCATCCAACCTCCGCCGCATACTCCAGCGTGATCTGCTCCTGCGCGTAGCGAGCGCCAATCGTCTGCACCTTCCCCGCATCCTCGCCCGATTCAGGCAGCAGCGTCACACCGCCCGGCACCAGCACCGCCGGCTTGCGCCCCGAACTTGCTAGCGCCATCATCATCGCCGGCAGCCCCTTGTCGCACGTCGCAATCCCCATCACGCCCTTGCCCGTCGGCAGAGAGCGCATCAGCCGCCGCAGCACAATCGCCGCGTCATTCCTGTATGGCAGCGAGTCCAGCATCCCCGCCGTCCCCTGCGTCCGCCCATCGCACGGGTCCGTGCACGCTCCGGCAAACGGAACCGCGCGCAGTGCCTTCATCTCCCGCGCAGCCTCGGCCACCAGCAGGCCGACCTCCCAGTGCCCCGTATGAAACCCCAGCGCAATCGCATCGCCATTTTCCGCGCGCAACCCGCCATGCGTGCTCAAAATCAAAAACTCCGGGTCCAGCAGCCGATTCGGCGCCCAACCCATTCCCGCGTTCTGCGTCAGCCCAAACAAATTTCCCGAGGGCTCCGTCAGCAGCATCTCTGCCGTCAGCGGCAGCAGCCCCGCCGGGCCCGCCGCATGCGTAGCCACATTCAATAAACCGGCGTCAGCCGATTCCAACACCGAAGAGAGCGATATGTTTGAAATAATCTGACCCTTTCAACTGCCCATCAAGTATAGTGACCGCCGGCTCATTGGAGCCCGCACACTCAGAGATGCTATAACGCTTGTGTGCCCCATGACGAGTCTTGACGAGTTCCCGCTAGTCTCCCGCCCATCCCCCACACCGCCTCGCCAACTCCGACGCCGCTGGCTGTTCCTCATGCCCGTCGTCTTCTTCACCTACAGCCTCGCCTACCTTGGCCGCTCCAACTTCGGCTTCGGCGCAGCCGCAGGCCTCGCACGCTCGCTCAACATCACAGAAGCCCGCGCAGCCTTTCTCGGCTCCGTATTTTTTCTCGGCTATTTTCTCTTCCAGGTCCCCGCCGCTGCCTACGCGCAGCGCAAAAGCGCAACCCGCCTCATCTTCTTCGCGCTCATCAGTTGGGGCGTCCTCTCCGGGCTCACCGGCGTCATCCGCGACTACTGGCTTCTCGTCGTCGACCGCACGCTCCTCGGCATCGCAGAGAGCCTCATCTTCCCCTCCATGCTCATCCTGCTCACCAACTGGTTCACCCGCCAGGAGCGGTCCCGCTCCAACGCCATCCTCATTCTCGGCAATCCCGTCACCGTCATGTGGATGGCCGCCGTCACCGGCTTCCTCATCCACGCCGTTGGCTGGCAATGGACCTTCATCCTCGAAGGCATCCCCTCCGTCCTGTGGGCCTTCGTATGGATCGTCATCGCACGCGACCGCCCTCACCAGGCCACATGGCTCAGCCAGGCCGCCAGCGCACATCTCGAAGCCGAACTCGAGCGCGAGCAAACCGCGCTCCCTCCCCACCGCAACCTCGCCTCCGCACTCCGCGTCCCCAGCGTCATTCTCCTCTGCGTCCAATATTTCTTCTGGAGCTTCGGCGTCTACGGCCTCGTCCTCTGGATTCCGGAGATGATCCAGTCCGGCTCAGCCCGCGGCATCGAAACCATCGGCCTGCTCAGTGCCGCGCCCTTTCTTCTCGCCGTAGTCCTCATGCTCCTGGTCGCGTATTTCTCTGACCGCGTCCTCAACCGCAAAGCCTTCGTCTGGCCCTTCCTCTTGCTCTCCGGCGTCGCGCTGTTTTCCTCCTACACCTTCTCCGGCACCAACTTCTGGTTCTCCTACATCTCCCTCATCGTCGCCGGCGGAGCCATGTACGCACCCTACGGACCCTTCTTCGCCATCGTCCCCGAAATGCTCCCAAAGTCCGTCGCCGGAGAAGTCATGGCCCTCATCAACACCTTCGGCGCACTCGGCGGATTCGCCGGCAGCTGGCTCGTCGGCTGGCTCCAGGCCGTAACCGGCAACGCCCGCGCCGGCTTCCTCTCCATGTCCATCTCCCTCTTAATCGCCGCCGCAATCATCTTCACCCTCCGCACCGCAAAGCCCGCACAAAATCCGCAAACAACCGCATAAAGCCGCGCGAGAATGCTTTTGAAATAGGAACTGCCGAATTGATTGTCAATCGCCCGCGACTAAAATTGGCGGTTGTCAGGCCTCTACCCAGTCCACCTCTGGGTTGCGCCTTCTCTTCTCACCAATGCACGATGCCGCTCTTTGTAGCCACCCAAAGGTGGAGACAGGTGCTATCGATTCACGCTTCCGGTTGCAGCCGGCAGAGTAATCGATCCGATGCGACCGGAGTTTTCATCGACCACAATGATGCGCACAATTCCGGAGTCCTGTTTGCTGTTGAAGTACTGGTCAAACGGAATCCCATCATGCAGGACCTTTTCGTAAGTGGCGGGTTTCAAATCGAGAGCCAGCGTTGTCTCCTTCACTTCGGCGCGCCTTCCCGCCTGATCGCGCTGCACCAGAAAGATATCGAGCTTGCCAGTCCATCGACTGCCTTTCTGCACAAGGCCGATGTCGCTGGCGGCAATGTTGAGTGTCACAGCGGAACCAGCCGAAGCAGACTCCCGTTGAACCTTGAGACCGATTTCGGTTGTGTCAAGGGGTTGCCAAATCGCCTCACGGAATCGATCCTTCAGCGTGGTTGGTTCTTTGCCATAGAGATAGCCGGCGCGATAAAGTAATTTGATTCCACGCCGTGTTGGCACAGCGACCGTCAGCCGGTGATACTTACCATCCGGCGGACCGCTGGGAGTGAAACTTAGAAGGTAAGTAGCCTGGCCGTCCTCAACCACGCTGATCAGACCGGCGACAACACTCTCTGACTTGGCGAACGTTCGCCCTCCGGTGGCCTCGGCCATCCGCTGGAATGCGCCATGAACGGAATGGAGATTCTGCCGCAATCCTGCGCTCGCGCCTTCGCCCGAGAGACTGGACGCATCGTCCATCGAACTGTTTGGAATCTTGTCCTGGACTGGTGGAGAAAAATGAACGCCGTCATCCTGCGGGCTCGCGTCAATTGCCGCAGTCTCAATCTGAGAAGCATCCAACGGATACAGGCTGACACGAGCGTCGTTCAGCGCTTCCTGAGTGCTCATCGCTGCGCTGGCAAGACTATAGGGGCCGTTGCTGCTTCCGGCCGTCTGTTCCGTCCAATCCGCCAGCACGTTGTCGCCGGCAAGCCATACAAGGTTCTTGTGCCCGGGAATGGCGCTCATATGCGCCGCGACCGCACTTAATACGATAAGTAACCGGCGAGTCCTGTCACTGTCTTCCTTCATCAGGCTGGGATCGACTTGCTCACTTGAACCTCCGCCAGGAATCTCCCAGACAGACGAGACGTTCTGCGTTCCGCTGGCGCTTCCGCCTATGGCTCCGTTCATGTAATTCATGTCGCCGGCGGTTTGTGCTGCCTCAGCCAGTTGCAGATTGCGCTTTGCCTCCTTCCGCGCGGGTGCAAGTTCCTGGTCGTCCGGCATCCATCCTCGGAGCGCAGAACTCAACTCGGCATGATTGGCGGTTCCTTCGCCCAGAACGCGAAATCCGTCCCCGGTCCGCACGTAGATGCCGACCGACGTGGAAGCGGGAAGTCGGTCTAGGAACTTGAGGATCTGCTCGCGGACGCGTGTGAAATGGGCAATGCCCAGGCTGGTTGCGTCGAGCAGGACAACAGTCGAACTCTCCGGGGAGCAAGAACCTGCAAGCTTTTCGCTGCCCATTGTGGTGAGGCGATTGGAGTATAGATCGGTCTGACCTGCGGTTGTGGAAGTCACCGGCTCTGCCGATTCGGCGCATGCGCGGCTGAATGAGCGGATGACCTGTTTTTTGCCATTGTCGGAAACCGAAATATCGTCGCGCGTGAGGTCTGCAATGGGCCGGCCCTTCTTGTCGTACGCCGTCACGCCGACGTCAACAAGGCGGGTACTTACGCGCAAAGAAAATCCCGGCGCGGTGGGTTCGGAGGCAAGGGAAGCCGGTGTCTGTGTGAGATCTGAAGGCGAGACAAAGCTGATCTCCGGTATCGAGGGCGCAGCAGGCGGCGCTGCAATGGCAGGAGGGACGCCGCTGTTCGATACCACGGAAGCCGTCTCCTTTGCTGTGGCGACAACGCCCGCGGCGGATGCAACCGGCGCAGGATTTTCGCTGGCTGGTACCGGCTTCACTGCTGGAATTGAGGTGGGTGATTCGACGGGCGCGGCTGGAGAATTTGCGACTGTCGCTGGGGCCGATGCAGACGCTGAGTTCTCTCCCAACAGGATGCGCGCCTCAGAGTGAAAGAGGTGATAGTGATCGAAGACAACTTCGTTCAGCATGGTTTGCAGCGGGAAATCCGCCAGGATGTCTCGTGGAACAACCATTGGATTCCCATTCATCGAACCAAAACGTCTGGCGTTCTTGTCGTTCGAAAGCTCCGGGGCGATAGAGACGGAGACGCTTCTGACCGGGCAGAAGTACGTTTGCCCCCCCAACTCAACTGGGCCGTACTCCACCATGAGCTCCGCCATGCGGATGGGATCGTCTTTGCCAAGATCGGCGATGACGGTCAGGCGCAGAACGGTTCCATCTACCGGGTTAATCGCAATTTCGCCGTGATAACCGGAATACTGCTTAAAAGCACGAGCGTCTCCGCAGCAGAACCGGACCTGGTAATGCGACGCGGCCCTGGGCACCGTGAAACTAAACACCGCTACCGGCTTGGAAGCGCCTTGCTCCCAGTGACTCCACTCCATCTTGCCTCGCGGCAGGTCGCTTAGGACGGTGGCGAGGATAGGGCCAAATTCGCCAAACGTCGCCAGCCCGACACTTTCCACCGCTGCGGCGGCTTGTTCTTTTCCTGCTGCCTCCACAACTTCCTGGCCGTCACGGTAAAGCACCGTCACACTGGTCCGGCTGACTGGATGCAGCGGCTGGTATGGGACCATATTGCCGCTCGTTGAGCCGATCTGTAAGCCCGGTGGCGTGTCTTCAAAGTGGATCGTATCGCGAAGCGCAAAGAAATTCGGGAGCCTGCTAAGAGTCGCGCCGACATAGGCAACGGCCTTCGCCACGATCTCGCGTTGCTGCTCGAAACTGGGCGCCGGATCATTAGGAATTTCTGCCGGAGGCGGATTGAGAAACGTCGCTTGATCTGCGATCAACACGAGCGCTCGGCGGGACGCCGGCCCGGGGAGCGCCGCTTCCAGAGCCGCGAGTTTCGCGGCGCTCAACCGCTCTCTCAGTTCAAGCCCGGATAGGCGCGACGCAATTTTGGCGTCTCGTTTTCCGCGACTGGAAGTAACCAGGCGGTTCAGCTGATCGACAGTCACGCGGCTTGCGGCGAAAGCGGAAACTGTGAGCTGGCAGAGAACGCCGATAATGATCGCCCTCTTGATCGTCAATAGAAACCTCGCAAAACGCACGGCATCAGTGTAGCCCCGGTGGCTTCGCACCACAAACCGAGCCGGTGCAATCACAGGCAGCTGGCACGCACCGCAAGCTGGCGTTTTAGCGTGCCTGCAAAAGCATGGTTTCTCAACATCCACGCACTCACAAATCCGGCCTGCCGCCGTTCTGCTACGCCCTCCTGAAGATGCCAAACCCCACCTGCTTGGGCAGAAGCGATTGAAATCTTTCGTAGTGCAGATTCCGGCATCCACTCGTCGTGTCAAATACCATCGACTCCTGGTCTCCCTTCGCGTACGGCTTCCACTCCAGGCCCGCCTGCGAGGGATTCCCCGTCCGTGCAAAGTTGATCCACGCCCGCGACACCTTATCCTGCAGCGCATATCCCGCGGCGGCATCGCCCGTGCCAACCCGCACCTGCGGCTCATGCAGGTTATGAAACACAAACGCAAGCTCCGAGCAATGGAACGCCGTCGTGCCTCCGTTCACCGGGTACTCATACGTGAACAGATAGTTGTAAACCTTCGCCGTTCCAGCCTCGCGCTTCGCCACCAGGGCATCGGGTGTCGGAACCGCGAAGAAAAGTACGTCCTGCACCTTCTTGTGCGGAAACACCTCCTTGAACGCAGCCACAACCGCATCTTTCTTGTCTCCGTAAGCGTCCGTCAGCCGTCTCTCCACTTCTTCCGTGCTCCACGCGTTCTTGTCCTCGCCCGATGCCAGGTTCCCCCGCATCTCGCTGAACACGTTGCCAAGCATCAACGGAATCCCGCTCGACCAGTCGCAAAAGTCGCGCGTAATGTACTTGTCGTCCGCATAAACATTCCACATCGCCCGCACCGCGCCTGTCTCCTTCGCCACCGTCTTGAGCGCAGCGTCCCCCGCCGCAATCAACTCAGGAAAAGGAACAACCTTCAGCTTGTCGATCTCATCGCCCGTCAGCTTCAGATTCTCCAGCGTCACCGCCGCAATCCTCTGTGCAGTCTCAACGTTCTTCGCCGGGTCCTGGCCCGCAAGCGATTCAAAACCGCCGCTCTCGCACACGACCTTGTGAAACAGCCCCTTTGCCGTCGGCGTATGCATCATCCGCGCAGCCTTGCTTCCCCCACCCGACTGCCCAAACAGCGTCACGTTCCCAGGATCGCCGCCAAACTTCTCAATGTTGTCCCGCACCCACTCAAGCGAAGCTAGAAGATCCGCAGTCCCCGTGTAGCGCGACTGCGCGTATTCCGGCCCGTACGCCGAAAGATCAAGCGTCCCGATAATGTTCAGCCGGTGATTCATGCTCACCACCACCACATCGCCAAACTCGCTCAGGTTCTTCCCGTCATAGGCATACCCTTCCATCGACGAGCCGTTTGTAAATCCGCCCCCATGCATCCACACCATCACCGGCTTCTTCGCCCCGCCAGAAAGGCTCTGCGTCCACACATTCAAAACCTGGCAGTGTTCGTTCTCCACCCAATACCGATGCGGAAACACAAACTCATCCGGCCCCGTCTTCGTCATGTTCACAATCGGGCACACCGGCCCCCAGGCCTGCGCGCTCTTCACGCCCTCCCACGCCGCAACCGGCTTCGGCAGCTCAAACCGCTCCGCCTCGGCGTAAGGAATCCCCAAAAACACCGTCGTCTTTCCATCCCGAAATCCGCGAATTTTTCCGCCCGTCACTTCCACCACCGGTGGGTCCATATTCGGAGCCACCGCAGACCGCGCGCCCATTGCAGCCTTCGAACCCTCATGCGCGCTCTTCTCCTGCCCAAAGGCTTTCGCCGTTGGCAACGCGGCTTCAGCCAGTACGCCGCCAATCAAAGCAGCCCCTCCGCCCAACAACTTCCGCCGATTCATCTTTCCAAACTGCGAGTCCAACTCTGACCTGCTCATCCTTCTCCTCCGCACGCAAATTTCAATCGGGCTTTACCCCGTTCATTTCCAACCCCGAAATAATAGCTGGCCGAACCAGGGCGATGCCCAGTTCGCGGAATTCAACGCAGCTTTCGAGAGGAGGGCTTAGCGAGTGTTAGCCCAGGGCCGGAACGCTGCAGCGAACCACGCCAAGCGGGCCAGGCTGGTTTATCGGATCGCGATGTCGGGCAGCAGCACCGGCTGCGCGTTGCGCGCTCCCAGCGCAATCACCAGCCCCGAGCCAATAATCAGCGCTCCACCAACCAGCAGCGGAAGGCCCGGTTTGTCATGCCACACCAGATACGAGATCAACGAGCCGGTCAGCAACTGCGTGTAGTGATACTGAGAAACGTTCCCGGCCGACGTGTGCTTCACGGCCACGTAGAAGCTCAGTGTGCCCGCTGCGCAGAAGGCGCCCATCATCCCCATCGCCACCCACAGCGTCGGCGTCAGCGGCTGCGGGTGCATTCCAGTAAGCGCCAAACCGGCCACCGCTGTCACCACGCCAGAGCAGAAGGCTAGACTCTCTGGCGTCTCCGTTCGCGTCAGCACGCGCGACCAAACCATATTTACCGAAAAGCAGCTCACGCACACAAAGCAACTCACCACGCCAATCAGATCCACATGATTCGCATGGCTCCACGGAGCCACCGCAACCACCACGCCGCAAAATCCAACCAGCAGCGCGGCCGCCTTCTTCCCCGAAATGCGTTCGCCAAGAAAGCCCGCCGAAAGCAGCGAGATCACCAGCGGCGACGTGAACACAAGAATGTAGAACATCGTCAGCGAAAGATGCCGTAGCGCAATCACCACGCAGACATTGTTTGTCATGTCCAGCATCGCGCGCAGCACCTGCCGCAGCGCTGAGTGCGGACGCAGATTCCCAACGCTGCGCCGCACAGCGGCCTGCACCGCCAGAGTCAGCGCCATGAAGAAACCCATGAACGCAACAATCTCCTGCGGTGGCAGACCGTATTGCCCAACCCACTTCACGCAGCTATCGCCCAGCACCCAGCAGGTAAAGCCAAAGACCGCGAAAAAAATCGCGGTCAGGTCCGAGACATGCCCCTTCATCGGAACCCTTTGCATCGAGCCGCGCAGCATTCCGAGACTATCCAATCAGGCATCACGTATTTTCAGAGTAGCCGATTGGGGCAACAGAAAAGCGATGATCAAATTTCTGAAGAGGAACTGTGTGCCCCATCCTTGCCTGCATTCCCCTCAGAAGCCAGCAACTTCGCCCCGCCGTGACGAGCGAGCAGGTGCCGACGACTCCAATCAAACGCGCCTGGGCGATCTTGCGCTAATCGTCGTTCCGGTTAGCAGCCGAGAAAAATCGCCGCGAATCCGCGCGAAACAGAGCCCACGCAATCAACGCGAGGAGGATGGAATGCACCACAACCAGACGGACTGCCGGAAAGCTGATCGCCACGTGAAAAGCCATCCACGCCACAGCCAGCCAACGCGCCCAGTTTTGCCCGCGGAACAGGAAGACTCCCGCAATAACAGCCAGCAGCTCCGTTAGCTCGACCCAAATACTGTCCGGTTGAAGCGCCATCAGTTTGGGGAAGTTGACGACAAATGCCGTCGCCCCCACCCCAAAGTAAAGAACCGAGACAACCCACACCCCAATCGGGCGACGGACTAAATTCATAGCACTGCCTCAATTTGAGCGACGGCCGTTGGAACATCCCCCGCAAAATTCAAATGCCGGCTGCTAAAAGCCAAGAGCTCATAGCCGCCTAAACCGCGTCCCGCGTATAGACCCCGTTCACCAGCCGCAAAATCCCCAGCGGATTTTCATTCTTCAACTCATCCGGCAGCGCCGCCTGAGGAAAATCCTGATAGCAAACCGGCCGCGCAAACCGGTAAATCGCCTGCGTCCCCACTGAAGTCGTCCGGCTGTTGCTCGTCGCCGGATACGGTCCGCCATGCACCATCGCGTGGCAAACTTCCACTCCCGTCGGAAACCCATTCACCACCAGTCGCCCCGCCTTCCGTTCCAGAATCGCAACCAGATCGCCCGCCGCCGCAATATCCGCCTCGGTCCCGTGCAGCGTCGCCGTCAGTTGTCCTTCCAGCGCCTGCGCCAGTTCAACCAGCTCTTCGCGATTCCGATAGCGAATCACCAGTGTGCTCGGACCAAAAATCTCCTCGGCCAGCTTCGGCTCCCGCAGCAGGTCTCGCCCGCTCACCTCAAACAGCGCCGGTGGCGCATTCACCGTGCCCGCAACTTCCGGCGAGGCCTTGGCAACCACTTTCACCCCGCCCGTCTTCTCCCGCTCCGCCACCAGTTGCTTGTAGCTCTTGTGAATCCCCGCCGTCAGCATCGGAGCGGCTCCAGCCTTCTCGACGCGCTCCGCAAGTCCCGCCACCAGCGCGTCCGCATTCTCATCCAGAGGCAAATAAATCAGCCCCGGCTTCGTGCAAAACTGCCCCACGCCCAGCGTGAACGACCCGAACAACCCCTCGGCAATCTGCGCCGCGCGCGTCTTGAGCGCCTCCGGCAGCACAATCACCGGATTCACGCTGCTCATCTCCATAAAGCACGGAATCGGCTCCGGCCGCGCCGCAGCCAGCTTCATCAGAGCCGTGCCCGCATACAGCGATCCCGTAAACCCAACCGCCTTCACGCTCGGATGCTCCACCAGCGCCGACCCCACCACCGATCCCGAACCGAAGATCAGCGCAAACGTCCCCGCCGGCAGTCCGCATTCCTTCACGCTCTGCGCAATCACCTGCCCCACCATCTCGCTCGTTCCCGGATGCGCCGAATGTGCCTTCACAATCACCGGATTCCCGCCCGCAAGTGCAGATGCCGTATCCCCGCCCGCCACAGAAAACGCCAGCGGAAAATTGCTCGACCCAAACACCGCCACCGGCCCCAGCGCCCGCAGCACAGAGCGAATATCGGCCCTCGGCAGCGGCTTCCGCTCCGGCATCGCCGGGTCAATCCGCGCCATCGCCCATGAGCCCTCTTCAACCACCTGCGCAAACAGCCGCAGCTGGCCCACCGTCCGCCCCACCTCGCCCTGCAACCGAGCCTTCGGCAGCGCCGTTTCCTGGTGCGCCCGGTCCACCACTTCCGCCGTAATCGCCTCAAGGCCGGCAGCTATGTGCCTCAAAAATCCAGCCCTCGCCGCGCCCGGCAGCTTGCTGTAGATCCCAAAGGCGTCATCCGCCAACCGCGCCGCCCGGTCCACATCCTCCACCGACGCCGACCGGTAAACTGGCTCAAGCTGAGCCCCCGTAGCCGGCTCCGACCCATGAAAGCCCGTTCCATTTCCCTTGCAAGCTTCCCCATTCACAATCGACTGTCCAAGCAACATAACCCCTCCAGCAAAAACCGACCACTTGACCATAGTCTATAGAACCACGCAGATCAAAGCCGGCCAAGATCCCTGCCTGCCGAGCCCAACCGCAGCAGCGCGCAAGCCCTTCACCGTCCCAGCGCCTTGCCGATCATTACCCCACCTTGGCGCACAATGAGTCTATGCTCGCTCAATCTCCATCCAAACCCATCCCCCAGTCCCTCAGTCCCTGTTTTCCCCTACCCCCTCCCCCCTATTCCCTGTGAAACTGTGAGGTATCCTCCAACCAGCAGAAAATAAACCTGTTACGCCGAGAAGGCCCGTTACCATCTAGTCACGGACAACTAGCCATATTTACCTCCTAACGCGCACAAAAACAAGGGCTTCCAGGCAAGACGAGCCTCGGCGTCAACGACGTTTTTCGACGTTTTTATCGCAATAATTTCCCCGAAACAGCCCCCTTGCAGGCCCAAATTGCCCCCTTTCGCGCAGCAGCATCCCAACCCTCAAGTCCAGGTCGAAACCCCATTCTCTCCGCCCTGCAAGCTTGCCCTCAACCTGCTCCAAGGGAGAAAGTAAACATACGATGGCGCAGGCATTTCGCTCAACCCGCGTTCTAACACCGCAAGGTCTGGCTCCCGCCGCTCTGCTGGTCGAGAACGGCCGCATCGCTTCGGTGCAAGGTTGGAGTGAAATCCCGCCCAACTCCAACCTCCGCGACTTCGGCGATTCTCTCCTCTTGCCCGGCCTCGTCGATTCGCATGTCCACATCAACGAGCCCGGCCGCACCGAGTGGGAAGGCTTTCAAACCGCCACGCAGGCAGCCACAGCAGGCGGAGTAACCACGCTCGTCGACATGCCACTCAACTGCATGCCCGAAACCATCGATGTAAACGCCCTCGACGCCAAGCGAAACGCCGCGCGCGGCCAAACCTGGGTCGACTGGGCAACGTGGGGTGGTGTTGTCCGCGGCAATGCGAATGAACTATTACCACTCGCACAGCAAGGCATTCCCGGATTCAAATGCTTTCTCATTCACTCCGGCATCGACGGCTTCACGTGGGTCGATGAAGCCGACCTGCGCCTCGCGCTCGCCAATCTGCGCGGCACCGGCCTGCCGCTTCTGGTCCATGCTGAGTTGGCAGGCCCTGTCGAAGCCGCCACAAAAAAACTCAACACCTCCCACGCCGATTGGAGAAAATATTCAACCTATCTGGCCTCGCGCCCCGACGCCGCCGAGGTCGAAGCCATCGCCCTGCTCATCTGTCTCGCCGAGGAGTTCAGCACACCAATCCATATCGTGCATCTCGCCAGTGCCAGCGCACTGCCGCTGCTTGCCAATGCGCGCCAACGCGGCTTGCCCATCACCGTCGAGACCTGCGTCCAATACCTCTGGTTCGCCGCCGAGCAAATTCCCGACGGTGCCACCGAGTTCAAATGCGCGCCGCCCATTCGCAGCGCCGCCAACCGCGAAGCCTTGTGGGACGCGCTCCGCACCGGCCTCATCGACATGGTCGCAACCGACCACTCGCCCTGTCCGCCGGCGATGAAGCGGCGCGAAGAAGGCCGTTGGGATCTCGCCTGGGGAGGAATCGCGAGCCTTGGCCTGGCTCTGCCAGTCTTGTGGACAGCCATGCAACACCGCAACTTCGCCCCCAACTCAGACATCGAAAATATTGCCCAGTGGATGTCTGCTGCGCCTGCTCGCTTGGCCGGCCTCTCTGGACGCAAAGGCACCCTCGTCGTAGGCGCAGATGCGGACTTTGCTGTCTTCGATCCTGACGCTGAATGGACCGTTACGGAGCAGCATCTCCATTTTCGCCACAAGCTCTCTCCGTACCTCGGTGCAAGGTTGCAAGGCCGCGTCCTCGAGACCTGGCTGCGCGGTCAGCAAATCTACAGCGCGGACAAATTCACAGGCACAGCGCGCGGAACGGAACTGGTGCGCCCATGACAGATCGAGCCCTCCACGTCATCGCAGAATGTCGCCGCATCGCTGCCATGAGTGAAGAGCCCGGCCGCATCACCCGCCGGTTTCTCACGCCGCCAGTACGCGACGTGCACGCCCACCTTCGCAATCGCATGGAGACCATCGGCATGACCGTGCACGTCGATGCGGTCGGCAATCTGCGCGGCCTCTGGAGCCCTCCCGGCGCACAAAGCAAACGGCTCATCCTCGGCTCGCACATCGACACGGTTCCCGATGCCGGCGCATTCGACGGCGTGCTCGGCGTGGTCATGGCCATCGAATGGGTTCAGATCGCCAGAGAACTCAAGCTTCCACTCGCCATCGAGGTGATTGCCTTCTCCGAGGAGGAGGGCGTTCGCTTCGGCGTGCCCTTCATCGGCAGCCGCGCCGTCGCCGGACGCTTCGATCAGGCCCTCCTCGATTGCAAAGATCCTGACGGCCTCAGTCTTCGAGCCGCCATTCGCGCCTTCGACCTTGATCCAACCCTCATCGACGAGGCTCCGCTGGATGCAAGCGCGGCAGCATTTGTCGAGATCCACATCGAGCAAGGCCCGGTTCTGGAGTCTGAAGGGCTAAGCCTCGCCGTCGTCACTGCCATTGTCGGCCAGTCGCGCCTCACCCTCCAGTTCACGGGCCAGGCCAACCACGCCGGTACCACACCCATGCACCTGCGCAGAGACGCACTCGCCGCAGCCGCGGAATGGATCGCCCAGGTTGAGAAGCTTGCCTTGGCCACTGAGGGCCTCGTCGCAACCGTCGGCAAAGTCATCGTCGAGCCAAACGCCGGAAACGTAGTTCCAGGCTCGGCGCTCCTGAGCCTCGACCTCCGCCATCCGCACGATCCCATCCGCGCAGCCTCGGTAAAGACACTAATCGACAGCGCAAACGCTATCGCCCAACGCCGCGGCCTCACCCTTCACCGAACTGACCAGATGAATCAGCCCGCCGTACCCATGGACGAGCGCCTCACCTCATTTCTCACCGACGCAATCGAGGCAACCGGAAAACCCGCCCGGCAAATGCCCAGCGGCGCAGGTCACGACGCAATGGTCATGGCCGCCCGCGTCCCCACCGCAATGCTCTTCCTGCGCAGCCCCGGCGGCATCAGTCACCATCCCGCCGAATCCGTCCTGAATGAAGACGTCGAAGCCGCCTTGCGCATAGCCCCAGCGTTTCTTGAGCGCCTTTCCGTCGAGATTCGCTAAAATCGAACAACGAAACTCCCTGCGAGGTCACAAATGCACCACCTCGGTTCAACTCGAAGCAGTCTCAAGCCCGATCACCTGCTTCAAACCCCGGACACTTTCATCCGTACGCCCCTTCCCGGCGCAGAAGGCGTTGAGTTCATCATCCACGCCGCCCCACAACTGGGCGCACGCTTCACGCAGATGACCGCCGAGTTTGCCAAAGGCGGCACACTGCCCCCCGCCCCCGCTCAACGCTTCCTCTACGTCCTATCCGGCAAACTCGAACTGAAGGTAACCGGCAAAACCCACGTCCTGGCTCCCGGCGGATTCGCTTTTATCCCCCAAGGCGCGCCCCACACCGTGCGCGCACGATCCGCTGCGCGTGCCGCGGTAATTGAAAAAGTCTGCGAGCCGCAGTCCGGCGCGGCAGCTCCGCAGATCGTCGTCGGCAATGAATCCGCTGTCACGCCCGTACCGCTGATGGGCGACAAATCGTTGCGCGTCTGCCCCCTCATGCCCGACGGGCCCGCTTACGACTTCGCCGTCAACACCATGACCTACGATCCCGGCGCCGCCCTCAGCTTGGTCGAGGTTCATGTCATGGAGCACGGCCTGCTCATGCTCGAGGGCGGCGGCATCTATCGCCTCGGCGACTCCTGGTATCCGGTCGAAGCTGGCGATTTCATCTGGATAGGCCCCTATTGCCCGCAATGGTTTGGCGCCCTTGGAAAGCACCCGGCAAAATACCTCATATACAAAGACTGGCGCAGGCATCCACTCGGAGCGTGATCCATGAGTAATCAACCGCAACTCTCCATCGACTCGCTCATCGCCGAACTAATCACTCTAGGCCAAATCTCCGAGGCCAACCCACCCGTGGTCACGCGCGTCGTCTTCAGCGAAGCGGACATGCGCGGCCGCGCCTACGTCAAAGCCCTCTGCGAAGCAGCGGGACTGACCATTGGTCAGGACGCCATCGGCAACACCTTTGCCCGCTGGCAGGGCAGCGACCCATCCCTCCCCCCCATCGGAACCGGCTCACACATTGACGCCATCCCCAACGCTGGACTCTACGATGGGTGCGTCGGCGTGCTCGGCGGCCTTGAAGCGATTCGCGTCCTGCAGAAACTTGGTCTCAAGCCGCGCCGCTCGATCGAACTGGTAATCTTCACCGCCGAGGAACCAACCCGCTTCGGCATAGGCTGCCTTGGCAGCCGCATGATGGCCGGTGTTCTCTCGCCAAAGCAAGCGCTTGCCCTGCGTGACAAGGAGGGGCGCGGCCTCGATGAGTTACGCACGCAAGCCGGCTTCACCGGACCACTCAATTCCGTCCTGCTGCCCAAGGGACGCTTCCATCAATTCGTAGAATTGCATATCGAGCAGGGACCGCTGCTTGAAGACGAAGGGCTCGATGTTGGTTTGGTGACGCACATCGCCGCACCGGCGAGCCTGCGCATCCTTATCGAAGGCGAAGGCGGTCATGCCGGCGGAAAACTGATGCACGGGCGCAAAGACGCGCTTGCCGCCGCGGCGGAGCTGATCCTCGCGCTTGAAGCAGCGGCAAAATCAACCGGCGCAATCGACACCGTCGGCACTGTAGGTGTTTGCGAAGTATTTCCCGGAGCCGTCAACAGCATCCCTTCGCGTGTCCGCCTCGAAACCGACATCCGCGACATTGACCGCGCACGCCGCGACAGTGTGCTCGACAAGCTCCGCGGCGCATGCACCGAAGTTGCAGCCCGCCGCGGCGTAGCGATAACCACGGAGTTGGTCAACGCCGATCCGCCCACGGTCTGCGATCTGGAAATCCTTGCCGCGCTCGAAGCCTCCGCAATCGAGGCCGGCAAGACGTATAAGAAAATGGTGGCCCGTGCCTACCACGATTCATCTTTCGTCTCCTGCTTCGCGCCAGTGGCCATGCTCTTCATTCCCTGCCGCGGCGGAGTGAGCCATCGCCCGGACGAATACGCTTCGCCCGAGTGGATTGGCAGCGGCGTGCACGTGCTCGCGCGCACACTGGCCCGCCTGGCCACATAGTCGTCCGCTTTGAATCTTGGCCGTGTCGTTGTATGCTATGCCTCAACCCGTATAGCGATTGCGTCCTCCCAAGACATGAGCACAAAGACGACAACCCGTATCGTTGGCGCTCCAGTCCCCCGCAAGGAGGGGATCGACAAGCTGCTGGGCGTAGCGCGCTACATTGACGACATCGTCCGCGAAGGAATGTGGTACGGAGCGACAGTTCGCAGCACAATTCCGCGCGGATTCATTCGTTCCATCGGCTTTGATCGCAACATTGACTGGAGCGAATTCATTGTAGTCACCGCCGCCGACATTACCGGCGAAAACCGCATCCAGCTCATCGTCGACGACCAGCCCTGCCTTGCCGATGGCCAAGTCAATCATTGCGATGAAGCAATCCTTCTTCTCGTCCATCCGGACAAACACAAACTGCGTCAGGCCGTAGACGCCGTGCGCATTGAATATGACCCCCTCCCCCCCATCTTCACCATCGAAGAAAGTGAACGTCGCGATCAGGTCGTGTGGGGCAGCGACAATCTCCTCAAGGATTTTTCGCTTGAAAAGGGCAACGTCGATTCCGTGTGGCAAAGCGCCGCGTACATCGTCGAAGGCGAGTACCGCACTGGCGCGCAGGAGCATCTGTACATCGAGAACAACGGAATCATCGCCGAGTGGAGCGCGGAAAAAGGCGTAACCGTATGGGGTTCCCTCCAATGTCCTTACTACGTGCATAAAACACTGGTCAAGATATTCGACCTGCCCGCCGAGAAAGTGCGCGTCGTGCAAACGGAGACCGGAGGAGCCTTTGGCGGCAAGGAAGACTATCCTTCCACGCTCGCCTCCCACGCCGCTTTGCTGGCCATGAAGAGCGGTCATCCCGTCAAGATGGTCTACGATCGCATGGAAGATCTGGCAGCTACCACTAAGCGCCATCCCTCGCGCACGCGCCATCGCACTGCCCTAGACAGCGACGGCAAGCTGCTGGCCATGGACATCGACATTGCCACCGACGGCGGTGCCTACGCCACGCTCTCTGCGACTGTTCTCTCGCGCGCCACCCTGCATGCGCCTGGTCCATATTCCTGTCCACACGTGCGTATTCGAGCCAGGTCATGGGCCACCAACACAGTTCCCTACGGCGCATTTCGCGGCTTTGGCGCCCCGCAAACCATCTTCGCCGTCGAGCGCCACATGGACGAGATTGCAACCGCGGTCGGCATCGATCCGGTAGATCTGCGGAAAAGAAACTTTCTTCACCAAGGCGACACAACCGCAACACAACAACTCATGCGCGAGCCGGTCATCATGGATCAGTTGCTCGATCGCGTTCTCGAAGAAAGCGACTACAACGCTCGGCGTGCGCGCTTCGCACGAGAAAATCCATCCAGCCAAGTCAAGCGCGGGATCGGCATTGCCTGTTTCTATCACGGCTCCGGATTCACCGGTTCCGGGGAGCGCATTTTGAACTCCCTCGCCGGAGTCGATGTGATGCCCGAAGGCAAAGTGCGTGTGCTGGTGTCGAATACCGAATTCGGCCAGGGCACAAACACTGTGCTCACCCAGATTGCCGCCGAGGCCATCGGCATCGGCTACGACGACGTCGTCATGGCTCCCGCGGATACCGGCCTGGTGCCCAACAGCGGCCCCACGGTTGCCTCGCGCACGGTAATGGTCGTGGGCCGGCTCATTGAGCGTGCAGGTAAGCAACTCGTCGCCATGCTCCGCGATCAGGCCGGCCTCGGCACAAACTTTACGCGCGAACAATTCTTTGCGGCTTGCGATCGTCTTCGCTCCGCCCAAGGCAAAGTGGTCTCTTTGGTTCGATACGAAGCGCCGCCCGGCATTTTCTGGGACGATCAGAAATATCAAGGCGAGGCCTACCCCTCCTATGCGTGGTCAATCCACATGGCGCAAGTAGCTGTAGATATGGTCACCTTCTCCGCCGAAGTCGAAGAGTTCTGGGCGGTGCAGGAGGTCGGCCGCGTTCTCAATCCCGTGCTTGCCACCGGTCAAATCGAAGGCGGTATCGCGCAGGGAATTGGCTATGCGCTCTACGAAAAAGTGCTGCTGCAAAATGGGCACATGGCCAACAATCAGATGACCAACTACATCATTCCCACCGCTGAAGATGTTCCCCCGATTCACGTTTATTTTGAGGAGATTCCTTTCCAATACGGCGGCTACGGCGCAAAGGGCATCGGCGAGTTGCCCCACGACGGGCCCGCACCCGCCATCGTAAACGCCATCAAAGATGCCACCGGCGTCAGCTTCCACTCGATACCGCTGCTGCCTGAAGATTTGTTCGCCGAGTTCGCCGCTTGCCAGGCACACGAGGAGCCGGCATCCCTATGAACACTCCCTGGCCCACCATCCGCTTCACTGTTAACGGCAAGGACTGCGCCGTCGAGGTGCCTCCGATGAAGCGCCTGATCGATGTGCTGCGCGAGGATCTCCAACTCACCGGAACCAAGGAAGGCTGCGGTGAAGGTGAGTGCGGATCCTGTTCCGTGCGCTTGAACGGCGAGCTGGTCAATAGCTGCCTGGTGCCTCTGCTGCAAGTCGAGGGCGCTGACGTTCAAACCGTCGAAGGCCTCGCATCAAAAGGCACGCTCCATCCCTTGCAGCAGGCATTCCTCGATTGCGGCGGCGCGCAATGTGGAATTTGCACGCCAGGCATGTTGATGGCCGCCGCGCAATTGATCGAGAACAATCTTCACCCCAGCATGGCGGAAATTCGCGAGGGCCTCGCGGGAAACCTGTGCCGCTGCACGGGCTTCATCCGTATCTTCGAATCGGTCATCGCCGGCGCATCGCAAACCATTGATTCATCCGCAAAGAAGGCTCACAATGCGCGGTAATGCCGAAGCTCATGAGCTGATCGCGCCCGGCAGCCTGCCCGCGGTGCTGAAGCTGCTCGCCGAAGCGCCCGGCGAGTGGACTCCCATCGCGGGAGGCACCGAGCTGATGGTCGCGTTTGCTGCCGGCAGACTCGGTGCGCGCAAACTCCTGAATCTTTGGGGCATTTCCGATCTGCGTTTTATCGAGACAACTGTGGACAGCGTCGCCATTGGTGCCTGCGCAACGTTTCGTGACCTCCGAGCGCACGCGCTCCTGGCAGCGGAGCTGCCGCTTCTCGCCAAATCGGCAAGCTGGATTGGCTCCATTGCCAACCAGAGCCGCGCCACGCTCGGCGGCAACCTGGTCAACGGCTCGCCGGCCGCCGACTCCTCGCCTGCACTGCTTGTCTACGACGCTCAGATCGAGATTGTTTCGCAGCGTGGCAGCCGCCGTGTCCCCTACGCAAAGTTTCATACCGGCTACAAACGAAATGTGCTCGCTGCGGATGAACTGCTTTTCGCAGTCCATTTGCCGCGGCGCTTCAAACTCCACAAGCACTATCTGCGTAAGGTCGGAACCCGGCGCGCCATGGCAATCTCAAAAGTTGCACTGGCCGCAACGGCACTCCTTGAGGAACACATTGTCAGCGAGATTCGCCTCGCTGCCGCAAGCCTTGCTGCCTTCCCGACGCGTTTGTATCAGGCTGAAGCCGCACTGATCGGCCAGCCAATCACAAAGGAAACAATCGCGGCTGCCCGCAGCGCATTGCTTGCCGAGGCCCAGCCAATCGACGACATCCGCTCCACCGCCGACTACAGAATCCGCGTAGCAGCAAACCTGCTTGAAGAGTTTCTGCTGCAACTCGCAAAGGAGCGTGCCCTGCAGTGAACGCCACTCTGGCAGCTTGGAATAGCGCTGACGAAGCCACCGCGCTCGACGCAATGATTGCCTGCTGCGGTGCGCGACGCTGGGCTTCGGCAATGGTTGCGTTGCGTCCCATCGGCGGGGTCGCAGAGTTAAGCGAAGCGGCAGACCGCGTTTGGAGCACCATGACAGAAGACGACTGGATGGCGGCCTTCGCCTGCCACCCGCGCATCGGCGAGCGCAAACCTGCTCACGCCACCGCGAAGTCAGTCGCATGGTCGCGCCGGGAACAATCCTCTGCGGCCTTTGCTGAGCAAAACATACTCGCAGAGCTTGCCGAGGGAAATGCACGCTATGAAGAACGCTTCGGTTTTACCTATATCGTGTGTGCCGCCGGAAGAAGCGCTGAAGAAATGCTCTCAATTCTGAAACAACGCCTCGCCAGCGACCGCGAAAGCGAGTTGCGCCAGGCTGCAGAGCAACAACGGCAAATCACGCAGATTCGTCTGGGAAAGTGGCTTGTGGAATGAGTGGAATAACAACACATGTGCTCGATACCGCGCTGGGCAAACCGGCGGCAGGCGTTGCGGTCCACCTCGAAAAACTGGAAGGCGATCAGTGGAAGGCTATTGCGTCGGCAAGCACTGACACCGACGGACGTTGCCGTGAACTTGCAGAGGATGCGAGGCAGGGCCTCTACCGGCTCACCTTCGACACCGAAGAATATTTCAGAAGGAATCGCCGCACCAGTATTTATCCGCAAATCTCAATCACATTCGTATGCAGCGGCAACGAGCATTATCATTTGCCGGTCCTGCTCAGCGACAACAGCTACACAACCTATCGAGGGAGCTGAGAAATGGCCACACTGGGTCCCAATCGCTATGGAAAATCGCGCGTGCGCCTGTCACGGATCACGCGTCATCCTGAAACTCACGACTTCAACGAGTGGAGCGTACAGGTAATGCTGGAAGGCGATTTCAGCGCCAGCTTTACTCAGGCTGACAACAGCAGGATACTGCCAACGGACACCATGAAGAACACGGTCTATTTCGTGGCCCGCGGCTCCAAGGCAGCCACTATTGAAGAATTCGCAATGGAACTGGGCGACTATTTACTGGACAACAATGCTCAGGTCTCTGGAGTCGCGGTGGAAGTCGATGAACGAGCCTGGGAGCGGATGGTTGTCGATGACGCGCCGCAACCAACCACCTTCAAACTTGGCGGACCCGAGGTGCAAACCGTGCGCGCCGTCCGCGATCGGGGGCGCGCATGGTCCATCCAATCAGGAGTGGACGGCTTGATGATTCTCAAAACCACAAAATCGGAATTCACCGGCTACATCAAGGACAAATTGACTACCCTCAAGCCAGCCACTGACCGCATCCTGGGCACGAGGGCCACGGCGAAGTGGGACTACGCATCGGCTGCAACTGGCTTTGCGCAGGTGCGCGCGCGCATTTCGGCCGCGCTGCTCAAGGAGTTTTCCGCGCATCACAGCATGAGCGTGCAGCACACCTTGTTCGACATGGGCAAAGCCGCGCTCGCGTCAGCGCCAGAGATTGAGCGCATCCATCTAACTATGCCCAATCTGCATCATCTTCTCGCAGACCTCAGCCCCTTCGGCCAGGACAACCCAAACCACATTTTCGTTCCCATCGATGAGCCTCACGGATACATCGAGGCAACAGTCGAACGATAAGTCCTTTAAGAAAATCTCCCGCAAAAAAAGCGACACGAAGAAGATAAGAAACACGAGCACGAAAGGCGGATCGTTGACCACCCAACCGAACTCGAAAGGAGAAGTGTACCCACAGTTGGAACCAGCGGAAAACTACGGCCTCCGTGCGGGCATACTCGGCCCAGTCGAAACATTGGCGCAATCGGTCTCGGCCATGGCGCCCAGCACCTCGGCATCGTTGACGATTCCGCTTGTCTTTGCCTTGGCTGGCAACGCAACCTGGTTTGTCTATCTCTTGGCCACCCTGGCGACCTTGCTCGTTGGGTTTTGCGTAAGCCGCTTTGCTCGGCTCTCAGCTTCGCCCGGATCCCTCTACTCGTACACTGCGGATACCCTGCCGCCCATCTTCGGCGTGACTGCGGCATGGGCTCTCCTGCTGGCCTATCTTGCCACCGGTGCGTCCGTCGCGGGAGGGGCCCTTTATTACGCAAATTTGTTTGCCGAGGAGTTCGCTCACGCCGCGCTCCCTCCACTTCCTTGCCTGGCAGTGGTATGCGCCGCGGCCGGATTCATTGCCTATCGCGATGTCAAACTCTCCGCTGAGCTGATGCTGTGGATTGAGGTCGTTTCCGTCAGTCTCATTGCTATCGTCCTGCTGATCTTGCCGATTCGTTTTGGCTTTCATCTTGATATGGCCCAATTCCAGCTCAAAGGTGTCAACCTCGCCGCGTTGGGGCCCGCCCTTGTTCTGTCCATCTTCAGCTTTGTCGGCTTTGAAAGCGCCACAACGCTCGGTGGAGAGGTGCGCGATCCGCTGCGCGCCATTCCCCGCGCTGTACTTCAGTGCGCAATCCTCGCCGGCATCTTCTTCATGCTTTGTTCCTATGCTGAGGTGCTCGGCTTTCGTGGCGATTCCGCCACCCTCAGCCAGACCACCAGCCCTCTGCATCTTCTCGCCGCCAAGGCGGGCTTTTCGCCGCTCGGCGTCGCCATCGACCTGGGTGCATTTGTAAGTATGTTTGCCTGCGTGCTGGCTTGCACCACGGCCGCCGCGCGCGTGCTCATGCGCATGGCACATGGCGCACTGCTCCCTGCCGCGCTTGAAAGCATCAGTCAGCGGCACCGCACGCCGGTAACTGCCGTCGCAGTTTCCGCCGCGCTCATGTTCGCCGGTGTGGCCGCGCTGGCCGTGCGCCGGGCAACGGGCTCTGAGATGTACGATTTGCTGGGTTCGCTTTCGGTGTTAGGATTTCTCACCGTCTATGCATTGGTGGCTATGGCGCTGCCATTTGCGCGAAAGGCCCGGGGCCAGCATTCAACTATGGTCGTGATCGTCAGCGGTCTCACGGTCGCTGTCATGATCCTCATTGCGGTCTTCGATCTCCGCTCCTCATCTGATCCTGTCCACGCGCGGATTCCCTATCTCTATCTCCTCTATATCGCCGCTGGTCTTGCATGGTACGGCATCAGCCGCAAGAAAACAGCAGCACGTGCGGAGTGAGGCACTACGCCTGCATATCTGTGTCCGGCTGCAACAGAGCAAGAAGTACTATACCCACCACGGCAAAGTTCCTGAACGCGGCTTCCTGTCCATTCCATCTGGAGGACTGCCACATCAAGAACCATTCTCCACCCACGGTTATAAACGCAACTAGCCACATCAGAAGCGAAAGCGTAAGCGCGATCACCGCCACTCTCTTCGCTTTGTTAAATTCTCCTGGCGGCAGACGCATTCCGCGCATAAGCACTGCGACACCCCACCACAGCACTACTGCAGTAAGTATCTCCCATGCAATAATTCCGACGTAAAATGACACGTGCCAACCCGGCGCGAGCACCGCACGCCACATTACGTTATTGCCAGGAAATGTCGAGTCCATCATCAAAACATGGCGGACAAACTGATAGTTGGAATCGAAATCGGTGAGATTATTGAAAACTACCAAGGTATAGAACAGCGCAATGCCAGACAACAGTAGCGTCTTCGCGATTCGGGTCATCATGAAAGCAGCCTCACGAGGATAGCGGCCCAAAAGTCGGCGCCCGCCATAGCCCACCCAGCTAAAAGTCCTGCACATTGCTCATCCTAACTTGACTGTGCCTGAAACTGGAATAACAAACGTCGGAAACACACCGTCCCTCTAAAGTCCTAACCAATCGACTTAGGCGTTGAATCTTTACATGATCCTTATGCCTTCCCCGATACCCTCCAATCACATGTAGCACCTCTCGGAGTCGGCCACGACTCATGCACTACTGATTCTGGATCTTCCTCGCGTTCATTTTTTGCAAGGCTCAGAAATCCCACTTTTAGTTGGTCATTCCTTGACTCACCAGAAAACTCCTGAGTAGATCTTCACTTCCGAGGTCGATAAATTGAAAAATCCCATGCACAAGTTCTCCACGTCATTCCCCCGCTTGCTTGCCGTCGCAGCAGCAGCCGTTCTGTGTTGCTCTTCGCTGTTCGCTCAGCAAACGCTCGGTGGCATTACGGGCCTGGTCTCCGACCCTTCGAACGAGGCAATCCCTAATGCCACCGTAACCGTGGTCGCCGAACAAACTTCACTGACGCGCACTGTCAAGACGAACGCCACTGGCGCCTATACCTTCGTCAATCTTCCCATCGGCACGTACACGCTTACCTACAAAGCCGACGGGTTTGATGCGCAGAAGACCCAGCACATTGCCGTACAGGCAGAACGTACAGCTACAGTGAACGCCACACTTAAGGTCGGCGAGGCCACGACCACAATTGAAGTGGAAGCCTCGCCCCTGATGAACGCCCTTGACACCACCAACGGCTACGTCATGGATACCCAGCAGATCAATGCCGTGCCCTTGCCCACGGGCAGCTTCACTGGCCTGGCAACTCAATCCACCGGCGTCAATGCCGAACTCTCCGGGGGAACCGGCGCCAATTCCGGACTTGGCAACGCCCCAATCTGGGCCAACGGACAACGCGACACCAGCAACAGTTTCTCTCTCAACGGTGTCGATGCCAGCAACCTCTTCAACGGCAAAAGCACCAGCCAGGTTCCCTCTGCGCGAGTGATTAACAGCACTGGCGTCTCCTCGAGTACCGGCGCCGGCGGCGTAATTCCCTCTGCCGCTTCTATTTACCTTTCTATCGGCAATGCACTCCCAACTCCGGCGCCCGAAACCCTCGAGGAAGTGCGCGTGAACGCATCCATGTATGACGCGCAGCAGGGGTCTACCTCCGGCGCCCACATCGACATGAGCACCTCCTCCGGAACCAACAAATATCACGGCGGCCTCTATGGACGTCGCGGCACCGACTGGATCAATGCCGCACCCTTCTTCTTCAATCAAGATGAGGATATTCCGGCCGACAGCAAAGTTCCGCAACTGCATCGCTACATCCTGGGTGGAACTTTCGGTGGCCCCGTCATCAAAGACAAACTCTTTTTCTTCGTCGGTTATCAACATCTCCACGTCGCCGATCAGGAGATCGGTGACTCGCTGCTCGACGTCCCCGTCGGCCTCAGCGACGACCGGTCCGCCTCTGGTCTAGCCACTGTCACCAACAACTCATTTTGTACCGCCTACGATCAGGCGAACTTTGGCTGCACTCCAATCACAGCCGCCAGTATAGATCCGCTTGCCCGCATCTTATTCAACTCGCCCGCTTTACCCGGCGAGCCAGGAAAGTGGCTGATCCCCAATGACAACCTCTATCCCACTACGCCAACCGCAGCGCACATAGACAATGCTTTCATTCCCGGCACTGGCCGGTTTATAGCCGATACCGCCGTTGCCAACCTCGACTACAACGCGTCCGCAAGAGACACTGTAAGCCTCAAGTATTTTTACCAGCACGATCCCACTCTTGCTCCATATTCCTATTCCAGCGTCCCTGGGTTCACCGAGCACCTCGATTCCGGAGCTCAGGTTGCATCGATCATCAATACCTTCATCATCAAGCCAAATCTCAGCACCACCCAAACACTCGGCATCCTGCGGGAAAAGAACTGGGCCACAAACGAGCAGCCATTCGGTCCAGACTCAATTCCGGGTGGCGCTGCGGGAACTGGTTCAATGAACATGTTCGGGTCAAAATATTTTCCAGGCGTCTCCGTCTATAACGTGCTCGGCGACTATCAACCCTCCGGCGAATCGTCAGCCATTCTCAATATCGGTCCAAATGCGGAAGGCCAGGCACCAAACACCGGCATGTTCCAGAACCGCATCGCTCCTTCGGGCAACGCCATCTGGATTCTCGGCAGGCACACTGTCAGCTTTGGCGCAAGCTATACCTACACCCAGCTCAACACCATTGACAAGCGCACCGGAACCGGAACTGTAGCAACCGACGACTTCAGCCAGATGATTCAAGGACAGGTCACTCCTGGCAGTTCGGCTACAGGGTTCTACGTGTCTTCCTTTCTTCAGGGCGATGCCAACCGCTACTATCGTGCCAATCAATTGGGTATGTACGTGCAGGACAAATATCAGATCACACCGACACTTTCTCTCACCGCTGGTGTGCGCTACGACTGGGATGGAGGACTGACAGAAAAGTACGGCCGCCTATTTAACTTCGATTCAAGCTTATACAGTTACAACGTGTCATCGGATGTGATCGAGAACCCAGGCTTTGTCATCGCCGCAAACAATGCCAACGGAACAACGGGCATAAGCAACACCACTCTCACGGGCCGGCAGTGGGGCATCGGACCCCGCATCGGCGCAGCCTGGGAGCCTGCTATGTTTCACAGCAAGGTAGTAGTACGAACCGGAGGCGGCATCTATTACGATCGCGGCGAATTGTTCAGCTACTTCTCGCCAGGCTACGCCATCGGCACCGTCACTGGTGGTCCGTTTGGCGTCAACCAGCAACTTCCCTTTGTGAACGCTTCCAGCTGTCCGTCGGCATCGCTCTATTACTATGAAGGCTATATTCCAACCTGCGGTGGCACCGCGGCCGAAGGCAACCTTGAAAATCCCTACGGCACTTCCTTACTCCCTCCGCCCAACAACCCGAAAGCTTCCGATCTCGCCAGCTATCTTCCCAACGCAGGCAGCATCGGGAATGGCGGCCAGCCTATCTCCCTCGGCGTCTACGATCGCGCCAACAAGCTCCCATACACGATCAACTACACTCTCGACATCCAGTGGCAGCCGCGCGGCGACCTCGCCATCGAAATCGGATACGTTGGCAACCTCGGCCGTCATCAAGTAATTCCGCTGCCCTTCAATCAGCCCAACATTGCTTCGCCCACCAATCCCACTCTCGCCGGCGGCCCCTACGCGCAGAAGTGGAGTTATGGCTATAACGTTGGCGGTCAGGTCCTGCCCGATGGCAGCGCTTACCAGGCTAACTACGAAGGCGGCAATGTCGACCTCCGCGTTCCCTACATCGGCTATGCGGCAGAATCAATCAGCTATAAAGCTGCCGGCATCGCCGACTACAACGCTCTTCAGGTGCACGTTGACAAGCGCATGAGCCATGGCATCCAGGTCGGCGCTTCATACACTTGGTCTCACGCACTCGACGAGCAAAGCGGACTCGGCCTCTTCTACAACGGCAATAACCCCCTCAACCTGCGTAGTGGTTACGGTTCGGCTGACTTCGACCGCACACACGTCCTGAATTTCACCTATATCTACCAGGTGCCAGACTTCGCCAGGGCGCACACGATCCCAGGAGACATCGTCAATGGATGGTCGCTGATTGGGCTCACCGTTCTGCAAAGCGGCCAGCCCTACAGCGTCATTGACTTCTCAGGCGCCATCGGCAGCATCTACTACTCCACCGCAGACGGCATAACTAATCCCATTGTGCCGCTTGCAAAGGGATGCACGGCCAAGTCCGCGCTCACGGGCGCTTCCGGCGCATGGACCCCAAGCGGCGGCAAGCCTGCATTGAACGCCGCTTGCTTCACGCTTCCCCTGCTTCCCGCCGGGGGCCTCAATGGCGCCATCCCCAGTTCCGACCCGTTCGAAACAGGATTTACCAACGGTCAGCGCAACATCTTTAGGCAGGCCTTCCAGAAGCGCGCGGATGCCTCGCTGGTGAAGACCTTCAACTTCAAAGACAAGTACGCTTTCAAGTACACATTCGACGTCTATAACCTCACCAATACCACCAGCTTGGATGTTCCGGGCAACGAAGTTGCGCAAAACGCGAACTATAATCCCTTCCCGGCCTACCCCAACTCCGGTCCCGGCTCTCCCACACAGGTACTGCCTACCGGCTGCGGAACGCCCGGCGCCTCGACCACCAGCTTTTATGCTTGCCCGTCAGGTCTTGGTATCGTCACGCATACCATCGGCGCTCCGCGTCAGATGCAGATGTCCCTGCATTTCGATTTCTAACTGCTGCGCTTTCTCAACAAAAGGAGGACAGCCCCCATCGGGGCTGCCCTCCTTTTACTCTGTGCCGCTCCCGGCTTCGGCTGCCGCCTCTCACTCTTCCCCTATGTCCTCATTCCATACGTCTGGGTGCGCCGCGATATAGTTCTCCAGAAGTTCCCTGCACTCGCGGCTGTCGAGATCGACGACCTCCACACCGCCGGCTCGCAGCCAGTCCACACCACCGCGAAAGGTGCGGCTCTCGCCCACCACCACCGCGCCAAAACGAAACTGCCGCACCAGTCCGCTGCAATACCAGCAAGGCGCCAGCGTCGTCACCATCACCAGATCTCGGTAGCGGCGCTGACGGCCGGCAAGCCGGAACGCGTCCGTCTCTGCGTGAATACTGGGGTCGCTTTGCTGCACACGCCGGTTGTGGCCGCGGCTCACGAGTGCTCCGTCACACGTAAAGATCGCCGCCCCTATGGGGATGCCGCCCTCAGCAAGACCCATCCGCGCCTCTTCCAGCGCCACAGCCATCATTCTTTTCTGCAACTCGCGGTCTACCACAGTATCCCTCTCCTTCCAGAATAACCACCCACTCGCGAGCCCGTTTTACCCACCCTCGGAGCGCTCGCTAATAGAGCAAGATTGTATACACTTTCTCTATGGTCGTGCGTCTTAAAGACATAGCCGAGGAACTCGGCATTTCCATCGTAACCGTATCAAAGGCGCTCAGAGATCGCCCCGATGTTGCAAAGGAGACAAAGGCAAAGGTCCTCGATCGCGTTAAACACCTGAATTACCGGCCCAACCTGGCGGCACGGAGCCTCGTTACCGGGCGCAGTTCATTGGTCGGCCTGGTCGTGCCCGACCTGATTCATCCCTTCTTCTCCGAGATCGCCAAAGCGCTCGCCGCCGCCTTGCGCAAGAAAAACTACTTCCTCCTCGTCTCTTCCTCCGAGAGCGATCCAACCCTGGAACAGGACGAGATCGAACACATGCTTGCCCACCGCCTCGATTGCTTCGTCGTCGCGTCCTGCCAGAAAAATGCTGAAAATCTCAGGATGATCGGACATGCAGGAGTCCCGTTGATTCTGCTCGATCGAAGTTTCCAAGGCTTTTCCTGCAACTTCGTTGGCGTCAATGACTACCGAATCGGAGAACTCGCCACCGAGCACCTCATCGCGCAGGGCTGCAAGCGCATCGCTCACTTCCGCGGACCGGCGACCAATGTCGGCAATCAAAGAGCCGAGGGCTATCGGGACGCAATGCGAAAACATGGCCTCAGCGTTCCAGAGAACTATGTCGTCGCCTCTGATGACCCGGCAGACTCCGATGGAGAGACGCGCGGCAGGAAGGCGATGGATGCCGTACTCGCCATGAAGCCACGGCCGGACGCTCTCTTCTGCTTTAACGATACCGTTGCGACTGGAGCGATGATCAGGGCATACGAGCTCGGTCTGCGCGTTCCGCGCGACATGGCCATCATCGGCTGCGGTAACTTTCATTACAGCAGCAAACTGCGCGTTCCCTTGTCCAGCATCGACCAGAGAGCCGCAGAGATTGGCCACAGTACTGCCACCATGATCGCCAGCCTCCTCAAAAAATCTCCATCCGGCCGTTGCCGTTCCACGGTGCTGGAACCGACGCTGGTGATGCGGGCTTCTTCGCAGTTGAGGTAGACACAAAGCAATTTTCTGGCGATGTCGTAGGATCGTTCGATTCCGGCCAGAGCAGTTAATCCTCTCAGCGTGGGCATCCAAATCCATAAATTTCCCCGCTCCTTCATGACAGATTCCTGTCCGCCTCCGGATCTAAACTGTGGCTCCCGCCAAATTCATTGCCGGCCCCGCAATTAGCATTAGGGACGGTCACTCGATTGTGACTAGAGGATTGCCTGCAATCCGAAGACATTCGTCAAGAATCGTCAAAAGAAAATCAGCTTGGAGCACCGATCAATACCTAAAACTACCACCAGCTTTTGTGCTGGGCTCCGTTCAATCCATCTGCTACCTTTGAGCGAGATACAAACGTCCACTGGACACATAATCTGCACGCAGGTGAAGGCTATGGATATTGTTGATCGGCTGACGAAGCACAATACTTTGGGGACGGCGCCCCGAGAAGAATTGGCTTGGCTGGCGGCGCACGGAACGCTGCGCACGCTGGAAGTCGGTGAGATGCTGTCTCATAAAGACGCCCCCGTCGCGGCCCTTTACGTGTTGCTGTCTGGACGAGTGGCGATCTTTGTAGACCGCGGTTCCGGACTGCAGAAGGCCTTTGAATGGCGAGCAGGTGAAGTCTCAGGGCTCTTGCCCTATTCGCGGTTGGTAAATGCCCCAGGGGATACCATCGCCCAGGAATCAACAGTTCTCTTGTCCATCCCGCGAGAATGTCTCCGCGCACTCACACACGAATGCTACGAGGTGACGTCGATCCTGGTGCACAGTATGCTCGATCGCACCCGGTACTTCACTTCGGAGAATCTGCAGAACGAAAAGATGATTTCGCTGGGCAAGCTTTCAGCAGGCCTGGCACATGAACTGAATAATCCGGCCTCAGCCATCGAGCGTAGTGCAGGCCTGCTTGAGGACCGGCTGGATCAGGCCGAGGCTGCGACGCATGCACTCGGCGTAGCGCGGCTGAGCGACGAGCAACTGGCCGCCGTGGACGCGATCCGGTCGGCATGCCTGGCCAAAGCGGTGCAAGGTGTGCGCTCGCCAGTGCAGCGCGCTGATCGCGAAGACGCCATCGCCGACTGGCTAGCCGATCATGGGCTGGATATGGATTCAGCGGAAACACTCGCCGACACTGAAGTGACCTTTGACGCCCTCAACCAGCTTGCCGGCACAGTACAGGGAGCCGCCCTGAGTGCTGTGCTGCGCTGGGCGGCGTCCGGGTGTGCGGTGCGCAGTCTGGCCGCGGAGATTCAGGACGCGGCTATGCGTATCTCTGGTCTGGTAACAGCGATCAAAGGATTCACGCACATGGACCATGCCAATGTATCCGAGCCGGTTGACCTGCGCCCGAGCCTTGGCAACACTGTGGCCGTACTCAGGTCGAAGGCGCGCGTAAAATCGATCGCGGTCGACATCAAACTCGAAGAAGGTCTACCGCGTGTGCGCGGATTCGCAGGTGAGCTGAATCAGATATGGGGAAATTTGATTGACAACGCTCTGGATGCCGTACCTGAGGGCAGCTGCATACAGGTGCTGGCAAAGCGGGAAAATCAGCGCGTCGTGGTGAGCATTGTGGACAACGGTCCCGGTATTCCCGCAGCAATCCGCGACCAGATCTTCGACCCGTTTTTTACCACCAAGCCGATGGGGCAGGGCACCGGTCTTGGCTTGGACATCGTCCGACGCCTTGTGGGACACAACGATGCCACAATCGAAGTTGAGTCGCAACCGGGCCACACGGAGTTTCGAGTGACCTTGCCAATTGCCGATTCCGCCGCCACAGGAGCATCCCGATGATCAAGCCCGTTCTGCTCATCGTTGATGACGATCCACAAGTTCTCGCAGCCGTACGCCGCGATCTCCGCTCTCGCTACCGCGAAAATTACACAGTCATGAGCGCTAGTTCCGGAAACGAGGCCCTCAACGCCATCCGCGAACTCAAGAGCCGCGGAGACGCTCTGGCAGTCATCATCAGCGATCAGCGTATGCCCGGCATGATGGGCAGCGAGTTCCTCACCCAATCGCGCCCCATTTATCCGCTGGCACGCAGAGTGCTGCTCACTGCTTACTCCGATATTGACGCCGCGGTGAAGGCCATCAACGAGGCACATCTTGACCATTACCTTTCCAAGCCCTGGGATCCTCCCGAGGAGCGCCTGTTCCCAGCAGTCGACGATCTGCTGGATGCGTGGCAGGCTGAGTGTCTCCCTGAATCAAAGGGACTGCGGCTGGTCGGTCATCAGTGGTCGCCGCAATCGCATGCTATCAAGGATTTTCTCGCCAGCAACCTGATCCCCTATCGCTGGCTTGAGGTCAATCGCGATGCGGATGCGCACGCGCTGCTCGATGCGGCTGGGATTGGCGAAGACGACCTGCCTGCACTCTTTTTCGATGACGGCACACCCGTATTGCGCAACCCAGCTCCGCGCCAGGTGGCCGAACAGTTGGGAAAGCAAATGGTCGCGGCCTACGATTTGTATGATCTCGCGATTGTCGGAGCGGGACCGGCGGGCCTCGCTGCAGCTGTGTACGGTGCGTCAGAAGGGTTGCGGACGCTCCTGCTTGATCGTCACGCACCGGGCGGACAAGCCGGCACTAGCTCGCGTATTGAAAACTATCTTGGCTTTCCCGCTGGTGTCAGCGGCAGCGAACTTACGCGCCGTGCGCTCTCGCAGGCACAACGGCTGGGCGCTGAGTTCCTCGCCCCTCTTGAAGTCACCAGCGTAACCATCGATGGAGGATACAAGCGGCTCGCACTCAGCGACGGGCGTGAGATCGTGACTCGCGTCATGCTGGCTGCAACTGGGATGCTCTATCGAGAGCATCCCGCTCCCGGCATCGCCGAGCACACCGGCGCAGGTGTCTATTACGGCGCAGCTACTACTGAGGCTTCTGCCTTCCGCGATCGGCGCGTACTGGTTGTGGGTGGCGGAAACTCCGCAGGGCAGGGCGCGATGTACCTGGCACGCTACGCAAAAGAGGTCGAAATCGTTGTCCGCCGCGACGACCTGCGTAACACCATGTCGCAATATCTAATCGACCAGATCGCCAAGATGCCGAATATTCACCTTCGGCCGCGCACTGAAGTTGCTAAAGTGGAGGGGGATGGGCATGTTGAAAAAATCACGCTCACCTCGCTCGACGACAATTCGACGCAAACCGAGGACGCCGAGGCACTATTCATCTTCATCGGCACTTGTCCCTGCAGCGACTGGCTCCCTGCTGAAGTGCTGCGCGACGCTAAGGGATTTGTACTCACGGGACGCGATCTGATGGCGGCCGATGGGTACACGCGCATCTGGAAGGAGCAGCGCGAGCCTCTGCCTTTGGAGACGAGCGTGCCAGGCGTCTTTGCGGCCGGGGACCTCCGTGCCGGGGCAATGAACCGCGTAGCGTCGGCCGTTGGCGAGGGCTCGATGGTTGTGCGACTGGCGCATGAATACCTGGCGTTGACTTGATTCCCGCAATTCGATTGTGCGGTAACGCAGTCAGGCCCGCAGTCTGCTGAGCAAATCCTGAGGATGAACAGGTTTGGCGAGTATCTCGAACTCGTAGCCCTTGGCACGCGCCTTTTCGAGCAGGTCAGCGGTGGCGGCCTGGCCGGAGAAGAGGAGAATTTTTATACCCGGGAGGAGGGTGCGAATGCGGATGGCCGCATCAATCCCATTCAGGTCCGCCATGATGACATCGGAGATGAGCATATTTGGCTCAAAAGTAGCGGCCAACTCGAGCGCACCCTCGCCGGAATAGATGGCGCGAGCCTCAAATCCACTCTGATTCAGAATCATGGCAAGGGTATCAGCGATTACGCGCTCATCGTCCACTACCAGAACTTTTGGCTTTGTCTTGGTTTCGTGCATACGCTCCTCGCACTCAATCGCTACGACAGGTTCAGGGGTCAGTGGAGTACGGCTCGCCAGCGTTCGGGGGGGAAGCCGCAGTCCCTGATTCAGTGCTTTCCATAATGATACTCTCGGCGTCGGCATTTCCATTCATCGATCCATCTTCCGGGCCCGGAGAAGGCAAACGGCAAAAGGCGCGATCGGATCTGCGGTATAAGCTGGAAAGTTAGTGGAAATCGTGCGAAGAAGAATGCTGGAATCGGGAGGAACACAATGATTCGCGCAGGATTGGCAGGATTCGGTTTAGGTGGGCGGGTCTTTCACGCGCCTCTGCTTAGCTCGGTCGAAGGGCTGGAATTGACAGCGGTCATGGAGCGGACGACGAACCAGGCTGAAGCGCGTTATCCAAACATCACGACCTACCGCACGATGGAAGCGATGCTCGCGGACCCCTCGCTGAGCCTGATCGTTGTGAGTACGCCGAACGCAAGCCATTTTGAATACGCGCGGCAGGCAATTGAGGCTGGAAAGCATGTGGTTGTGGACAAGCCCATGTGCATTGACTCGTCTGAAATCGCAGAACTGATGAAGCTGGCAGAGACGCAGGGCGTGCATCTTGTACCGTTCCATAGTCGCCGCTGGGACAGCGATTTTTTGACAGTTCAGAAGCTGCTGCGGGACGGACCACTGGGACGGCTGGTGTACTTTGAATCGACGATGGACCGCTGGCGTTCCGGTTCGGGGGTACGCATGCCGTGGAAGAACGATCCGGCCCAAGGTGGGCTTTTGCTGGACCTGGGAACGCATCTGGCCGACCAGCCGCTGGCGCTGTTTGGAAAGCCGGAGGCGGTGGACGCCGACATCAGACGCGAGCGCGACGGCGAGGGCGCCAGCGATTCCTTTACGGTGCGGCTCCGCTATCCCGGCTTCATGGTAGAGGTCTCGGCTAATACTCTTGGCGCGCTCGAACGGCCGCGATACCTTCTGCGCGGAACCAGGGGAAACTATCGAAAGCTCGGAGTTGACCCGCAGGAAGCGGCGCTTGGCCGGGTGACGCGGATCGGGAGCGGACCATGGGGACAGGAATTGCCCGCTGCGTGGGGCACGCTTGCGGTGGATGTAGACGGCGGCATGGTCACGCGCCCCATTGAGCCCATTGCCGGCGACTACCGGCTCTACTATGCGGGTGTTCGCGACGCGCTTTTGGGGAAAGCGCCGGTTCCGGTCTCGGCGCTGGATGCATGGCGCGTGGCGCGGCTGTTGGAGTGGGCCGAGGAGAGCTCGGAGAAGCGCCGCGAGATTGTCTGCGATTGGAGCGAAGAGCCGAAGTGAGCCTCGGAAGATCGGGAAATTGAGGCCCGCTTTTTTGCGTCTGGATGGCGGTTTGAGGGCCATTTTCC
>DATKWA010000032.1:0-3100 GCA_035529815.1 Occallatibacter sp. | reverse complement strand
GGGAAGCTCTGATTAAGTCAGCGATGCACAGCCGGATTGGATAAAGTTGTAGGTGGAGGCAAAGGGCGATGCGGCAGCAGACATTGGCGGTGTCAGCGGAGGGTAGTTTCGAGAAGTATCGCAAGGCCACGCGGCGCGAAGTGTTTCTGGCGGAGATGAACCGGATCGTGCCGTGGACGCGGCTGGTGGCGCTGGTCGAGCCGTCGTATCCGAAGGCTGGCAACGGCCGCCGCCCGGTGGGCGTGGAGCGGATGCTGCGCCTTTATTTTCTCCAGCAGTGGTTCAACCTGTCGGATCCGGCAGTGGAAGAATCGCTGTATGAATCGGCCTCGATGCGGCAGTTTGTCGGCATCGATCTGGGCCAGGAGCCAGTGCCGGACGAGACCACGATTTGCCGGTTCCGCCACCTGTTGGAGAAGCGCGAGTTGGGCGAAGCCATGCTGGAGACGGTGAACCATCATCTGGGCGAGCGCGGTATCCAGATCGCGACAGGGACCATCGTGGATGCAACCATCATTCACGCGCCATCGTCCACCAAGAACAAAGCGGGCCAGCGCGACCCGGAGATGCACCAGACGAAAAAGGGGAACCAATGGTACTTCGGGATCAAGGCGCACGTGGGCGTGGACAGTAAGTCGAAGCTGGTGCATTCGGTCGCGACCTCGGCGGCCAGCGTGGCGGACAAACACATGTTGCCCGACCTGCTGCATGGCGAGGAGAAAAAAGTCTGGGGCGATGCGGCCTACCAAGGACAAAGCCAGGCTATCCGCGAAGCCGCTCCGCAGGCGCAGGACATGACCCATCGCCGGACGAAGTTCAAGAACTATGTAGACGAGTTACAAAAGAGAAAGAACACCACTAAGTCGAAAGTAAGGGCCAAAGTAGAACATGTCTTCCGGGTGCTGAAACGGCAGTTCGGATTCGACCGGGTGCGCTACCGTGGCCTGGCCAAGAACCACAATCGGCTGTGCGCCTGCTTCGCCCTGGTCAATCTGTACAACCACCGCAAACGGCTACTTGTGCAGAGCGCGTAGTGTGCCCAGAGGCCGGGAAATGGCCTCGGAAACTTCAAAATCAACCTACAGGCGCATCGCTTTCAGTCATGTTTTCTGGCATACAGATTGCAGACCGCCGCTTGCCCATCGTCGCCATCAAATCAACCACCTGTGCAGAGGCTCCTTAGCTCGTCATCGCTCCTTCGCATCTTTCGCAGATAAACGGATTAGGGTGCCCGCTCTCACGAATCATCTTTGCGGTGCGGGTAGCCGAACATCGATAGAAAGGATGTTGGATGAGCACATCATCGCCAATGCACTTATCGAGGAAATGACTAGTACCGCTATGTCGGCCACTCCACCCGCGGGGCAGTTTTGATAGGGCCGTTTGAAGGAAGCCGCTGGCGCGGCGGATGCGGTGGGGCTATGGGATTTGGATGGGTGCTGGCGGGTTGCTCAGCGGCTTGGCGGAGGTGAAGCAAGGCGCTGAGCGGCTTCGTTCAAACGCCCTTGTAGACGCTGCACTCGTGACCCTTCGGCCAACCTTTTTCAGCTCGAATCTGCGCTCTCGCGCTTTGGTTCTTACTGTGCTCGGATAGAATGGTTTAGACCATGACCACAGCGGCAATTCGCAGTGATTGGGTAGGGCGCATCATCGACGGAAGATTTACCCTCCTCCAATGGTTAGGCGGCTCTGAATGGAGTGGTGTCTACCTCACGGAACTGCAGGGACCTCGATCGCAAAAAGCCGCAATCCAGCTCATTCCGGCTGATGCCGGGGATGCGGAAGCATACATCGCTGGCTGGGCGGTAACAACGACCCTCTCTCATCCTCACCTGATGCGCCTGTTTCATACCGGACGTTGTCAGATCGACACCACCGGGCTGCTCTACGTCGTAACGGAATATGCCGAGGAAGTTCTCTCAGAGATTATTCCGGAGCGTCAACTCACGCCCCGCGAGGCCAATGAGATGCTCGCCCCAGTCCTCGACGCGCTTTTCTATCTTCACGAGAAAGGTTTCGTGCATGGTCACCTCAAGCCGTCGAACATCATGGTTGTCGACAATCAGGTGAAACTTTCTGGGGACAGCCTTGAGGTCACGGGCGAGCTTGGCAAACACTTTCCGGCACTAAGAGTTTATGACGCACCCGAAGTCGCCACCGAGAGGATATCCCCGGCCGCGGACGTCTGGTCGCTCGGCGTCACCTTGGTCGAAGCTCTAACCCAACATCCGCCGGTTTGGGACAGATCAACAAATAGGGAACCGGCAGTGCCGGAATCCATTCCACAACCCTTCGCGGACATTGCGCAGGAATGTCTCCGGTTCGACCCCGCGCGCCGATGCACGCTCAGCGATGTCAAGGCTCGTCTCGAACCTGCCCGATCTCTCCCGAACCCGGCCCGCAAAACCGGTAGGACGGTACCTGCCAAGCTCCGCGTGACGGCACTCATCGCCGCAGTGATCGTCCTGCTTGCGGTAATCGCAGCTCTGCAACTGCGATCTCACCAGACCCGGCCATCGCTGCCAACCGGAAAACAGCGACCTGTGCCCACGACCGCCGTGCTCCCACCTCAGTCTCCAGTTCCGGGAACGCAAACCTCCAAAAGCGTGGCGGTGAAGGGTGCAGTCGCTGAGCGAGTTCTGCCCGACGTACCCCGAAGTGCGAGTATGACCATTCAGGGCAAAGTCGAGGTGAGAATACGTGTCACGGTCGATCCAAGCGGCGATGTTTCGAATGCGGTGTTTGACTCGCCGGGAGTAAGTAAGTATTTCGCCAACCTGGCTCTACAAGCAGCGCGGAACTGGAGGTTCAAGCCTGCGCAAGTTGATGATCAGGCCGTCTCCAGCGTATGGATCCTGCGATTTCAGTTTAGACAAACCGGAACCGAGGTCACTCCCGTCGAAGCATCTCCCTAGACGCCTGTCGGAGATAGAAGGTGGAGATTGGGATTGAGTGATGGGGAAGTGTACCTGGCAGCGCTGCCACACCGCGCCTTGAAAGTGCCGCTCGATCGCCTTCACCATGCCGGCATGATCGTCGCTCACCACATACTGCACAGCGCGCAAGCCGCGCTGCTTCAGATCGCTGAACACCGCGCCCC
>DATKWA010000031.1:0-8476 GCA_035529815.1 Occallatibacter sp. | reverse complement strand
CATCTCCGGCTTGGCGATTCCTGCTTCCATCTTCGGTAACTGTCTGCTAACCTTCTTCATTGGCTGGTCTCCTTTTAGCATCTCGAATGCGTTGCGAGCAGCTTAGCTGTTCGCGAGACCAGCCGTCTCATCCCATCTGGAATGGCACCGCGATGGCGGTCAATCCAATTCTTGGCAGCATTGTGCGCGCGAAGTGGGGAGTGGATGTGATTTCGAGCGATGGAGGAGCGGTGCGGCTGCTGGTCAACCCGCGTCATCTGTTTCCGGATCAGAAGGCGGCGGTGGTTGCCTGCCTGAAAGCCGGCATCAACCAGTTTCTCGACAGTTACAAAGACGAGACCATGGCGGCACTGAAGGACGGATCGATTACGGAAGCCGAGATCGACGCACTGCTGCGCCCCAAATTCAGGGTCTCGATACGGCTAGGACTGCTGGACCCACCGGACATGGTTCCCTACTCGAAGATCAAAGACTCGCCGGAGCCGTGGAACACGACGCGGGATCGCGCTGTCTCAAAACAGGTGGCGCTCGAATCGGTGGTGCTGCTGAAAAACGAAGATGGGTTTCTACCGCTCAAGAAAGATTCGATATCGTCGATTGCGGTGATTGGGCCACTGGCTAACTCCGTTCATTGGGACTGGTACGGCGGCACTCCGCCGTATGCCGTTACGCCGCTCGAGGGGATCAAATCTGAATTGGGTGCGAACGTGAAGGTAAATTATGCCGCGGAAGAGCTTGGCAACGCGGCCATCAATGCGGCCAAATCTTCTGATGTCGCAGTTGTTGTAATTGGCAACGACCCGACGTGCGGTCCCGACATGGCGCACGATTGGCATGACACAGTGGACGGCGGCGGCACCCTGGCCTGCACAGTGCCCAGCGACGGACGCGAAGGGCGGGACCGAGAAAGCATTACGCTTGCGCAGGAACAACTGGTGAAACAGGTCTACGCCGTCAACAAGAAGACGGTAGTCATCCTGATCTCCAGTTTCCCTTTTGCCATCAACTGGTCTCAGGCTCACGTCCCTGCCATCCTGCATATGACGCACGCCTCGCAGGATGAGGGGACGGCGTTGGCGCAGGTTCTTTTCGGCGACTACAACCCCGGCGGACACCTGGTGGTGACATGGCCGAAATCTCTGGATCAAGTGCCACCGATGATGGATTACAACATTCGCGATGGGCGAACGTACATGTACTTCAAGGGGGAGCCACTTTACCCATTCGGTTATGGGCTCAGCTACACGACCTTCAAATATTCGAATCTCCGGACCAGTTCGCCGCAACTGGCAAAGAGTGGAACGCTCACGGTGAGCGTGGATGTGACGAATACCGGGAAACGGGCTGGCGATGCGGTCGTGCAGCTTTACGTCAAGCACTTGCACTCGAAAGTTGAGAGGCCTCGCGAGGAGCTGAAGGGCTTTAAGAGAATCGGCCTAGAATCGGGCGAGACGAAGACGGTGCAGATTCCGCTTCAGGCTTCAACGCTCGCGTGGTGGGATGAGAAATTGCCTGGATTCCGCGTCGAGGCCGAGCCAGTGCGCTTGATGATCGGTGACTCGTCGGCGAACATCCAAATATCGACCGAAGTGCGGGTTCAGTAGAGCCCACTCAGTCGCAGCGAGGAAATAGACTCAAAAGGAATACACTGACGTAATGCAGCCTCGCACCACAGCCAAGGTCAGCCTGACGGCGTTGCTCGGCACTCCTGTGACCGACGCGCACGGCCATTTGCGCGGCCGACTGAAGGACATCGCCGTTGCCACGGGACCCGACGCCGGCAAGGTGGTGGGCCTGGTGCTTAAGACTCGGGCGGGGCTCTCGATCGTCCCCTCACAGGACGTGATGGAAACCCCGGCCGGCACTCTGGAATTGCGCTCGGCCGGCGCACTGGTTCCGCTGCAGGATGAAGGCAACTACCTCTATCTGCAGCAGGACCTAGTGGACCGCCAGATTATCGACATCCACGGCCGCAAGGTGGTCCGCGTCAACGATGTGGAACTGGAGTGGATGGGACATGGCTCGGCCCATCTGCTGCGCGTTGCCGAGGTGGAGGTGGGGGTGCGCGGCGCTTTCCGCCGTGTGTTCAAGGGCGTCCTGCCGCGCGCGACTCTGGAATCGATCTCCCGCAAATTTGCCGCACATGGCATTCCCTGGCATTTTGTAGACGTGATCGAGGTGGACCCGGCGCGGCGCGTCAAGCTGCGCATCGAACACGAACGCCTGGCCGACATGCACCCCTCGGAACTGGCGGACATCCTGGAAGATCTGGCCCCTGCCGAGCGCGGAGCCGTTTTCGCCTCGCTGGACGAAGAAGTGGCCGCCGAAGCCCTGGAAGAGGTCGAGCCCAAGATGCAAAAGGCGCTGCTGGAAGAGCTGGACGAAGAAAGAATTGCCGACATCGTCGAGGAGATGGACCCAGGCGCCGCGGCCGACTTGCTGGGCGAACTGCCGGAAGAACAGTCCGACGCAATTCTGGAAGAAATGGAACCGGAAGAACGCCAGGAAGTCGAAGAGCTGCTTGAGTTCGACGAGAATTCGGCGGCGGGGTGCATGACTACGGACTTTGTTTCCCTGGGGGTGGAGTCGACCGTATCCGATGCGGTGCAGGCGCTTCGGAGCTTCGACGGGGACCCTGAAACGGTGACCGAGGTTTACCTGCTGGACGAGAAGCGCATTTTGCACGGGGTCATCCCGCTGGCGCGGGTGGTGATGGCGCAGCCGGAGTCGCGTTTGAGCGTACTTGCGGAGCCGCGCGTGCTCTCGTGCCCGCCGGACCTGAATCAGAACGAACTGGGCGAGCTTTTTGACAAATACAACCTGCTGGCGCTCCCGGTGATCGATGCGCAGGGACGCATGGTGGGCGTGGTGCAGGCCGAGCAGGTGATCAGCTTTCTGCGCGAGAAACTCTGATCTGCCTGCCTGGAACGGTCGGGCCCGCAGTGTACCCATTCCGAAAGTACTGTGCCAGTTGGCCCGGAATGGCGCAAAATTGCCCCCTTTTGGTCTGACGTATCCGATTTTTTGATAAAACCTGTGGATTTTTCTGAATCTATGAAACAATTCATAGATGGTCCAGTTCCCAAAGATTATTCAGGGCGGAATGGGCGTAGGCGTTTCCAATTGGCGCCTCGCCAACGCTGTCTCTCGACTCGGCCAGCTGGGTGTGGTCTCGGGAACTGCACTCGATTCCCTTTTTGTGCGCCGCCTCGCCGATGGCGACGATGGCGGGCACATGCGCCGGGGGCTGGACGCCTTTCCCTTTCCCGAGATGGCCAAGCGGATCTGGAATGAGTACTTCACTCCAGGCGGCAAAGCGCCTGGGACGCCGTATCCAGCGATCCCGATGCACCAGCGGAACAGCCCGCGCAAGGTGATTGAGCTTTGCATGGTGAGCAACTTCGTCGAGGTCTTTCTGGCCAAGGAAGGCCACGACAATCCGGTGGGCATCAACTTTCTTGAGAAGGTTCAGATGCCGCATCTACCCTCTATCTATGGGGCGATGCTGGCTGGAGTTGGCTACGTTCTGATGGGTGCGGGGATTCCGCTGCACATTCCCAGAGTTCTGGATGCGTTTGCGGCGCACCGTATTGCCGAGTACAACCTGCAGGTGACGGGCGCGGGACTGGGCGCGTTTGCGGACATGGATACGATGATGCGCCTGAATCCAGCCGACTACGCGGAAGGTCCGCTGCCGGTGCTGCACCGTCCGAAGTTTCTGGCCATTGTCTCCTCGAACACGCTAGCGACGACGATGCTTCGTCGGGCGAGCGGCCGAGTGGACGGACTGGTGCTCGAAACGCCAACTGCGGGCGGACACAATGCGCCTCCTCGCGGCAAGATGCAGTTGAACGAGGCGGGCGAGCCGGTCTACGGCGAGCGAGACCATGTGGACATTGCGGGGCTGCGCGCGCTGGGAGTTCCCTTCTGGATGGCGGGCGGCTATGGCAGCCCGGAAAAACTGCGTGAGGCTCTCGACCAGGGCGCGGCAGGCATTCAGGTTGGCACGGCGTTTGCGTTCAGCCGCGAATCTGGCATGAGCACCGAGGTGAAGAAGAAGCTGACGTCTCAGGCTGTAGCGGGCACGGGCCAAGTCTTTACCGATCCGGTTGCGTCGCCGACGGGATTTCCATTCAAGGTTGCTCAGCTTGAGGGCTCGGCTTCTGCCTTCCCGATTTACCAGGAGCGGAAGCGTGTTTGCGATCTGGGCTATCTGCGCGAGGCGTATGCTGCGCCGGAGGGCAAGATTGCTTATCGCTGCTCTGCCGAGCCGGTGGAGAACTACGTGATGAAGGGCGGCAAGGCCGAAGATACGGCGGGCCGCAAGTGCCTTTGCAATGCGCTGATGGCCAATGTTGGCCACGCGCAGGTGCGCAAGGATGGAAGCGTGGAGCCGACGCTAATTACCGTGGGCGACGACCTGAACTCCATTGTGCAGTACCTTGAGCCGGGCGCGGACAGCTACAGCGCGGTCGACGTGGTGGCTTCCCTGCTGCGTTTGAGCAAGGATGTTGAAGTAACTCACGAACGGGAGTTGGCGATTTCGGCTTAACGGCTGTTCGGGCTGACGTTGGATGTTTTTGAACAAGAGGGCAGATTCTTCGCGATGAAGAATCTGCCTTTTTTGTTTGCGGCGGAAGAGCGGCTCTCAATTCTCAGCTTTCAGCTTTGTCGTGCAGGCGTGCTTTCTTGCGCGCTGGTGGCGGTTTGCGGGCGATTCGGCTGAGTTTTTGAGCAAAAATCCTGCAAAATCCGTCGTTGGCCTGGGGGCTTGCTTCGCCCGTAAGCTTTTTTGAGTGTTCGGGTTATGCCTTGGAAGCGGGCGGGCCCTATTGGCGAAATGTTAACGGGTGGCATGGGGCTTAAGTGGTCTATTTTCTGTTTTTTATGCCGGATCTCACAGTTTCACAGTAAATAGGGGGGTGGGGGGTAGGGCTTTTTGGGGCCCATAAAAGGGTTGGAAGGGGTGGTTTTGGGTGGGAGTGGGCGGGTTGGGTGAGGGCTGGCATAGAGATAGTATGCGCTGGTTGGGGGTAATTCTCGGCAAAAGCAGTGGTGATCGGTCAGGGACAATGGGAGTGCCTGGCGGGGTTTCGCGGGTATTCACAATTTGGCTAAAAAGTGGCGATTTTGCCCGTTTTTGAGCCGAAAACATGCGAAATTGCGTGTGGGGTTTTGGGGGCTGATTTTCTTTTAACTTTATTTATATCTGCTGGTTATGGCTGAAATTGGTTGTCTTCGATGGTGGAATTTCGACTCTTTTTTAGTTTGTTGTTGGTTGGTAAGTGGTTTGTTTTCAGAGGGTGCGATTTTGAGATGCTGCAATGTTTCGATCATTTGCAGTCGTCCGCCGGCGCGGTGTGATGATAGCCTCAATCGGCTTGGCGCGAAAACCCGCTCATCGCAAAGGGCGCCGACCCAGTGGGTTTCCCGACGGGGCACAGTTTCTCAGGGTAGGTGTTGGCTCGTTGTTGGGGCTTGACGGGGGACCTGCCCGTTATAGAACGAAAGGGATGAGCGCGGCGGAGACCAGGAGGAGTGCGATGACTCCGCGCACCTGCCCGAGAGCGATGGCGGAGCCGAGGAACCCTACGAGGATGCCGGTGTAGATGGGGTGGCGCACGAGGGCGTAGGGACCGCTGAGGATGAGTTGGTGATCTTTCTTGATGGTGACGGAGCGGCTCCAGTTTGTGCCGAGGTAGGCGCGCGCCCAGACGGCGAACAGTAGGCCCGCACAGGTGAGAACGGCTCCCCCAAAGAATGACCATTGACTGGAAGGCAGAAAAGACCAGTAAAGCCAGCGCAACGGGATACGCGGAAGCATGAGCAGCGCAATGGCGCAGAGGAAAGCGACTGAACGAAGAATGCGCGAGGCGAGGGGCTCGAGGCGCTGGGTCGCCTTGGTGTTGCGCGCTTTGAATTGCCAGTACAGGAGAAATGCGACCCAGATGGCGGGGAAGAAATAGTCGTAGAACCACTGCATAGACTCTCCTTGAATACTCGATGGTTGATACGCCAAGAGGGGGCTTGCGGTTCCACGCCGCGTTGGCCGGGCGTTGTTGTTGTTCGGTCCTTCGCCGGAGAAGGGGCGAAGGATGGGGGACCCGGCGGAAAAGAACTTCGCTCGCGGTGCCTACCTCTCGGGTGGGTTCAGCATCAAAGTGATTATGCCTTGAACTTCAGGGCCGGGACACTTGTTTCTTATGCTGCTGGAAAATCGGGCCTAAGCGAGCTTTTTTGTGATCACCGGCTGGCTACAGCGAGAGCCATGGGAGGCAATCGGCGCTGCAATCCAGTGCGCGCTTTTGGAGGAGACTCACAGTGCATTTCCAGAGTAGGCCGTCCAACAATGTACAAGCAGGGGGCTTGGCCTGAAGGTCGAGCGCTCCAGAAAGGAACTGCCATGAAACGGAACTACGCAATACTATTGATTCTGATACTTGTCCTTGCACCCGGAATGCTGCTTGCGCAGCGTGGGAAAGGTGGGGGCGGGGGCGGCGGCGGAGGCGGACAACAGGGGCAAGCCCAAGGTCCGGGGCCAGGCGGAGGCCAGGGGCAGGCGGCCGGCCAGGGCGATATGGATAGGACGCGCCTGACACAACGGGACCGTATCCATGCTCAGGCAACCACGCAACAGCGGGACCAGTTCCGTACATGCGATCAGACGATGAAGCAGACACGCGACCAGGTGCGCACTCTTTCGCGTAGTGCGAAGGGAACGGCGGTCGACCCAGACGTGTTGCGTCGCCAGCACCAGCAAATCCAGGAACAGTTGAGCACGATGCAACAGAGTCGTGAGCAGCTGATGGCGGGATTGTCCAATACGCAGAAAGAAGCGATCCAAAAGCGCAGTCAAGCGATGGATCAAGCGCATGAACGCATCCAGAATCGCCTGCAGGAGATGGATCGGGAACTGTCTGGTCCTAACCTGAATACAGGCAATGTTGCTGAGCAGGCACGGGCTACCGAGCGCGAAATGAACTCGTATCAGAAAGAGTTCCAGAAGATGGGCAATGATCTGGGACTGACGAGCGACTGATTGCGCGTACGGATGATGGAAGCCTGACGGGTTCTCAACCTGTCACCAAAGAAGTTGTCTGCTTTATTGAACACTAGTTAGGCGGCCAAGTGACGCCGGCCGCCTTGGTCCCCGGCCTTGCGACTTTTTCTGTCGCAGGGCCGGCGCATTTTGCGTTCAAGTTCAGGTATAGAAGCTAGCCGGCCGGCATAGGCGCAGGAGCGGCTGGGCCGCCGGGGTCGTACATTTTGGGGATGCGGGCTTCTGCGGCGGGGAGGGGTGGAAACTCGGCGTGGGGTTCGGTCTGGTACCAGTAGGCTACGGAGTAAAAATCGTCGGAGCGGTGGTTGGCGTGGCCGTGTTCGATGGTGACCTTGATTGATTCGTCAAAGGTGATGGGGCTCTCGGTGTGCCAACGGTAGAGCGAATAGCGGCCGCCGATGTGTTCGGGGTTGACCATCAAAGGCGCTCCGTTGTGCTCAAAGCCGAAGGGCTGGAGGCCGAAGTCCCATGCGCCGTTGTAATAGTCTTCTGTGCCGGTGCCGTTGATGGTGGGCATGGTGTCGCCATCGATAAAGATCATGTCGTCGCCCTCGCCGAACCAGCCCGACTGATTTTGGAGGACGGACTGGGTGACGCCGATGAAGTGGCCGCGACCTTTGGCCTCAAGGAAAACATAATTATCTTTGCCGTCGAGGTTTTTGCGATTGTTGACGGCTGGGTCGCCGTTGCTGGCCCAGTCGTTGGCGAAGCCGTGGCAGGGTGCGGCCTGGCGGTACTGGGCGTGGAAGCGGCCTAGGTCGGCGGGGAGGGTGGGGAGGGTGACGTAGTCGACGGCGAAGTAGAGGGCGTTGGTGCGGAGCTTGCCCTCGTTGGTGACGGTGAGGCGTGCGGCGGAGGCGAAGGGCATTTGGAAGTAGGCGTTGAGGGCTTTGACGGGGGCGACGGCGAGGAGGGCGGACTGGTAGACGAAGTACTCGCCAAGGCCGAGGCCGAAGAAATCGCCGATGGGGGCTTCGACGGAGGGAGTGGATTCGCCGTCCCACCAGGCGCGGAGGACGAGGTTTTTGAGGTGCATGGGGTCGGGGGAGCTGATGGTGAACCAGAGATGGGTGACGACGCCGGGGCCGGTGATGTCGAGCAGGGTGAGGGACTGGCCGGGATCGACGGGGAAGGCGTCGCGGTTGCCGCCGGTGCGGTCCCAACTGGAGCTGCGGCGGGATTTGTAGGCGCGGAGGCGGGACTGGGCGAAGAGTTGTTCGGGGATTTCAGGTTGGGCGGTCGGGATTGAAGCGCTGGCCGGGGTGGCGGCGGCGTTGATGCCGAGGATGGCTGCGGCGGAGACCATGCCGGAGAGGAGTTTGCGGCGCGGGGGAAGGGGTTGGTTGGAGTCGGACGGATGCATGGAGTGGGTGCCTCCTGACGTTATTTGCTGAAAGGCGGTTGTAGTCTTGTGCG
>DATKWA010000030.1:0-19259 GCA_035529815.1 Occallatibacter sp. | reverse complement strand
AATGCGGAACCAACGGTGAGCAGAAACTCGAAGCGAACTAGCGAACACGTGCGACCTCCACAGAGCGTGCTATAGATGCTGGTTTTGGTGGCGCCGGGGGCACACGCATCTGGCTTCCGGCACGGCGACACTGCTGTAATCAGAACTAAACCATCTTTGTAACTAGAGCGCCCACATGAAAACTGAATATAGAGGCATCTCTAAACGATGCGCGCTCAAATATCCCTGTCGGAAGCCATGAAGCGAAAATGAGCAACCTGCCGGCGAGGGATTGCAGCCAAGAACGGCTACAAAAAACTGATTCTACGCTAGCGGTCGATGAAATTGATGTAAATACCACTTTGGGGAGCGTTTTGGCTGCGCCGGTACCGTAGAGGATTGATTACTTTTAGATGTTTCGACCTGGCAGCCAGGACACGGTGACCAAAGTAGGCCAGCTTTGGTGAACTGTCCCAGAGCAGGGGCGCTTTCGATGAGTTGATCGCAAGGCATGAGGCTCCCGTTGAACACCAGCATCGAAGGAAGCCCTCGGAGGGAAGCCATCGGGGCGCCTATGCTTGTTTGGGGAAAGCATCTATTGATCTTATTACAGGGATTCAAGGCTGTTGCATCAGCGTGGCTGAGCGCGCGGGCGACTCTTTTCTACTGTTTTCCGGCCCCTGTTCGTGCCTGATTGCTATTGGCCGGCGTCGCCCAGTTTGTACATGTACTTGATGGCGGATTTGTAGACCAGGGTCTTGGTGCGGCCCAGGACCTTGAGTGTGTTGCGGTCGTACCACTCGATGCGGCCTTCGATTTGCTCGCCATCTTCGAGGACGATGATCATGGGGGTCTGGGACTGGATCTGCTTTTGCAGGTAGAAGAGCTCTGCATGGCGGAAGGTGGTCTCTGTCTGGGCCATCTGGGCGTAGAAGTGGACGGGAGCGGACTGAGAGGAGTTGCGGCGATTGCGCCGTTGCTGCGTGGCGTGGCTGGCGGGGGTGTTACCTGCGGGCACAAAGGGTGAAAGGCTCATGGGGAACTATCCTTCCTTGAAAAGCGGAGTTGGTGGTTGTTCCCGGCCTCGAATGCCACTAATGACGGCAGGAGAACCGTGCTTGTCCTGCGCCGCACATTGGGTGCGGCCGTAAGGGCGAATATGCTGTTTCACTGCCTGTATGCCTTGCATACAAGGATGCACTGAATGGAGTTGCGTGTCGAGTCCTGCTTCGGAGCGCTGGGTGCGTTTTTAGTTATTGGAAAAGATGCCCGGGGGCTGACGAGGGTTGCTCGTGAGTTCTTCGCGCGAGGATGCGGGCGGTTTCAGGCTCTTTCCAGGCTTACGGCCATGGCGTCGAGGGAGAGGGAGCGGAGGAGGTTGCGGCGCATTCCGGATTCGACCTGGACGAGGGCGCGGGCGGCTCCGTCGATCCAGTCGACGGTGAGGCCCTGTGCGAGACGTTCGAGGTCGGCTCGGAGGTCGAGGTTGCGGATGAGGGTTGGGGCGCCTGCGACGATGAGGAGCAGGTCTTCGACGAGGCTGCCGAGGGCGCGGAGGAGGTTGAGGGTTTTTTCCTGTCCGTCGGCTCCGGCGCGATAGGTTTCTGTGGCGTGGAAGAGCTGGGAGTAGTCGGGATCACGGAGGGCGGTGCGGAGGAGGACGAGGGCGTCGTTGCGGCTGGCGAGATAGACGGCGAGATCGATGGTGAGGGCGCGGCCGATGGCTCCTTCAGCGAGACGGGCGGCGAGGGCGCGCTCGTTGGCCTTGAGTTGGGGGCGGCGCTGGGCGAGGAGGGACTCGAGGTCGGCGGCTGGAATGGCGCCGAGGCGATGGACGACGGCGCGGGAACGGATGGTGGGGAGCAGCTCCTGGGGATTCTCGGTGAGGAGGATGAGGGAGGTGTGGTCGGGCGGCTCTTCGAGGACTTTGAGGAGGCTGTTGGCGGCCTCTTTCATGAAAGCCGAGGAGGTGAAGATGGAGAAGGAGCGGCGGGACTCGACGGGCGGGCGATAGTAGGCGACGTGAATGACCTGGCGGACCTGGCCTAGCTTGATGAGCAGTTGCGGCGGGTCGGGGGGGACGATGAGGACGTCGGGGTGCGTCTGGATGAGGATGCGGGTTTCTTTTTTGTCGGTTTCGCGGAGGTCGTCACGGGCGCTGACGGCGGCGTCGACTAGCTCATCGAGATTGGCGGACAGGGCGATGCGGGTGCAGTTGCGGCATTGGCCGCAGAAGTCAGGAAGGCCGTCGGACTCGGTGGGTTCCAGACAGTTGACGGCTTGGGCGAGCATAAGGGAAAGCGTGTATTTGCCCGCGCCGCGGGGGCCGGCGAGGATGAGCGAGTGCGGGAAACGCTGGGCGCGGATGGCTTCGCGGAGGTGGGTGACGGTGGCCGTGTTGCCGAGGAATTCCTGGAAGCCCATGGATTGAGTTTATGGCATTTTGTGAGAACGGCAAGGCGTGCGGCGGGGAATGGCTGCGGATGAGTTTGCCGCGGACGTTCAAGCAGGCGCGGCTGCTTGGGACGACTTTTGAGGCGAGATGAACGAACGCATCTGCGAAGACTCTGAGCGGTTATAGTGTTTGCTGTTGAATCTGGTGGCTACAGGAGCTTTTCTATGAGAACTCGCTCGGCGACGTGCGCGCTCGGGATGATTGCCGCACTTGTGTTTTTAACGGCGGGGCGCGCGGGGGCTCAGACGGCGACGGTTACGTGTTTTCCGGCGAATCATGCTGTGGGTGTGAATCCGGATACGCACCTGGTGCTGACGTTTGCGAGCGCTCCTACGGTGGGCAAGTCGGGGCAGATTCGGGTTTACGATGCGTCTGACCACACGCTGGTGGACACGCTCGACCTGAGCATTCCGGCGGGGCCTGACCCGCTGCACCGCGTGGCTGCGCCCGCAGGGGGCGAGGTTTTGGATGCGTCGATTCCGACTTCGCCGACGACGACTACACCGGCGGTGAGGACGACGCCGGCGAACTTGCACGATTTCCAATTGACGACGATTGGCGGGCTTGCGGACTTCCATTTCTATCCGGTGATTGTGCATGGGAATGTGGCGACGATTTATCTGCACAACAACGTGCTGCGCTACGGCCATCCATATGTTGTCCAGATCGATCGCGGCGTGCTGACTCCGGCGACGGGCGAGTTTGCGGGGTTTGCGACGGACCATGGCTGGCGTTTCAAGACCAAGCGCGCGGGGCCGCGGGCCGATGCGACCCGGCTGGTGGTGGCGGCGGACGGGAGCGGAGATTTCAACACCGTGCAGGGCGCGGTGGACTATGTTCCTGACAATCCTGCGCATCGGATGACGATTTTTATCAAGGATGGGACATACGAGGAGATTGTGTTCTTCCGGAACAAGGCGAATCTAACAATTCGCGGCGAGGATCGGGAGAAGGTGCAGGTGGGGTATGGGAACAACAGCGCGTTCAATCCACCGATGCCGGGACCGTCGCGGCGGCCGGCGTTTTCCGTTTATGACTCGACGGGGATTGAGCTCGTGAATTTTTCCGTCAGCAACTATTTTTACGGGCAGGCGGAAGGGCTGCTGATCTCAGGTTCGAAGAATGTTGTGAGCCAGATGAACATCAAAGGATCGGGCGATGCGCTGAACTTGCGCGGATCAGTTTATTTGACCGACAGCAGGATCATTGGCGATGGCGATACGATTCTTGGGGTGGGTCCGGCGTTCTTCAACCATTGCGAGATTGAATCGATTGGGCCGTTCATGTGGATTCGGAATACGGAGGCGAACCACGGCAATGTATTTGTGAACTCGACGTTTATTGCGCGCGAACGGCCGCTGCCGCGGCAGGCTACTGCAGCCGCGGGAGTGGCCTCGGCGGCGCGCGTGTCGATGGCGGTGCTGGCGCGGCTGCCGAATAATCATGGGCTCAACTATCCGTATGCTGAGGCGGTGCTGATCAACTGTCACCTGAAAGGTCTTCCTCCTGTTGGCTGGGGGCCGATTGATGCGGATACGGCGCATATTCACTTCTGGGAGTACAACAGCACGGATATGGATGGGCACGCAGTGGATGTTTCGCAGCGTCTTGCGGGGTCGAAGCAACTGACGATGGGCGCGGATGCGGAAACGATTGCCAACTACAGTAATCCGGCGTTCGTGCTGGGCGGGTGGACTCCGGAGGTGCGGTAGTGATTCGTGAGAAAGTTCTACCGTAAGTCACCAGAAATCTCTACTCACAGGTTACCTACGAATTAGAGGCCAAGGGCTATGAAAGTCTTTGGTACTTACCCTTGTAATAAGTCTTAGGTTCGCGACAATCTCGGTTCAATATGAGCAATGAGGGTAGTGCTCATGTTGCGACTTGGGGTTCCGTTTCGCATGCACCGCACGGGCTGGTTTCTGGTTGTCCTGTGTGTCGTCCTCGGCATCCGCACGGGCGGATGGCAGCTTGGCTTTCCTCTTGGCGCTCTGTTGCTGGCCAGCCTTCTAATTCACGAAGCAGGTCACATGATTACAGCGCGAATTCTCAGGGTGCCGGTGCGCGAATTTGGGCTGAAACTGAGCGGCACATACGTCAGACGAGCCCAGGCCCATAGGCGTCGCGACGAAATCCTGATCGCGGCCTCTGGCCCCCTGGTGAATTTGTTGATTGTCGTGCCACTTCTCTTCGTCCCGCGCGTGGGACTTCAGCTGGCCATGTGCAATCTGCTGCTGGGCGTTATCAACCTTCTGCCGCTGCCCCGCAGCGACGGCCTGCGCGTGTTGCGCAATCTGTCGGGTGCGATCGTGGCGAGCGACGCGAATCCAGCACTGACGAGTCTTCAGCCTCACTAGTCCACGATCAGACGATAGAGCGGGCGGGTTGCGCCCATCTCAATATCCAACGGAAAATTTGTGCCATGGGTTGGGGCGAGGCGGGCTAGGCGCTTTGTTCGGCGAGGATGATGCGTTCGGCTACGGCTTCTATGATTTGCTCGTGGATTTCTTCTATGGCCAGGTCGCCGGGGATGAGGATGACGCGGTTGGGTTCGCGTGCGGCGATTTCGTTGTATTTTCCCCAGACGCGCCGGTGGAAGTCGTCGTGCTCCTGCTCGAAGCGGTTTTCGTTTTTGCCGGTCTGGGCTTCGTCGCGGTGATTGCGGCCGCGGGCGCGGGCGAGCGATGCGTCGAGGGAGGGAAGCAGGAGGAGAGTGAGATCTGGCTGGAGATTGGCGCAGATGAGGCGGTGGAGGTCGAGGACGATCTGCGAGCCGAGCTGGCGGCCACCGCCCTGGTAGGCCTCAGTTGAGTCGGTGAAGCGGTCGCAGAGGACGATGCGGCCGGCGTCGAGTGCGGGCTGGATGACTTCTGCAATGGCCTGGGCGCGGTCTGCGAACATGAGGGCCATTTCGGTCATGGACGCGAGGCCTGTGGAGCGGGAGTCGAGGAGAAGCTCGCGGATGCGGTCGCCGGTGGGAGTTCCGCCGGGCTGACGGGTGATGACGGGCTGGAGGCCGCGCTTTTCGAGCCAGGCAGCCAGTCGCTTGATCTGGGTGGTTTTGCCCGAGCCGTCGAGCCCTTCGAGAGTGATGAACAGACCGCGCAGCATTGGGCTCAGTCTACCACTGTGAAGAATATGGGCGACGATTGTGCTTTCGTTGTGTTAAAAGAGGGTAATTTTCCAAATGACCCCGGAGGCAGGCGACTGCGCTCCACTGGAGCCCAACGTGAGATCACGTTTCTTCTTGCTGTCTTTTTTCGTCTTTGCCGCGACTTTCCTGCTGCCGTGCGGCCGGCTGAACGCGCAAAACCTGACTCTGGAAGGGCAGACGGGAGGGTTTATCACTCCCACGGCCTATGTTGTTTATGGAGAGCCTGGGCATTTCTTTTCACATCCGGCTTTCGGCTACCACTTTATCAATGCCAATAAGGTGATTGGCGATGTGCACACCTTCAGCGTTGAGGAAGGGTTTGCGAACCGGGCCGAGGCGGGCTACACGCGCAGTGTGCATTGGACCGGGGACAGCCCGCTTTTCAGTGCTTTGTGGCACGAGGCGGGGATGAACATCTTCAACGGCAAGGCAGTGGCAGTGAAGGATGGGCAGTTCGGCTTCTGGACGCCGGGAGTGGCGGCGGGGTTTGTGGTGCGGACGAACGACAAATTTGTGACCGGACGCCTGGACGGCAAGAGCTACACGAATGGGGATGTTTATGCGGTGGCGACCAAGACGTGGCTGCATCCGCCGTTGCCGTTTCTGCTGAACTTCGGGTGGAAGTTTACGAATGCTTCGATCTACGGGCTGGGCGGACAGGCGACGCGGTTTGGCGGGCGGCTGTTTGGGGGCGTGGGGATTCCGCTGCCGTTCTTTTTCAAGACGGCGATTGTGCCTTCTGCGGGATTTTCTCAGGAGCCACCGACGTCGAAGAATCTTGGGGCGTACTCGGCCACGAGTGTTTACCTGGTGCAGGGAAGGGCGCACCTGCCGACGACGCTGGACTATGCGATTCGCGTGACGCAGAAGGATCATCCGCACTTTGCGCTGGATTTTGGAATCGGGCAGGTGGCGGGGAATATCGGGACGACGTATTTCAATCCTCCGGGCACGTCTGTTCTTGAGCCGCTGAACGTGGACCTTCAGGCGCGGCATGTTCTTGGCATCGGGTTGAGCATTCGTCCCTGAAGTGGGTTGGCAGTTTGGGTGCGGGCTGGAAGAGTAGAGGAGTTAGATGGGGTGGGGGCCTGATCTATAACGGTTGAATGTGCGATGTCGGAATTTTTCAGAGCAACTAGCTTGATAAAGTTGTGTTTCCACGCACAGACCTGAAAATTCCCTCGGCAAATGCGGAGGCTTGAAAGGGCCCGCAGCCGGAAAGATAGAGAGACGACCATGTTCCTTTCCTCGAAGATACGCAGTTTGGCACTTGTTGTGGCTGTGCTGGGGCCGATGGCGATGCTGCCGGTGGCGCCGGCTCATGCGGGCGTGTTTATTTCGGTTGGATTTGCGCCGCCGGCGCTGCCGGTGTATGTGCAGCCGCCGCTGCCTGGTGCTGGATATATCTGGACGCCGGGCTACTGGGCATATGGGGCTGCGGGGTATTACTGGGTTCCGGGCGTGTGGGTGCAGCCGCCTATGGTTGGGGTTTTGTGGACGCCTGGTTACTGGGGATTCATGGGCGGCGTGTACGCGTGGCATCCGGGCTACTGGGGGCCGCATGTGGGGTTCTACGGCGGCGTGAACTATGGGTTCGGGTATGGTGGCGTGGGCTTTGTTGGCGGCGGGTGGCGAGGCGGCGTGTTTGCGTATAACCGCGCGGTGGTAAACCTAGGCGGGTTTCGCGGGGCCAACGTGTATGAGGACCGCGTCATTGTTGAGCGCAATACGATTGTGAACGTAAACCACTTGAGCTTTAATGGCGGCGGCGGAATTGAGGCCCATGCGACGCCGATGGAGATGCAGGCCGAGCGCGAGAACCACTTTCAGCCGACGGCGAACCAACTGCAACACCAGAGTTTTGCGTCGCAGGATCGCGCGCAGCTTGCCTCGGTGAACCAGGGGCGTCCGGGAACGATGGCGGCGCGGAATGTGAATTCGTACCATCAAGTTGCCGTGCGGCACGGGGAATCGCAGCCTATTTCGGCGGCGGATCGGGCAGCCGGGAGCCGGTATAACCCGAACAATCGGGAGGCAAACCAGGACCAGCGGATTGCCAACGGATTGCGCAGCGGACAAATGACGTCTGGGGAAGCGGCGCGGGCGGACCGGACGCAGTCCGCAATCGACCAGCAGGTGCATAACGATCGGATGGCGAACGGGGGCAAGCTGACGGGGCAGGAGCGGCAGCAGATCAACGGGGAGCAGAATGCGGCAAGCCGGCAGATTTATAACGAGAACCACAACGCGAACACGGTTAGGCCGAACGAGGTGGACAACCGCGAGGCCAACCAGCAGCAGCGGACGGCGAATGGACTGCGGAGCGGCGAGATGACTTCTGGCGAAGCGGGGCGGACGAATGCTAACCAGGCGGGAGTTGATCAGCGGGTGCACAACGAACGCGCGGCCAATGGGGGCGCGCTGACCGCGCAGGAGAGGCGGCAGGCGAACCGGCGGGAGAACCAGAACAGCAGGCAGATCCAGAACGAGAAGCGCAACGCTAACAGGGCAAAGCGCGAGCGTTAAGAGCGGTAGCGCAGCACCTGAAGCACAGCACTAAGGGTTGGGTGGAATGGCCGGCAGCGATGCCGGCCATTCTGCGTCTGGGTGGCGGAAATTGATGACTGGATTGGTGTTTTTGTCATTTTGAGGCGGATGAACGGGGGTGACGGACAACTAAAAGGCTGTGAACGGGTTCCTACCAGAGTAGGCGGATTAGTTTGCCGGTCAAGCGCCCGAGGCGCAGCAAGCGCCCACGACGCAGATGGTTGCGTGGAGTTTTGACCGGAAGCCGATGGGCTTGGGGGTGTCTTGCCTCCGGGCTGAGAGTGACTTGACCAGGCCGGAATTCGGGACGAATCGCTCCTGAATTCGAGGCAACCTCGCCAAGTCTGCTGCGGATGAGATGGAACGATCTCAGCGGCAGACGTGGCATGAACGATCTGGAGGGAATTCCCATGAAAATCTTTCGTCCATTGCGCGTGATGCTGTTAGCGCTGCTTGTTTCTCTGATCCCGGCGTCTTCGTTTGCAGGTGTGTTTATCAGCGTGGGCTTTGCACCGCCGATGCTGCCAATCTATGACCAACCACCGTGCCCGGATGCGGGACTTATCTGGACTCCTGGCTACTGGGATTACGGTCCCGACGGCTACTATTGGGTGCCTGGTGCGTGGGTTCCGGCACCATTTATAGGTGCGCTTTGGACGCCACCCTATTGGGGTTGGGATAGCGGGCTCTATATGTTCCATCCCGGCTACTGGGGTACCAGTGTGGGGTACTACGGAGGCGTGAATTACGGCTTTGGGTATTTCGGCGTTGGATTTTTTGGCGGCAGGTGGAGGGGCAGGGATTTCATGTACAACACGGCGGTGTGGAATGTGGACAGGGGCCGTGTTCGGAGCACCTACAACGACCGGGGCAACTGGGACCGTTACAGGGTAGGCAGAGGCAGCCGGGCGTCGTACAGCGGCGGGCCGGGCGGGATTCGGTACTCGCCTTCGCGGGAAGAGAGACAGGCGATGCAGGGGCGGCGGATGGGCGAGACACCGGTTCAGCGTTCGCATCAGTCGTCGGCGAGGTCGGACCGGTCTTCATACTTCAGGAACAACCAGGGACGGCCGAGCAATCCGGCGGTGTCTAGGCCAAGGGGCGGAGAGAGCCCTGGGCGCGGGTCCGGTAATGGGCAACCGAATGTTCGGGGCAATGAAAATCGCGGGCCCAACAACGCGCAGCCAAACCGCAACGTGCAACCCAACCGTGGGACGCAGCCAAACAGCAACGTGCAACCGAACCGCGGGAACAACCAGAGCCGACCGTCGCCACAGGTGAGGCAAGCTCCGCAGTCACGTCCGTCACCGCAGGTGAGGCAGGTACCGCAGAATCGGCCTTCGCAACAGCGACTGGAGCGTAGTGCGCCACAGCAACAGTCGCGACCGACACCACAGCAACAGTCTCGACCATCACCGCAAGTGCGTCAGGCTCCTCAGCGCGCGCCCCAGCAGCAGTCTCGACCGGCACCACAGCAACGGGGCGATCGGCAGGGCGGTAATCGGCAGGGTAGTTCCGATTCGAGGGACCGGGGCCGTTAATTCAGTTTGCCGCTTGTTAACCAGCAAGGCCCACGGCTTGCCGTGGGCCTTGCTGCGTGAGGGCGTCGCGATTCAGGGGGCTGCGATCTCGATGCCGGCGATCTCGACTTCGAGGCCGCCGTACTGAGGGTGATCGTTTTCGCGGATTCGATAGGCGATGTCGATGAGGCTGCCGGCAGTGAGGGCGAGTTCGGCGGTGCGGGCGGCGAGGCTCCATCCGACAGCGCGGACGAGGGCGGTTGAGCCGGTGGGCGGAGGCGCAGGGTTGGATTCCGATTGCGCATCGGGCCTTGTTTCCTGCGCGAGTTCGAGGCGGATGTGGCGCTCTTTCATGATGCGCGGGGCGGAGACGATGCGGACGCGGCGAGCGACGAAGACGGGCTCGGGATTGCCGTGGCCGAGGGGTTCGAGCTTGCAGAGCCAGCCGGCGAGCACGGGAGTGATGCGGTCGAGCGGCAGCTCGGCGTGAATGCGGAGGAGACGCTCGGGCGTGCGGGCGGCGAGGTGTTCGTCGGCGTAGAGGCGCAGGCGGCGCTTGAGTTCGGGGAGCGCGGCGGCGGGCATGGCGAAGCCGATGGCGAAGGCGTGACCGCCGAAGCGGGTGAAGAGATCGGCGCAGCTTTCGATGGCGTTGAGGAGATGGAATCCGTCGACGGAGCGGCCGGAGCCGTGAGCGACACCGTCTTCAACGCTGACGACAATGGCGGGCTTCGAGGTGCGCTCGACGACGCGCGAGGCGAGGATGCCGATGATGCCGCGGTGCCAGCCTTCGCCGTCGATGACGAGGAGGCGGTCGGCGGCGAGGGCGTCTTCGGTTGCGAGGCGTTTTTCGATGATGGCGAGGGCGGCGGCTTCGGCGTCGCGGCGCTCACGGTTGAGGCGCTCGAGCTTGGAGGCCAAATCTGCGGCGCGGTGAGAGTCGCGCGTGGAGAAGAGCTCGATGACTTCGGATGCGACGTCCATGCGTCCGGCGGCGTTGATGCGCGGTGCGATGCGGAAGGCGACGTCGAAGCCGGTGATTTGTTTTGCGGCGGGATCGAGGGCGGCGGCGGCGAACAGAGCGCGGAGGCCAGCGCCGGCGGGGCGGCGCAGTTCGCGCAGGCCGAGGGCGGCGATGACGCGGTTTTCGCCCTGGAGGGGGACAGCGTCTGCGATGGTGGCGATGGCGGCCATTTTGAGAAAGCTGGGCAGAGTTTTTTCGCGTGTGCGCGCGGGGTCGCGGCGTTCGAGCACGGCCTGGGCGAGTTTGAGCGCGATGGCTGCGCCGCAGAGAGATTTTTCAGGATACGCGCAGCCGGTTTGATTGGGATTGAGGATGGCGAGGGCGACGGGGACGGCGTCATCGGCCTGGGTAAGGTGGTGGTCGGTGACGATGAGGTCGAGGCCTAGGCGCTGAGCGGCTTCGGCTTCAGCAAAGGCGCGCATGCCGGTGTCGACGGTGATGACGAGGCGGACGCCTTCAGCATGGGCTGCTTCAAGGACGGCGGATTGAAGTCCGTAGCCCTCGCGGAGGCGGTGGGGAACGTGAAAGCGGGCTTCGCCGCCGAGCATCTCGATGGAGGTTTTGAGAAGGACGACGGCGGTGGTGCCGTCGACGTCGTAGTCGCCGTAGAGGAGGATGGGTTCTTTGTCGCGGATGGCGCGCTCAAGGCGTTCGACGGCGGCGGACATGCCGAGCATGAGAAAGGGATCGTTGAGGTGAGCGACTTCTGGATTCAGGAATGCGTATGCGGCGGCCGATTTCGTGATGCCGCGGGCAACGAGCAGTTCGGCGAGCACTGGGGGCAGGCGGGCTTCTTTGGCGAGGGCTTCGGCGGCGGGACGGTCGGTTTCAGCGATCAACCAGCGCTGGGGCGGGAGCGGGCGCGGTGCAGGAGATTGTGTTGCACTGGAACCGATGCCTGGGCTGGCCACGGGCGATTACTCGTCCTCGTCGTCGTGGGAATGCCCGTCCTCAATCACGATGTCCTGGAAGCTCTCGATGTCCTCAAGCAGGGCCTGGAATCGCTCGTACCACTCGGTGGTGGTTTCGTGGAGAAATATGATGCCCTGGTAGACGAAGCCTAGCTGGATGTAGCCCAACATTCCTGCGTACTTGCGCAGCCATTTGGCTTCGACCATTTCGGTAGATTCTTCATCGGGGAAGTTCATCTCGCCGGCTTCTTCGATGAGTGCGTCGAGCTCTCCGCGCTCGAGGGTCATCTCACTGAAGGTGACGAATGGAGCGCCGACATGCTTTGCCATTTCGACAAAGTCTTTCCATGCGTCGGGATTGCCTTGTCCGTCCCACACGATGGAGGGGATGTCCTCGGTGACGTAACCGGGGAGGCGATGCAGACCGTGCCCTTCAATAAAGGCCACCATGTCGTCTTTGAGCGAGAGGAGGTTGTCGGAACTCATAGTCAAGCCCTTATTCTCTCAGATTGGACCGGGTGGAGGCGCGAAGATTGTGGAAAGTTGGCAGCGGCGAGGGAAATGGGCATGGAGAGGCTTTAGTCTGGAATCAATTGCACTGAGGAGGACTACGGTTTGCCGAGCTTTGAGCATCATGTTTTTGTTTGCCATAATTCACGTCCGGCGGATGCGCCGCGGACCTCGTGCACGCCGGATGGAAAGAGCGATCTGCACGCACGGCTGCAGCAACTGACGAAAGATGCCGGTCTTGGCGGGCGGGTGCGGATCAACAAATCCGGCTGCCTGGACCAGTGCGAACACGGGCCGATGGTGGTGGTTTATCCGGAGGCTGTGTGGTATGGAAACGTGCGGCCTGAAGATGCGGCGGCGATTGTGGAGGAACATCTGGTGGGCGGGCGGCCGGTGGAACGGCTGCGGCTGGCCGAGGAATGCCTGAATACGAAGAGCTGCGCACACCGGGGGTGAGCGGCGACGGGCGAGAGTTTTGGTGAGTTGAAAGCAGCGCTTGTAGAGCAGGGAAAGAAGAACAGGGGGCAGGTTCATGACACACGATCCGCTTTCTGCGATTGAGCGCAGAGAATTTCTGAAACTGGCCGGCGCGGTTTCCGCCGTGAGCCTGACGCAGGGCGCACTGGCGCAGACAGAGCAGCGCTTCTCGATCGAGATTGATGCCGCTGATCCGGTGGCGTCTGGCGCGCCGGTGCGATGGGCAGCGGATCAACTTGGCGCGGCGCTGAAGGAAAAGGGCGCGGTGGTTGTGGATGCGGATCACGTGGGGGGAGCGGATTTCCGCGTGATTGTGGCTGGCGCGGGGTCACCGCTGGCGAAGGGGTTTTCGCAGGCGGATGCGGAGCTTGGCGGCGCGGAGAGTCTGCGGTTGATGCCGGGAAAGCGGGATGGCGCGCAGGCGATTTTGGTGAGCGGGAGCGACGAGCGGGGATTTGTTTACGCGTTGCTTGAGCTTGCCGAGCGGGTTCGGTTCGAATCGAATCCGGCAAGTGCATTGCACCTGACGCGGACGCTGGAGGAGAAGCCGGCCAACGAAGTGCGCAGCGTAGGACGCTACTTTTGCAGCGAGGCAGAAGATCCGGCGTGGTATTACGACAAGGATTTTTGGCGCGGCTACCTGGACATGCTTGCCACGTGCCGGTTCAACCAGTTTTGTCTTGCATACGGGTTGGAATACGACTTTCCCAAAGGCGTGACGGGAGACTATTTTCACTTTCCATATCCGTACCTGGTAGAAGTGCCGGGTTATAGCGGAGTGCGGGTGGTGGAGCTTGCCTCACCGGATGGCACGGTGCTGGCTACGCCGCGGCCGCTGAGCGCGGAAGAGCGAGAGAAGAATTTCGACATATTGCGGTTTGTTGCGGCAGAAACCGCGGCGCGCGGGCTGCAGTTTCAGTTGGGGCTGTGGACGCATGCTTATGCGTGGACCGACAGCCCTGACGCACATCACCGCATTGAGGGGCTGACGCCGGAGACTCATGCGGCGTATTGCCGCGATGCCCTGGCGATCATTCTGAAAGAGTGCCCGCAGATCCAGGGACTGACGCTGCGTGTGCATGGCGAGAGCGGAATTCCGGAGGGGAGTTATCCGTTCTGGAAGACGCTGTTTGAGGCGGTAACCAGCTGTGGGCGCAGGGTCGAGATCGACATGCACGCCAAGGGTGTGAACCAGACCATGATCGACATGGCAGCGGATACGGGGATGCCGGTGAAGCTGGGTGCGAAGTATTCGGCGGAACACCAGAGCCTTGGGTACCAGCAGGCGGACATTCGCGCGCTGGAGATTCCGAAGACGGGGCACGAGGGCGAGGGTCCGTTCAGCCTGAGCTCGGGCACGCGGTCCTTCACGCGGTATGGGTATGCGGATTTTCTTCGCGAGGGAGTGCGGTACAAGGTGCTGTTTCGGTTGTGGCCGGGAACGCAGCGGCACCTGCTTTCAGCCGATCCGGAGATGGCGGCTGCGTACTCGCGGACTTCGCATTTTTGCGGGGCTGTTGGACTGGATTTGATGGAGCCGCTGACGTTCAAGGGGCGGGAGGGGTCTGGAAGGCCTGGTGGGCGGTGCGCGTATGCAGATGCAACGCTGAAGCCGCGATACGACTGGGAGAAATTTGAATACTACTATCGCGTGTGGGGGCGTAAGCTTTACGACCCGGACGCGGATGCGGAGATCTGGCGGCGATGGCTGCGCGCGAGCTTTGGACCAGCGGAGTTGCCGGTTGAAACTGCGGTGGCGAATGCGAGCCGGATACTGGCGCTGCTGACCTCGGCGCATCTTCCCTCGGCGGCGAATCATTCGTTCTGGCCGGAGATTTACACGAACATGCCGACGGTGATTGGCAGCGAACCGGCTCCGTACACCGACACGCCGGAGCCGAGATGCTTTGCGACGGTGAGCCCGCTGGACCCGCAGATTTTCTCGACGATTGCCGAGCATGTGAGCGATCTGTTGGCGGGCCATGCGAATGCAAAATACTCGCCGATTGAGGTTGCGCAGTGGATGGAAGACTTTGCAGCGGCGTCGCGCAGCGCGCTTGCGGAGGCTCGAAGGAAAGCGACGACGCCGAGCTCACCGGAGTTTCGCCGGATTGAAGCGGATGTTCTTATCCAGGCAGGGCTGGGGGAATTTTTCGCGGCCAAGATGCGGAGCGCGGCGCTGTATGAAATTTTTGAGCAGACGGCGAATGAACGGGCCGGCAGCCTTGCGCTTGCACAATACCAGCGGGCGCGCGCGGCGTGGGCTGGACTTGCAGCGGGCGCGGGCGGCGTCTATCGCGATGACATTGCATACGGCAGGATCATGATGCGGCGCGGCCACTGGAGCGACCGGCTTGCGGCGATTGACACGGACATTGATGCGCTGGCGAAGAAACGTGAGGCAGTTCGCCTGGGAAGTTGGGCGGGGTTAGCCGTGCCGGCGATTGCGCAAAATGTGGCGAAGGCGATTGCGGCGGCGGTTGGCAGACCGCGGCGTCCTGCGGTGAAGTGCGAGCATAATCCACCGTTGGACTTTCATCCAGGGGCGCCGCTTGATTTGACGCTGAAAACTGCACACGCGGGCGGGCTTGAGTCGATTCAGCTCCACTACCGTCACGTGAACCAGGGAGAACGGTGGCTGCAGATGGAGATGGAAGCGGGGCACGGCGGCTTTGCAGCGGCGATTGCCGGCGACTACACGCAATCGGCCTATCCGCTGGAGTATTACTTTGAGCTGCGCGGGAGAGGCGGGGCGGCGTGGCTGTATCCGGCGTTCAATTCGACTCTATCGAACCAGCCATACTATGCGATTGCAAATAGAAGCGCGTGAGGGATTGGGGGAGGATGGGGCGCGCAGGTGTTTGGATGGAATTGAGATAACTGCGCGCTTGATTTTCCATGGGAGTGCAGCGACGTCAGGAGGGTTTATTGGCGGTGGTATGCACGATGGAGATTTGCGTCTTTCCCTCGTTTTCGGACTCACCTTTTGTGATGGTTACGACGACGGATTCCTTCTCGCCTTTATTGATAGTGAGGACGGAGGCTTCGGGAGTTTCAAAGACCGAGGCATTGCTGCCGAATTTGCCTTTGTAGAAGCTGAGGACCTGGTCTTTGGAGTCTGGAGTGAGGTAGACGGCGGTAACCATAGAGCCAGTGGGAAGGGACATCCGCATGCCTCCCTTGGCGGTGGTGGCGCCGGGGTAGATGTCTGTGCCCAATTCGTCTGCGGTGTAGGTTTCAGACGCGTTTGCGGTGATATTGCCGCCGGGAGTATGCAGGGTGACCCGGTCGCCTGAGACGTGAATTGAGTGGGCAACGCGCCAGGCGAAATAGCCGAAGGCTCCAGCGCCAAGAATGCCCAGGCCCACGAAGACGGCGACAACAATCAGGACGATCTTGAGGGCTGTGTTACCGGATTTTGCCGGCGTTGCGGAGGGTTGGACAGGCGCTGCGGCAGGCGCTGCGGCGACGGGAGCGCCACATGCGGTGCATGCCTGCGCGTCGGGGGACAATTGAGCTCCACATTTGGAACAAAAGCTAGCCACGATGATCTCCTTGTCGATGGATTTTTATCCGGCAGAGTTATTCCGGGGCCGGGGATAGGCCAATATACATCGGGACGATTGACGTTGGCTCTATTTTTGATTCAATTATGGGGGAAATAATTATGGTTGCGGTGATGGGAGCGGGGTACGCTCGGCTGGGTCGGCGGGGAGGGGTTTTGCCGGGATGGGGGACGCATTGGGAGGGCGAGTGTACAGGCTGCGGCCCGATGCGTTATTCTGACGTTTAGCCCATGATTTTTTCAAGAGATTACATAGGGTATTTAGCCCGCCGCACGGTCAAGCACCTGATCGACGCCAAGATGATCACGACGAGCGACCCGAAGGTGACCGAGGGTCGCGTCAACGACGGCTTGCTCGAGGAGCTGTCGCTGGAGGACCGCATCAACGAGGAGGTACGCGTGATTCTTGAGGCGTACTCGGAGGAGATGCGCAAGTCTGGCGCGCAGTATGCGGAGATGTTCAAGAAGGTGAAGACCGAGCTGGCGAAGAAGTACAAGGCGGTGCTATGAGGATCAGCCCGGACAAGGTGAACAAGCTGGCGCACACGGTGGCCGATACGCTGGCCGAGATCGACGAGGTTGGTTTTCTTGAGGATCGGAACACGATTCGGCAGGAGGCACGCAAGGCGCTGACGGAGCTGCTGACCGACGAGGCTCGGATCGATACGGCGGCGCGGCTGAAGATTGCGAACCAGCGGAAGATTATCCAGGAAGGCTCGCAGGAGTGGGATATTCTTTACCGCAAGTACTACAACGACGAAGTGCGCAAGCTTGGCATCTGAGGGGGCTTCCGCAGTCAGGGAGCGCGCGGGTGCGAGGGCTGCTCATCTTTGGCAGCAGGTTGATATTTTGTTAGATTAGAAGGGTGGCCGGAGACGGCTGTCCCTGCAAGTTTGGCGCTATCGTCTAGGGGTTAGGACGTGAGATTCTCAATCTTAAAACCCGGGTTCGATTCCCGGTAGCGCTACCAGATAACATCCGCTAAAGCCCGCTAAATGAGCGGGCTTTGCTTTTGCCCGAAAATCCTCTTAGCGCGTGCTGGTGGCACAGAGCGCGTAATCTGTGGCACATCCTGTGGCACAGTCCATTCAGCCCGTTTCCTCACCCGGCAAACTCCGGCTCTCGCCGATGGTTCGGCTCAGAACACTTCTGCTGCGAAGCGGACGGAACGCAGGGGGGACGCGGACGCACTGAGAGCGCCTGTGAGCGTTCGAAAGCCCTCTGCCCTAACCGGAAAGACATTGCGGACGAGGTGAGGGTTTTAGGATTTAGTGCGATATTGCACCAACGACCGGGCGGGTTCCGGCGGTCTGCTAGCACAGGGTAAGCGGGAACGATGGACACACACGGATGCCCTGGCCGTGCCATTCCTAACGGCACAGGCTGGAATTCGTCCCTCCGGTGTGAACTACTTCACCGCTCTCTCGCGCACTCGCCTTTAGTTGTCTCAGATCGACTCCGTGTATGGCTCAGGCTACCTTTTGGCTCAATTCGCCGGGAGGGGAAACTTTGATTTACAAAACCTATCCTGTCAGGTATAGCGGGCCGCATGAAGTACCCGACAAACAAGATCAACCTTGTCAGCTACGGCCCGGCTTGCCGGGGGGAGCGCCAATTTAGCCGTACAGAGGTGCGTGCGCACCACCACCATTCCACACTTTGCCAACCGATGCTACAGTATTCCCAGTGTTCCCAGAGCCGCATTCATCTATGCCCTTTATTTTCCAGTGCGCGGCAGGTCCACACGTAGGAGCAAGGTACTTTTCGGCATGGCGATCACTGCCATAATGGGGAAAATGGTCCGACCGCAGAGGGGGGATATGCAACAGCTTGAGCGTGAGTGGGTGACGATGCGTGAATGTTGCGCATATGTCAGGCGGTCGCGGTGGTCAATCCATCGGTACATCCGGCGGGGTGTGCTACGGGCGAGCCAGATCGTGCCGGGAGGGCATGTCCTAATCAACCGGAGAAGCATTGAGGATATGCTGAATCGAAGGATCAACCGGCCGGTATCGCGCTAGCATCGGTACAAGATTGCGGGTCACAGCCCTCTCAGCAACTCCGATGGTGAAGTGCCCGTCCCCTGGAAGTGGTAGAGGGTAGATTTGCCTTGGGGCGTAGTATTTATAGCCAACGAATCAATTTGGGGTTGGAGCGTCAGAAACCCTCAAAGAACTGGTGCAGATTCATCCCGAGCGCCTGTGCGATTTTCTCAAGCGCCCTGACGCCGATTTCCTTGTGACCGTTTTCCAGTTCCGAAAGGTGCTCCCGCGTCAACTCGGCATGATCCGCGAGCATGGCCTGAGTCCACTTACGTTCCGTTCGCAGGACGCGAATGCGCCTTCCGATCCGCACGCAAATGTCTTTGGCCATGATTTCAGCATGGCTGTATGCTTAGGCTTACACGTAAGCTATGGCTTACATTGAAAGGATGCCCGATGATCTTCCGCCGAGGTTCCGTTTCTAGTTGGTACGCCATTCTCCCCTTCACGTTCATGTTTTGCGCAGCCGTGCTCACCTCGGGTTGCGGAGGAGGCGGCAGCAGCGCGAGCGGGGGAACAGGCGGTGGGGGCGGAACAAACCCACCGCCTAGCACAGCCAACGAATGGACGTGGATGAGTGGGAGCAGCACGGTGAACCAACCCAGTGTTTATGGCGCGAAGGGTGTAGCGTCGGCAAGCAACACTCTGGGAGCAAGATATGGAGCGCTTAGCTGGACCGACAGCAGCGGGAATTTCTGGCTCTATGGCGGCGGGGGATTCGATTCAACGGGCACGGCGGGGGAGTTTAGCGACCTTTGGGAGTTCAATCCCGCTACCAAGGAATGGACATGGGTGAATGGGGCGGATGCGCCGAACAACTCGGCCGTCTATGCTCCAAATTTGTTCACCTCCTGCGCGGAGGGGGTCGCATCGGCCAGCAACACTCCGGGATTAAGAGCTTCTGCGGTTGGCTGGACCGACACTAGCGGCAATCTGTGGCTCTTTGGGGGCTCCTTCGACAATTTGGCTGTGAGCAGTTCCGGCTTGTACGGCGACCTTTGGGAGTTCTCTCCGGCAGCGAACGAGTGGACTTGGGTGAGCGGAAGCTGTGTTGCGAACCAACCGGGTATCTATG
>DATKWA010000029.1:0-2471 GCA_035529815.1 Occallatibacter sp. | reverse complement strand
AAGCGAAATTTCTGTTGAAATGGAGACCGTCCTACGACCTGAAGCGGCTGATTGAGGAGGCCTGGTCCTATCGACGAAACGAAACAGATCCGCGTAAGGTATGGTATCCGGGCTAAGCGCTGAGGCGACAATTGCGCGGTGCTGGATATCTGCTCCAACACGTGCGACCACACTGTTCCAGAGGATGCAAACCGCCAGCACCAGAGGCACGGCTGACCGTCGCAAAAAAGCGGCTCGGAGGAGTGAAAACCGCTTCGCGCTTACTACTTCTCCATACTCTTGACAGCGTCTAGACTGAATGACTTCCATCTGTCTCTCCCGGAATCGGAAGAGTTCCTGCGAGCGGACCTCTCCAAAGACACATCGAAAGATCTCGCTTTTGCAGAACAGATTCACAAATAGGAAAACCCATCTAAGTGAGGAAGCTTATTTGGTCGGGTTGCGCTTGCGTCTGCGCGGTATGCCCTAAGATTGTGAATGGATTACGGACCATCCGGAAGTGTAAGCGTGGGGTCTTCCCCTCTGGCTATTTAGTCGGCTGCGGGTTGATGATGCAGCCATGGAACGCATGGACGGTGTAGGGCCGAAGCGGACGCAGCGCGTACATCGCAGCATTACCGAGAAGCGCAGGATTGTGGAGTTGGTTCTCCAGCCAGGGGTAAGCGTGGCGCGTGTGGCGCAGGCCGAAGGCGTCAACGCGAACCAGGTGTTCAAGTGGCGGCGAGATTATCGCAGCGGTCAGTTGGTAGAAGCCGGGACGGCCACAGCCTTGATGTTGCCAGTGCATGTGGGCGGAGCTGGCGTCGAGTTGTCTGCGCCGATCTATCCAGAGCCAGCAGCGCCAACCGGTGCCATCCACATTGAGTTGCCAGGACGAGCAACGATCAGCGTTGAACACGGTGCCGATGGTGCTTTGCTGCAGACGATTCTGGAGAGCCTGCGCAAGTGATCGAGCTGCGGACTGGAACAAGGATATGGATCGCCGCCGGCGTGACCGATATGCGCCGCGGCTTTCAGGGGCTGAGTGCGCAGGTGCAGACGGTGCTCGAACAGCAACCCTTTTCAGGCCATGTGTTTGTGTTTCGCGGGCGGCGCGGCGATACCATCAAGCTTCTGTGGTTCGATGGCGATGGCCTGTGCCTGTTCGCCAAGTAACTGGCTTCACACTACACCTCTTTCGATTGCATCCGAAGGTCTTGTTCCTTGTCCGCTTTGAGGACCGCTACTCGATCTGAGAGCCGGTCCCAGCGACTGCAGTGCTTGGCCGGTATGGAACGTGGCAGATCGTAAAGGTACGCGTGTCCATTGTAGGCGTGCCTAGTGATGATGCCGTGTTCGGCCCAAGGCACGATCGTTGCTTCGTGGACGCCGAGGCGAGTTGCCGCTTCCGCTTTGGTCGCCAAGCCGCGGTCGCGAAGCCGGTCGTACCGAGAGCGCAGTGCGTAAGTATGGACGAGGTAGGCAACGCGCAGCGCGGTGAAGCAAGTTTGGCCGCGCCCCGGTCGCGCCGATCCGCCGGGACGAAACCCCCGCTCGTTGAGGATGTCGGCGATCTCGGCATAGATGTGATCGTCGAGAAGCTTGTCGACGAGTTCGACGATCGTAGGCGGTGTTTTGATCTGCTGTGCGGATGACTTGGGGTTGAGCGTCGTCAGAGTTTCCGTCTTGCCGCCCTTGAAACGAACGTGGATCTTGGTGATGCCTTCTGCCGGCAGTTTCATCAACGTAGCATCTTCGATGATGTAGGCGAGCAGCCGTTTACGCTCCCGGTTCGGTGTAGTGGGATCATTCCAGAGTTTCCTGAAGTCCGTCGTCATCGTGATCAGTCGCTGGCGAATCGCATCATCGAGCAGGAATTGGTCCTGTTGACGGGCGCGTTCTCGTTCCTCTCGTGCTTCCGCGAGCGCGTGCAGTTTGTCGTTCCATTCCGCCTCGAGGGTGTCGGCGACCAGCCGATTGGCCGGATCGACCAGCATGAATCGACGTTGCGCCAGATCGGCTTCGAACTGTGCGCGCTCGATGGCGCGGCAGCGCAGCCGGTCGGCCTCTTCCTGCCGGGTTTCGATCTCTCGCCGAATCTCCAGCGCCAACTCGACGGCGGCAGGCGTCATCCTCTCGGCGATGAGGGCCCCGATGGCCTCGTCGACGGGTGGTCCAGCGACGGTTTGGCAGTCGTGATCGCCGAGATAACCATGTGCGCGGTCGCAGACATACCAGGCCTCTTGCTTGCCCCGTGCGGAGCGATAGGCGACGCGGAGATGCCTGCCGCATCGGCCGCATACCGCACGTCCCTGGAGCAGCGCCGCGCCCTCCCGCGGCGGCGATCCGCGCGCCAGTTCGTAGCCCCGGCCATTGGACGCGAGCAGCTTGAGATTCTGCTGATATTGCTCCCAGCTGATGTAGCCGGGGTGAGCGTTTGGGATGCAAGCCAGCCACTCCCCGCAGTCGCGTTTTCTCACGATGTGTTTCTT
>DATKWA010000028.1:0-21987 GCA_035529815.1 Occallatibacter sp. | reverse complement strand
TCGCTGACGCTCGCCACTCTGACGCTTCTACAGAACGTTACGGGCTTAATCAAAATGGCGTGGGCGCTGCTGCGGAGACAGTTGCGAAGTTGCCGACGGCGGCAGGCAAACGCTCCGTCGCCAAAGCTGCGAGGTCGGGGCAACTTAGGTCAACAGCCTAAGTAAGTTCTAAGGTCTCGTATGGTAAATGAAGGTGCGACTCCGGCTTCTACTTGAAGCCAGATTCCAGACCTCGGCTTCATCAATAGGGACTTCAAGGATGGACCAAGTCCGCAGCCATTATTTAGTTAAGTTTAGTTAACTATTCAGCATCGACAATACGCACAATTATCTTGATCCGACTCGCCAGTGAGTGCAGGTCTATGGCGCAGACTGTACGGTTTGTATGGCGCAGCCGCCGGTGCCGCCGGAGGTGGTGCAGGTTTGGTTGAGGAGCGTCGAAAAATAGATATTCTGCGCGCCAGACGCGCTATTATCCACCACAATTCCGCTTGTGCCGCCTGCTTCGGCAGTTGCGCCGGTTGGCGTTGTGCTGCCGCTGATTGTGCCGCTGAATACGTTGTAGCCGATGACGCAGCCGTTGCCGAGCGAGGCGGTGCCGCAGGCGCCTGGGGCTCCGTAGGCCAGCACACTCAGGAAGATGTAGTCGTTGCTGCCGCCGGGGTAAAACTCCGTAACTTGAAGGCCGGCGGCATTGTATCCGTTGGTGTAGTTGGTGGACACGACAGGGCCCGCGGTAGCTGCGCCACTGGCCATTACAGCATTGTTGATGGAGACCTGGTACACGGTGTTGTTCGCCGGACCGGTGTTGCCGACGACGTAGAGGTGGCCGGTGCCGTTTAGCGAGGTGAAGTAGGCGTTGTCCAGCGCGCCAGAGAGCATGAATTGGTAACCCGAGCCTACGGTGGCCTCGATTCCAGCGTCATCCGAGACGAAGTTTGCCGAGAATTGGTAGACGGCGGCGCAGGGCGTGGATGCAGCGCAGCTGGAGGAACCATCGTCGCCGGCAAAAGCAAAGACCTCTTCGGTCGTGGAGTCGACGATGGGGCCGTCCAAAATGCCGGAGTTGTAGTCCAACTGCGCCGATCTTGTGACTGATCCTGAGGAATCGACGGAGTAAAGGTAACCGCAAGGGGTATTGGAGTTGGTGGAGGAAGGCTCGCAGGGCGATGACGAATTGAGGACGTAGTCGCCGACAAAGGCCTTGCCGCTGGCGGCGTCGTAGACGGGGCTGGCGAGCGATGCGTTGGCGTTGACCGTGACCGGCCAACCGCCGGTTGTTACTTCGGCCGGAGTGCCGGAGGAGGCAAAGATGTTCGAGAACTGGTGGAGTACTCCCAAGTCGTCGCCGACGTAGATCTTGCTTGCACCATATGCAGTGAACGGCGCTGAGTACGTGTCACTGGAACTGCCGCTGAAGGTCATTGCGGTCATGCAGGGCGTGGTGCAACCGGGATAAAGTGCGGGTGTTTCGGATGCGGGGATGACTGGGACGGTGAGTGTGCCGTTTGACGCTCTCCAGGTTAACAAGACCAGGCTTGCCACGCCGCCGGAACTGCTCTGGACAAAAGCCACCTGTGAGCCGTCGAGAGAAAGGGTGACGGAGGTAAGGACGGTTCCGCCGGTGTTGTAGGCCCAATAGACGGTAGGAACGCCGCCGTTGCAACTGGCATAGATGTCTTTGAAGGCGATGATGTTGGCTTGCGTGGACGACCCGGCGAGGCCGGTATTGAAGATGACAAAGTCAGAGCAACTCGTGGAGCCTGAAGTGAATGTGGCTGGGAACTGACCCAATCCACTGGATCCACCGCTGCCCAGCAGTTCGCTCCAGTCTTTCTTGATGCGGTTGCTGGTATTGCTGGACCAGGGGGAGCCTGAACCCACCGACCTGCGTGTGGAGGCTCCGCCACCGGTCTGCACAGGAGGCAGGATGGCCCTGGAGAGACCGAAGGGAAGCGGCCGACTTCCAACCTGGGCAGCCCATCGCTGTTCAAGGCTCATGTCGGTCGTATTTTCGCGCGAGTCGTTCTGCTGGAGATCGGCGCCACGCTGGCGGTTCGGCACGTCGGACGCTGAAGGCTCGTAGGCGGATATGCTGTGCGCGAAGTCCTGGTGTGCGCCAGCGGCGTTCGCTCTTCGCCTTTGCTGCTGCACCATGAAGCGGGGGGCGGTGGAGATTTTGAGCCAGTGCTCGTACACACCCTTTCGAATGGCCTCATCGGCAGTGCCGGGCTGGGAAAAGACGACGCGACTGTGGGTCCAATCCCAGGGCACGCCTTTCGGCTGCTGGGCGTGCGCCAGACCAGCCAAGGCCAGTGTCCCGGACAGAATGATCACCCTCGGCAACAGCCTGGAGACTGACCCACTGGTGCATTTCATGAATTCAATCCTCGCGTCTTTGCTTCGTTTCTGGTTTCTATTCACTGCTGGCAGTTCTCCGTTTGCTACCAGGCACTGTTATAAGCCAGGTTGTAGGCATTCACGCTTCCGATTCCGGTGGCGAAGTCCCAACCGGGGGTAGCGCCGTAGGCCGGTTGCCAGGAAGAAGGGCTAGAACTGGTTGATGGCGAGGCCGAGCAGGTTGCGCCGGTGCCTCCACCGCCGGTGATGGTACAGCTTGCTCCACCTGTGTATCCCTGGCCCCCGGCTGTGATGGTGATGCTGGTGATGGATCCGCCGGTTCTGGTGGCCGTACAGGTTGCCTGCGTTCCGCCACCCCAGATGGTTGTGCCGGTTGGCGAGTTGTACACGTTGAGATTGCTGGGTGCGCCGAGTGTGCAGGTGGGAGTGCTGGTGTAGCCTGAGCCTCCGGAGATTACGGTTCCTGGGGTGCTCAATGCTTGCGTGCTCAGCGAACCGTAGACGGCAGTGCGGCCCGAGCCGCTCGCTCCGTAGCAATTACTTGAGAGCGATCCGTTATTCAGGCAGTCGATGTCGTTGTCGCCCTGCGTGATGTCATAGAACACGCATGAAGAGGCAAGACCGGCGCGCGGAGGCTGATTGATGGAATAGCAGGAACTGTTTCCGCCGGAGCCAAATTCGCTTTTTGCGATGGCATAGTAGGTAGGGTTGGGATTGCCCACCGAGGCTAGATTCCACTTTTCGTTCACCAGGGCCTGAATGGCAGCCATTAGCGGTGCAGAGACGGATGTACCCCCGAAGCCGGCCCAGGTACTGGGCGCACCGGCGCAGGAGGTTCCTCCCTGGGAAGAGTCGGAGAAGCAGACGACTACATAATGGCCCCACATGCCGTTTGAGGCGAAGAGGGAGACGTCGGGAATATCGCGAACACCATCTGCGGGATTTCCGGCGATTCCGGACTGCCACGAGGGCTTGGCATAGCCCGCGCACGTTCCGTCGGCGATTGCATAACTGGTCTGGTCGGTTGCACCGCCACCTGTGGCGCAGGAACTTGGGCCTCCAGACCCGGCAGCGGTGCTGCGGAAGGAGGACGATGCGCACTCTCCGGAACTGCCGTAGCCGGCGGACTTCCCCTCGTAGTTATAGAGCAGGTATCCGGCGCAGGAATCATTCCATGGGATCTCGGGAATATACGATTTTGCCGAACCATCCGTCGCGGTGTTGGTCGAGTTCCAGTAGGTACTGATGGGGATCGAAGCCATTTTTGCGTTATACCCATCTTCAAAATCTGTGCCGCCAACGGCAACGTTATATGCCGTCTCGCCCCATCCCGTGATGCCTATGCCGGGGTAGGCTGCTGTTGAGCCCCCGCTAAAGTTTGGCGCGCAACCAGAAGGGCCGGAGTCTCCTGTAGAAACGAAAATGGAAGTGCCAGCCGCGGCCCCGGTTTGAAAAGCCGAGTTGAAGGCTGCGTTCGATGCAGAACCGTTGATTGCTTCGCACTCGCCGTAACTCTGGCTGATGATGGCCGGGGGCGTAGCGGAATTGACGAGGTTCTCGACGGCAAACAGGACGCCGCTTGTGGTGGTGCCGTCTTTGCACGTAGCGACCACGATTGTGGCGTTGGGCGCCATGGCGGCGGCAACCTCCGCATCGAGGTCCGCCTCACTATCCCCTGCGTTGGTCCCCGGATTGGTGCAGGCGGCGCTGCCGCTGGGATGAATGGTGGTGGTGGTGCCTGACCATTTGCTGAGAAAAGTGCTGCGGTAATTGGCTACATCGCTGCCGTAGGTGTTGCTGTCTTCCACGAGGGTGATGGTTTGGCCCGTACCGTCGATACCCTCCCGGAAAAGGGGATTGAGGTTATAGATGGTCTCAAGATCGGCGGGTACCAGCGGGTAGCAGTGGCCGCCGGTGCTGTTGGTGCCCCCGGTGCAGCCGGAGTACGTGTAGTTCGTGGGCACGAGGGGGGCAAGCAGGCGCTGCGGCTTGAAGTCGTTGAGGGATACGATGCCGACCACGGCTGGCCCGAGCGCCTCCGGAATCTCAGGATCACTCATGTTGGCGATTTGGCGCTGGCCGCGGACGTCGAGGTCGTGGATCTCGGTGTGGAAGGCTTTGCGGATTTGGCCGGCAGTGCCGGAGAACTCAATGACCATGCGATTGGGATAGACATAATCGACGGTAAAACCATACGACTCAAGCCACTGCGTGATGGTGTCGATGTCCTGCTGCGCCGGGCCGTACTGCTCCCCCTGGTCTGCCGCCGAGATCCACTGGCGGAAATTGGGCGAAGTCTTGTCGGTAAGGCTCTCGATGTATTCGTCGAACTGCTGCTCAAGCTCGGGCGCCCTCTGCAACTGAAAAAGCATGTGCTCCATCGGGAGGCTGTCTGGCACGCGGCCGCGATCGTTTCTTTCGCTGGCTTCCGGTCGTGTATTACCACGAAGCCTGATTCTCTTGCCTTCGTCGATTGGCTTGTGGATGAGAATCGGCTTTCTCTCGCCGTTGGTTCGAGCCCAGACTTTAGGGATTTCCCTGTGCGTGAGAATCAATGCCACTCCGGTCAGGGCAAGGGCAAGGATTGCCAGCCGTCGCGGCAGGGATTTCCGGGTGCGCATTTTCATCGTTCGACTCCCGCGGGGACTTTCGCGTCAGGGTGGTAGTGCTAACGATTGTCTCATTCGGAATGATTTTTTTCGAGACTGAATTGCTTGCAAAGCGGGGCTTCGAAGCGGAGTGCGGGTGATGACTGATCTTGGCAAAAAATGCCAATAATCTGTTGACGCGATCGGCAGACGAAGAGCCACTGTGCGAGCAGCGATTGGGCGGTGTGAGTGTTGCCATTGGTCGCGACGTGGCGATTGGATGCGGCGCTGATGGAGTAAGGGAGGAGTGGGAGAACTGTCCGATTGTTTAGGGAAATCCAATTGCGGACCGGAGAAAAGGGCTGCTGTAGGGGGAACCTTTGGCCGATGAACGTCGGTAGCGGGAGCGGCCGCGTAGCATTTGCCTGCACCGGCAATCAGCCGTACAAAAATCCAGGATTGGGAGAGATAGGAGAGGCTCGTAATGATCAGGTTGACGCGCACGATTTTCAGTATTGCGTTGCTGGCTCTTGTTTCTGCTGTGAGTGGCAAGGCGCAGGCAAGCGTTGGCGAGGTGTCGACGGAGGAAGTTTCCGCTCCGGCGCCATCCTCGTCCGAGCCAGCGGCATGGAAGGTCGGATCGCTCAGTGTCAGTGGGCTTGTCGACGGATTTTATAGCCTGAACTTCAATCATCCGGCGGATCACGTAAACGGACTGCTGAATTTCGACGACCGGGGCAACCGGACCGAACTGAACATGGCGATCCTGAAGGTGAGCGCAGCGCCGAAGCCTGTTGGATTCCAGTTGACGGCCGGTGGCGGGCGCGCGTTCGACATCATGGGCGCGACAGAGAAGGCCGCGACTGACATGCGTTTCTTTGAGGAAGCGTACATCGATGTGAAGCCGGCACCATGGAAGGGCCTGGAGCTTGATTTCGGGAAGTTTGGCAGCTGGGCAGGCGCCGAGGTAATCGACACGCCGGACAACTGGAATTATTCGCGTTCGCTGTTGTTCGTCTGGTGCGCTCCCTATTATCACTTTGGCGTGCGCGCCAGCGTGCCGGTAGGCAAGAAGTTCACGACCGGCGTGGCACTGGTCAGCGGATGGAGCAACATCGTCACGGACGCAACGTACCGGACCGTGGGGCTGACGGGCGCGTGGACACCCACGGCCAAGGTGACCTGGACCAACACCTACTACGGGGGCCCGGACGAAAACGCAGCCAATCGCGGGATGCGCAATTTATACGACACCGTTCTTCAGTTGGCGCCGAGCGGCAAGACGACTTTCTATCTCAACCTGGACTACCTGCACGATAGCCCGAAGTACTCGCCGGGCTTTGCGGTGGGCGGCGTTGCCGCAGCGGCCCGGTTCCAGGTTACGCGGAAGCTATCGTTGAGCCCGCGGCTGGAGTGGTTGGACGACGGCAGCGGCATGGCGACCGGAACCGCCCAGCAGGTGAAGTAATTCACCACGACGGGGACCTATGCGTTGATGGATCGCCTCTCGCTGTGGATCGAATTCAGAAACGACTGGTCGAACCAGCCGTTCTTCAATCGCGGCAATGGTATAGGGGTGACGCAAACCCAGCCGACAGCCTTGTTTGGCATGGTAGCGATTCTGCGGCCCAAAGAATAAGTGTTGAAAGCGAATGGTTGCGCCGATAAGTGAATTGACACGCCATCCAGACAACCCTGTGGCAAAAGATCTAGGGCAAAGCGAAAGCTGCGCCAGGGAAGAAGTTTCTGAATAGCAGTACCGAAGAAAGGGAAGGAGGCTTATGCCAAGCGCAGTCATCGAAAAACGGGAAACCGGAGTCGCCGGTGCCGGAGGTAGCACGCAAAAGCAGCAGGACAGCGAAAAGGTTACAAGCGCGGTCGCGGAGAAGAGAGAAACGGGCTCTTCCGCCGACGAGCGCGTCGGGAAGTATCTTACCTTCCTGCTGGGTCGCGAAGAGTTCGCGATCCGGGTATTGAAGGTGAGAGAGATCATGGGCATTCAGGACATTACGGCAGTGCCGCAGACGCCGGGATATGTGAAGGGCGTGATCAACCTGCGAGGCAAGGTGATCCCGGTGGTGGATCTGCGCCTGAAGTTCTCCCTGCCGGAGATGGAGTACACGCAGCGGACCTGCATCATTGTGGTCCAGGTGCAGGCAGGCAGTGTTTCCCTGCATACCGGCATCGTGGTCGACGAGGTCTCCGAGGTGCTGAACCTGGCAGCAGGCGACATTGAGGACACGCCGGACTTCGGGGAAGGCGCCGGCTCGGCCACATCCTATCTGCTGGGCATGGCCAAGGTAAAAGGCAAGGTAAAAATTCTGCTGGACATCGACCGGGTGTTGAGCAGCCAGGAACTGCACGGGCTGGACGCCCTTGCGCAGATCTAAATTGGAAATCGAGGAAAAGGAGACGCAAGTTATGGCATCGCAAATGACAATTGGAAAGAAGCTCTTCACGGGGTTCGGAGCGGCCCTGGTCCTGACGCTGATTGTGGGCGGAACGGCCATCTGGGCGGTCAGCAGCCTGGGAAACAGCATCAACAAACTGGTGAACGTAAACGCCCAGAAGCGGTATTTGGCATCCCAAATCGATGTAAATGAATCGGACCTGATCGCGGCAGAACGCGGCATCCTGCTTCGGACCATGATGAAGGACATGGCCACCGCGAACCAGTACAACCAGGATTTCCAAAGCAGTTACGTTCAGTGGAAGAAGAATATGGACGCGTTCGCCCCTCTGATTGAAACCGCCGAGGCGCGGAAAGATCTGGACGAAATGCAGACGGCCTGTGAAGAGATCGGCCGCATCCATTCGGATTATTACCAACTGGCGAGCAGTGGCAAGTTGGACGAGGCCACCGCACTTCTGAAAGATAAGTTGATGCCGGCCCTGCTGCGCACCGGCGAGTTGGCGGCGAAATCGGAACAAGAGCAGGGCGACCTGATGACGACAGTGGTCAAAGGGACTGAGGCTCAAGTGGCAACCGGTCGCTGGGTGACGATCGCCATGATCGTGCTGTCGCTGGTGGTGGGGTTCGTTGTTGTGCTGGTGGTGCGGCAGATCAACACCTCGCTGCGCGGCATGATCGGCGAACTGAGCGAGGGCGCCGGGCAGGTGGCTAGCGCGGCTGGGCAGATTTCTTCTACCAGCCAATCGATGGCGCAAGGCGCATCCGAACAGGCGGCATCGCTTGAAGAGACCTCGGCATCGAGTGAAGAGATCAACTCGATGGCGCGCAAGAACGCCGAGAACTCGCAGGCGGCCAACGGGCTGGTGACGGCGTCGCAGCAGAAGTTTACCGAGACCAACCATTCGCTGGAAGCGATGGTGGTGGCGATGGGCGACATCAAGGCCTCCAGCGACAAGGTGGCCAAGATCATCAAGGTGATCGACGAGATTGCCTTCCAGACCAACATTCTGGCGCTGAATGCGGCCGTGGAGGCGGCGCGCGCCGGCGAGGCCGGCATGGGCTTCGCGGTGGTGGCCGACGAGGTGCGGAATCTGGCGCAGCGCTGCGCTCAGGCGGCCAAGGATACGGCGGCTCTGATTGAGGAGTCGATCGTGAAGTCGAACGACGGCAAGAACAAGGTGGACCAGGTGGCGGTAGCCATCCGCGCCATCACCGAGGAATCGGCCAAGGTGAAGACGCTGGTGGACGAAGTGAGCCTGGGCAGCACCGAGCAGACGCGTGGCATTGAGCAGGTGGCCAAGGCACTGACGCAGATGGAGCAGGTGACGCAGCAATCTGCGGCCAACGCCGAGGAGAGCGCCGCAGCGGCCGAGGAGTTGACAGCGCAGGCTTCCACGCTCATGGAGGTGGTGCATCAGTTGAGCTCGATGGTCGGCGGCGGAGAAGCAGAGGCGGGAGGCCACCGCCTGACGCCAATGCGGCAGGCTTCTTCCTCTCATGCGCCTGCGCACAAGATGTTTGCCAGCGCGCCCAAGGCTCATGCGCCGGCGGCTCACGTGCTCAGGCCCGCGATGGCTCATGCCGATTCATTTCCCATGGAGGCGGACTTCAAGGAAATGATGTAACGGCTGCAAGGTAACGTTGACTCTCCCTTCCACTCGACGCGGTTCCGTGCACTGTGTTCACGGCACGGGGCCGCGCAGAGCGTCACAAGTGCAAACAACAGAAAGATAGGCCCTATGGCAACCAAACGAAAAGTGACGGCAACGAAGGCAATTCCCAACGTAAGTGAGCGCGTGGAAGAATTAGCTTCGACCATGGTACTGGGCGGCACGGACAGCGAGCAGTGGGCCACGCTTCTGAGCAGCATGCGCGCCGAGGCAGTGACGGCGGGCCGGGCAGATGTGGCCGGAATCGCTGCCCAAGCACTCGATGCGTTGTCCAAGGGGCCGGGCGCGGACGCGTTCGAGGCTATCGTTTCAGACAGCATCACGCAGATGCAGCGGGCATTGGCAGACGGGAGCGCCAAGGTGGCTCCGCTCGGCGAACCTGCCGAATTGTCCACGCCATCCGCACCGGCCCAAACCTCGGTACCTGCTGCGCCCTCCCAGTCCTTACTCTCGATGAGCGAAGACCCGGAGATGGTTGGCGACTTCATTCTGGAATCGCGCGAGCATTTGACGCAGGTCGAGATTCACATGATGACGCTGGAAAAGGATCCCGGAGAGTCCGAGGCGATCAATACAGTATTCCGCGCATTTCACACCATCAAGGGTCTGGCCGGGTTCATGGATTTGAACGAAATCCGCCAGGTGGCTCACGAAACCGAGACGCTGTTGGATCTTGCGCGTAATCGGAAGCTGCGGATTACATCGCCGGTGGTGGATGTGGTGCTGGCTGCGGCCGATTTTCTTAAGGTTTGGTTGAAGCGTCTGGAGATCATACTGGCCGGAGGCGATCCGGGGCTGGCGCCGGAGATGGAGGCGTTGCTGGAGCGGATTCGCCGTGGCGCGGTCGGCGAAAGCGAAGTTGCAGTTGAAGAGGTGAAGGTCACGGCATCGGCCGACGAGGCGGAAATGGACTTCCCCGACAGGCGAAAAGCGGCTGCAGCCGACGGGAGTGGCGGTGATCGGCGCAGCAACGACGGCGACCGGAGAACACAGGTAACCGAAACCCGTTCGGTGAAAGTGGACACGGCGAAACTGGACTTTCTGGTGGACATGGCGGGAGAGATGGTGATTGCGCAGTCGATGGTTCGCCATCATCCGGAGCTAGCGGCGCTGCGCAGCCCGGCAGTGCTTCGCAATCTGGCGCAGTTGGCGCGCATCACCGGCGACCTGCAAAAGACTGCCATGTCGATGCGGATGGTTCCGGTCGGCGGACTGTTTCAAAAGATGAGCCGTCTGGTGCGCGACCTGGCGCGCAAGACCGGCAAGCAGGCCGAGATGGAAGCGATTGGCGGGGAGACGGAGTTGGATCGCAACGTGGTGGAGGAACTTGCGGACCCGTTGATGCACATGGTGCGCAATGCCGCCGATCATGGCGTGGAGCCTCCTGATGAGAGGCGCGCGGCGGGCAAGGATCCGACGGGGCGCATTCGTCTTCGCGCCAGCCATCAGGCCGGACATATCGTCATTGAAATTGCCGATGACGGACGCGGATTGATTCGCGAAAAGATTCTGGAAAAAGCACGGCGGACGGGCCTGGTTGAGGACGGCGCCAATCTCTCCGACAGCGAGGTTTTCAACTTCATTTTCCATCCCGGGTTTTCCACCGCCGAAAAGGTGACCGATGTCTCTGGACGCGGCGTAGGCATGGATGTTGTGAAGAAGCAGATCCAGAAACTGCGTGGGCGAATTGACATCGAGTCGACACCGGGCAAGGGGTCGTCTTTCTTTCTGCGCCTGCCTTTGACACTGGCGATGATTGATGGATTGGTCGTGGGCGTGGGCGGCGAGCGGTACGTGGTCCCGATCTTTTCTGTGCGCGAAATGCTACGGCCCACGGCGGAGATGGTGTTCACCGTGGAAAACCGGCAGGAGATGGCGATGGTGCGCAACAGCCTGTTGCCGGTGGTGCGGCTGTACAGGCGCTTCGGAGTCGAACCACGTTCGGAAGTGGCGACGGAGAGTCTTCTGATTGTGGCTGAAGCGGCCGGCAAATCCTTCTGCCTGATGGTGGACGAATTGATCGGCAAGCAGGAAGTGGTGATCAAGAGTCTGGGCGAAACCTTGAAGGATATTCCCGGTGTTGCCGGCGGAGCAATCCTTGGCGACGGACGAGTCGGCCTGATTCTGGATCTCGAAGGGATCTTCCGCGCGAGGGTCAAATGATCGAAAGCGGCTCGAATTCTTCACTGGTGGAATCTCAGCCCTCGGTCATCTCCGGGCCGCTCACTCTTACGGCCAAGGAGTTCGCATCGATCTGCGATTTGGCGCGCGTGGAATTCGGCCTGGAACTGGGCACGGGCAAGGAGCAACTGGTGGCCTCGCGGCTGGGGAAGCTGATGCGGAAGCTCGGCTTTACGTCCTTCCGCGATTTCTATAAGCACGTGCAAGGGGACCGGACAGGCGACGCCCTGGTGGAACTGATCGATGTACTGACCACGAACCACACTAGTTTCTTTCGTGAACAGGTGCATTTCGATTTTCTGGTCCAGCGGATCTTTTCCGAATACAAGGGGCACGGGCCCATGCGCATTTGGAGCGCTGCAAGTTCGACGGGAGAAGAGCCGTATACCATCGCGCTGACAGCGCGGGAGCACCTGGGAGCGCAGAGCCCCATCCTGCCTCGGATTCTGGCTACGGATATTTCCACCCGCGTTCTGGACACTGCGCGCAAGGGGATGTACTCGGCCGACCGCTTTCAGGGCGGCATTGCACCCTGGCTAAAGAAACATCTGCTGCGTGGTGAGGGCCGGTGGGAGGGATGGTACCGGATGCGGCCCGAGATTCTGAGCATGGTCGAATTCCGGCGCGTCAACCTGATTGAGCCGCTGCCGGATGTGGACCGCTTCACAGTCATTTTTTGCCGCAATGTGATGATCTACTTCAGCCGCGAGACGCAGGAGGTTCTCGTCAATCGTCTGGCTGGTTGTCTGGAACCGGGAGGATATCTGTTCACGGGGCACTCGGAGAGTCTGACCGGAATTCAACACGACCTGCAACAGATACAGCCGGCGATCTATCGGAAGCGAGGCGGGAAGAAATGAGGCAGCTTGTGGTGGGAGTAGGCGACGGCGGGGTCAGCCGCGATCCGGATGTTCTGATCGTGACTTACGCGCTTGGATCGTGTGTCGCGGTGATGCTGCACGACCCGGTGGCAAGGGTAAGCGGATTGGTGCATTACATGCTGCCGGAATCCGCCGCGTCCAGCGACAAATCAAACGCCCGCCCATGGATGTTCGCCGATACCGGAATCGAATGTTTGCTGCACGGGACTCTGGACCAGGGGGCGGACAAGCGGAGGTTGGTGGTCTTTGCCGCCGGGGGCGCGCAGGTGATGAACGATAACAGCATGTTCAATATCGGCAAGCGCAACTGTCTGGCCCTGAGAAAAGCATTGTGGAAGTTCGGGCTGGTTGCTCACGCCGAGGAGACGGGGGGGACGGTTGCCAGAACGGTTCGCATGGAAGTTGCCACTGGCCGGGTGTGGTTGCAGACGCCCGGCGGGGAACAAATGGAAATGCACGCACGGCGGTCGGCCGATCAACGCAGGCAAGCGTAAGGAGAGATACGATGGCGCTGAACATCATGATTGTGGATGATTCGCCAGTGATGCGAGCCTTCATCCGTAAAGTTGTCGGCCTCACAGGACTCGATGTTGGAGAGTACTACGAGGCTGGAGACGGCGAAGATGCCTTGAAGTCATTAAAAGGGCGTTGGGTGGATCTGGTTCTGACTGACATCAATATGCCGAATATGAATGGGGAAGAATTTGTCCGGCGGATGGAAAGCGACAATTTGCTGCGCACAATTCCCGTGATTGTGGTCTCGACCGATTCCAGCGATTGCCGAGTTCAACAAATGCTGGCACTGGGGGCCAAGGGATACGTATGCAAACCGTTTCTTCCCGAAGATCTGCGCGACGAAGTAGAGAGAGTTCTGGGGGGCGCACATGACCGAGCTGAACTTTGAGGGCTTACTTTCGGGAGCGGTGGATTCGGTTCTGGAGACGATGTTTTTCTCCGCTGCATGGGGTCCGGCGGAACCGGAAACTGGCGGCGCGGTTCTGGAGTCTCGCCTGGCATTCCATGGGCGTCCTTCCGGCACTTTTGCCGTAAGTCTATCCGAGCCTGCCGCGCGGATGATGGGCGCCGGTTTCCTGGGCGAAGATGAGGAAGCTCTGACGGACGCGCAAACCGGCCAGGTGGTTTGTGAATTGGCGAATATGTTGTGCGGATCTTTGGTTAGCAAACTGGAAAGCAAAGAGAGTTTCGATCTTAGTCCTCCTGAATTGGTTCCGTTCGGGAGCGATGCCGCCTTTAGTTCAGGCTCTCCTCCCACGGCCCGCCAAAGCTACGAGCTCGAAGGAGGGATACTCACGGTTACGTTGCATCTGAAGGCAGCCGCATGATCCCGGAAAGCAAAATCAGAGTTCTGATCGTTGATGATTCGGCTATTGTTCGCAAGGTGCTCACGGAGGCGCTCTCTGGAGAAGCCGACATCGAAGTTGTGGGGACGGCCCCGGATCCCTTCATCGCGCGCGATAAAATCCTATCGCTTCAGCCGGACGTACTGACCCTCGACATTGAAATGCCGCGCATGGATGGCGTGACGTTTCTCAAGAAGCTGATGCACCACCATCCGATGCCGGTGATTGTCATCAGCTCTCTGGGGATTGCATCGAGCCGGGCGGCGCTGGATGCGCTGGAGGCCGGGGCGATCGACGTACTGGCCAAGCCTGGCGGACCGCAATCGGTGGGTGATCTGCGCTTGAGCCTTGCTTCGAAGATTCGCGCCGCAAAAGTGGCACGACTCAGGGCGCCGGCTCCCAAGGTGGCTGTGCCGGCCGCTTCGCCCGTGCAGCGGGTTCTTGGCAAACCCTATCCTGCCTCCTCCGTGATTGCGATTGGCGCCTCAACGGGTGGAACCGAAGCGATCCAGAAAGTCCTGGTCGAGTTACCGGCTCATTGTCCCGGTATCGTAATTACACAGCACATTCCCGCAGTGTTCTCCCGGTCGCTTGCCAATCGACTGAACGAACTCTGTGCCATTCGGGTCCGGGAGGCCGAAGACGGCGATAAAGTGGAGCCTGGGTTGGCTCTGGTTGCGCCTGGCAATTTCCATATGTTGCTTCAGCGCTCGGCCGCTGGTTACTGCGTCGAGATCAAGGACGGTCCTATGGTCTGCTATCAGCGTCCCGCGGTGGACATTCTGTTTCGTTCCGTGGCGCGAGCCGCAGGGTCGAACGCTACGGGAGCAATTCTCACCGGCATGGGATCGGATGGAGCCCAGGGCATGCTGGCGATGAAACAGGCCGGCGCCCGAACGATCGCTCAGGACGAAGCCAGTTGCGTGGTCTTCGGGATGCCGAAAGAGGCGATCCGGCTCGGCGGGGTCGATAGGGTTTTGCCGCTTTCAGGAATTGCGGGCGCGCTGCTCGCTGAATCCAGGGGCTAATGACTTGTGGATTGGGGTACGCAGTCGGGACTCCAGACACCAGCGCGCCCCATTCGTTGATTCGAGCTTGGAATTGAATGCAAAGCTATCGATCCGATTCATGATCCGATCACGTCAACGAAGTGTCCTTGATCGCTTACTATGGATGAACAGCGATGATTTCCAATCTTTGCACATCTTTTTATTCATTCATTCTCAGGGTTTCAGGTCGTGTGAGGCCCGTTGCAGTCGTGTGCCTTGGTTTCGGAATCGCGAGCATTTCTGCCGTACCTGCACAGACTGTTCCACCTAAGCTGGACGTAAAGGCTGATGCAGTATCCGCTGCCCATCGAGCGCTGCCCACGATCCCCGCGCTTTTTATCAGCGATATTCACTTCGATCCTTTTCATGATCCGGGAAAAGCACGGGAACTCGCCGCTGCTCCGGTGACGCGGTGGCGGGCAATCCTGTCTGCTGCGCCGTCGGCAAATCAGCAGCAGGCATTTGAGGCGCTCCAGCAGGGTTGTCACGAGCGTGGCGTGGATACAGATTTTGTTCTGCTCCGCTCGAGCCTGCGGGCAATGCATGCGCGGGAGCCGGATGCGCGATTTATGACCGTGAGCGGTGACTTGATTGCCCACGGTTTTACCTGCCGCTATGCATCTCTGTTTCCAGAGGCAAAGCCTGGTGAATATGAGGCCTTTGTTCTGAAGACGCTGAGCTTTGTCGTTGGCGAGTTGCGCGGCGCATTCCAGGGCATACCCGTGTACGTGTCTTTAGGGAACAACGACAGCGGGTGCGGTGACTATCAACTGGATGCAGGGAGCGAATTTCTTGCCCAGGCCGGCAAAGTGCTTGTTGAGGGTCTGCCGGTAGCGGAGCAGAAGGCGGCGGCCAAAGAGTTTGCGGTGGGCGGCTACTATAGCGTGGCGATGGCTGCGCCGATGCGCGAAACGCGGCTGATTGTGGTGAACGATGTGTTTCTTTCGCCCAAGTACACGACTTGCGGAGGCACGCACGACTCAGGTGCAGGCGACGCGGAGATGGCGTGGCTGGCGCGGCAGTTGAAAGAGGCGCAGCAAACAGGGCAAAAGGTTTGGTTGATGGGGCACATTCCTCCGGGTATAGACCCCTATTCAACGGTTGCGCGATTCAGGGACATTTGTGGAGGACAGGCGCCAGTTACTTTTCTTGTCTCGAATACGATGTCCGACCTGATGGTTGATTATGCGGACGTTATGCGGTTGGGGATTTTTGCGCACACGCATATGGATGAGGTGCGTCTGCTGAAGCCCGAGAGCGCGGAATCGACGGCCACCAGCGAACATACGGTGGCGATCAAGATTGTTCCCTCTATTTCGCCGGTGGATGGGAATAATCCGGCGTTCACGGTTGCGCACGTGAATCCAGCTTCGGCGATTCTGGTCGATTACGATGTGATTGCAGCGTCGAACCAGACCGGTGTCGGAACCAAGTGGACTACCGAATACGACTTCGCCGGGACATTCAATGAAGCGGAGTTTTCGCCCGCAACGTTGAAGACGCTGATTGCCGAGTTCACAAGCGATGGTGGAGCGAATACAGCAGCAAGCAAGGCATATATTCGCGATTATTTTGTGGGCGACATGTCCACGGCACTGACGCCGCTCTGGCCGGAGTACGTGTGCGCTTTGGACAACCGCAGCGCCAAGGGATTCGCCGCGTGCGTTTGCGCGGATGGCAAGTAACAAGCGAGACCGACTCCTGACAGCACAGGTTCCAACATCAATGCCATGCGGCAACGCATCAAGACCGCGAAGCCTTGAGGGACGTTGAGGCTTTGTGCCGCTATTCGTGTCCGATGGCGACGACAAAATAGTTGGCGTTTGTCTCGCCGACATTCTTGAGGCCGTGCATCACATTGGAGGCGGCAAAGATCACTCCGCCCGGTCCGACTCGCTCGAACGTGCCGTTGTTGTCGAACTCGAGAGTTCCTTCGCGGATCAGCATCAATTCGGAGTGACGGTGCTTGTGGGGTGGATGCGGCATGTGGCCGGGAAGCAATGTGGTTTCGTGCACTTCGACGGATTCGCCCGTGGGCAGAACGCCGTGCAGGACTGCCCTCGATTCACCATTCGGCCCCTTTTTTACCGGCAATTGGTCGAAACGATAGGCACGCTGCTCTGACAGCACGTGCTCGGTTGGCGCGGCTGCCTGGCCCTCGGCGGGCAAGGCAGCAGCCAAGGCCGCAAAAGAGGAGAGCGCTACACATAGGTCGCGACGATTCATATTGGTCATGCACAGCATGCTACTACGCGGCGGGGATTTTGGCATCCTGCGGGATCAAAGATTCCGAGGGGCTCCGTCTGCAGAGGATTGATCGTGCGTTCCTTGTCCGCCGAAAGCGAGTTGCTTCTGCCTGCGATAGACGTTTGCAACGGCAAGGGTCCAGCAAGGAAACAGATCGATTCCTGGCGTGAGCTTGACGAGGAACGAAGGCAGAAATTCCCAGTGCCAGCCAAGCAGGTAAGTGAGGATGCCGGCCAGGGCGAGATCGAGCACGTCATCGGCTGGGGACATTGCGCCTTCCACTACAAGGGGAAAGACGACGAGTTGAAGCAGGTCAGCGACGACGGCCAGAATTATAGCGGTTCGCAGGCGCGGCCCCGCCGAGATTTTGATGGCATTGCGGGGTTGCGTGGGCTGCCGATTCCAGAACATAGCTCTGGTTTGATTGTACGGCGGGAGACGATGGCATCTACTAAACTGAACACATGGTCAAGCGGATTGGAGTGCATCTTGGAACGGCGGGCGGGGCGTCTAATGCCGTGGAGCGGGCGCGGGAGATTGGCGCGAATACCTTTCAGATTTTTTCGTCGAGTCCGCGGATGTGGCGCGCGCCGAAGGTGGACCCGAAGCAGGCCGAGCGGATGCGCGAACTGCGGGCGAGGCTGGACGTGGGGCCACTGGTGATTCATACGAGCTACCTGGTCAATGTGTGCAGTCAGTCGGATGAGGTGCGCGAGAAGAGCGTGGCGGCATTTCGCGGAGAGATTGAGCGGGCGCTGGCGTGGGGGGCCGAATACCTGGTGCTGCATCCGGGATCGTGGAAGGGGCTGACGCGAGAAGAGGGATTGAAGCTGGCTGCCGACTCTATTACGCGAGCGATTGACGGACTGGCGTGGCAGGGAACAGGGTTCCATATTTTGATTGAGAATACGGCGGGGGCGGAGTTTTCTCTGGGCGGCAGCTTTGAGCAGGTGGCCGAACTGGTGACGCGGCTACAGGCGTCTTCCCCTGTGGGCGTGTGCCTGGATACGTGTCATACGCATGTGGCGGGGTATGATCTGGTGAGTGCGGAAGGATACGAGGAGACGATGGAAAAGGTTGCTGCGAGTGTCGGCTTTGACTCGGTAAGGGTGTGGCACTGCAACGACGCGAAGGCGGCACGTGGATCGAAGCTGGACAGGCATGAGCACATCGGGCAGGGGACAATGGGGGTGGAGCCCTTCCGGCGGCTGTTGAACGATGCACGGTTTAAAAATGCTGCATTTATCGCCGAGACGCCGGCGGATGAGCCCGGCGATGAGGAGCGGAACGTTCGGGTGCTGAAGAGCCTGGTGGAGTAGACCTGCGGAAAATTGCCTGTCGCCGTTTACACTTGAAGTTTATGGCTGACGAAAAAGAACTGCGATACGATCCGGCGGCGATTGAGCCGAAGTGGCAGCAACGCTGGGCCTCGGACTCCAAGCTGTATGCGGCCGAGCCTGCAACAAGCGCAAAACCGAAGTATTACGTGCTGGAGATGCTGCCCTATCCGAGCGGCCAGTTGCACATGGGGCACGTGCGCAACTATTCGATAGGCGATGCGCTGGCCAGGCACATGTGGATGCGGGGCCATAACGTGCTGCATCCGATGGGGTGGGACGCGTTCGGGTTGCCGGCGGAGAATGCAGCGCTCAAGAACAATACGCCACCGCGCGAGTGGACGCTGGCCAATATTGCCGCGATGAAGCGGCAAATGCAGCGGCTGGGCCTTGGGTACGACTGGGCCACCGAAGTGACGACTTGCCTGCCGGACTACTACCGCTGGAACCAGTGGTTCTTTTTGCGCATGTATGAAAAGGGGCTGGTTTACCGCAAGAAGAGCAAGGTGAACTGGTGCCCGCAGTGCGCAACGGTACTGGCGAACGAGCAGGTGGTGGATGGGTGCTGCTGGCGGCATGAGGACACGATTGTGGAGCAGCGCGACCTGGAGCAGTGGTTTTTCAGGATTACTGCGTATGCCGATGAACTGCTGGCTGGGTTGGACAAGCTGGAAGGATGGCCGGAGAAGGTGCGCACAATGCAGCGTAACTGGATCGGGCGCAGCGAAGGGACTGAGGTTGACTTCTTCGTGGCAGAAGGCGAGGGCGAGAAAACAGGAAAGACGCGGATTCGCGTGTTTACTACGCGGGTGGATACGATTTTTGGTGCGACCAGCGTGCAACTGGCTCCGCAACATGCGCTGGTGGCGACTTTCACGGCGACTGATCCGAAGTTAAAGGCGCAAGTCGAGGAGATGATCGAGCAGCAGAAGAAGGCGCGCGAAGAAGGAGACCTGGGCGCGATTGAAAAGCATGGCGTGTCGACGGGGCGATTCGCAGTGAACCCATATAACGGCCAGCGCGTGCCGATCTGGGTGGCGAATTACATTCTGGCTGACTACGGAACCGGCGCCATCATGAGCGTGCCGGGACACGATGAACGAGATTTTGAGTTTGCGACCAAGTACGGGCTGCCGATTGTCGAAGTGATTCGTCCGGCGGGGGAGGGGGCTGCTGCGGAGTTGCCGTTTATATCCGAAGACGGCGTGCTGGTGAACTCCGGGGAGTATGACGGACTGGGTTGCGCAGAGGCAGAAAAGAAGCTGCAGGATGTTGCAGTGCGTGGTGGCTTTGGTGAGGCAAAGGTCACGTACCGGTTGAAGGATTGGGGCGTAAGCCGGCAGCGGTATTGGGGGACGCCGATTCCGATGATTAATTGCGACCGGGATGGGCTGGTTGCGGTGCCGGACGAGCAGTTGCCGGTGGTGTTGCCGCCACAGATTGAGATTACGCAGCAGGGTGGGTCACCGCTCGGGCGCGTGCCGGAGTTTGTGAATACGACTTGCCCGAAATGCGGCGGACCCGCGCGGCGTGAGACCGACACGATGGATACGTTTGTTGACTCGAGCTGGTACTTCTACCGTTATACGGACGCGAAAAATTCCAGTGCGCCCTTCGATCCGAAGGTGGCGAAGTACTGGTTCCCAATCGACCAGTACATTGGCGGCGTAGAGCACGCGATTCTGCACCTGATCTATTCGCGGTATTGGACTAAGGTGATGCGGGACCTGGGTCTGATTGTGAATGATGAGCCTGCGGAGCAGCTGTTTACGCAGGGAATGGTGATCAAGGACGGGGCCAAGATGTCAAAGTCGAAGGGGAATGTGATTTCTCCTGACGACATGGTTGCCCGATATGGCGCCGACTCGACGCGCATGTATGCGCTGTTTGCCGCGCCGCCGGATCGCGACCTGGATTGGCAGGAAGATGGTGTGGCGGGGGTGAGCCGGTTCCTGGCGCGCGTTTGGCGGCTGGTGACGAAACATGCGGCAGTGGCGCGGACGGGACGCGGCCAGAAGGTGGAAGCGCCATCGGGGCTGACGCTGAAGCTGCTGAGGAAGCTGCACCAGACGATTGCGAAGATTACTCAAGACTTCGAGGGGCGGTGGCACTTCAACACCTGCGTGGCGGCGATCATGGAGCTGGTGAACGATTTGCAGGCAGCGGATGCGCAACTGACGGCGGGCGAGGTTGCGGCTCCGGCGATGAGCGAGCTGCTGAATTCACTGGTTCTGCTGCTTGCGCCGTTTGCGCCGTTTTTGTCGGCGGAGTTGTGGGAGGAGCTTGGAGGTGAGGGCGATGTATTGCGAGCGCCGTGGCCTGCGAGCGATGCTGCGTTGGCGAAGGAAGATGAGCTGGAGTTGCCGGTGCAGATTAACGGCAAGCTGGTGACGCTGGTGCGGGTGGCGGCGGGGGCGGACCGGAAGACGATTGAAGAGGCGGCGCTGGGCGATGAGAAGGTGCAGTCGCGGATTGCAGGCAAAACTGTGGAGAAAGTAATCGTGGTTCCTGGAAGAACCTGCAACCTGGTGGTGAAGTGAGCGCCGTGGGCAGGGCCGTGCCTGTGCGGGGAACTCAGTCTCTGGTTGGTTCGATGAGCTGGGTGATGAAGCGGCCTTCGATTACGTTGATTGAGATTTGCTGGCGGTGGATCTTCGCGATTCCGCTGCTGGAAGTTTGCTGGAAACAGTGGTTGCAGATTCTTGCGGCTTATCCGCTGGAGGCTTCGGGGTTCAATTCATTGGACTCGCGGAACCCGTGGGTGGCGGTGGTGCAGCTTGCCAACGTGATGGCCTACTATGAGCCGCATGTTCTGGCGGTGCTGCGCTGGCTGGTGCCTTCGGCGGCGCTGGCGTGGGTGGTGATCTCCGGGCTGGGGCGGAATCTGGTGCTGAAACGGATGGAACCGCGCGTGCCGTTCAGGCCATTGGGGATGATTGCGCTGCAGGCGGCGTGGCTCGCACTGTTGGGGGCGACGTTATGGGGTTGGTTCCGGGCGATGCAGTGGGCGGCGGCAACGCATATCTCGGCAGGTGGAGAGCCGAACCTGGTCGGGTATGCGGTCTGGGTGATTGTTCTGTCTCTGGGATTCTTTTCGGCGTGGGCGCTGGCGAGCTGGCCATTCTCGATTGCGCCGCTGCTTTTGTTGCTTGAGAATCGGCGTTCCGCGCTTTCAGCTCTGAAAGAGAGTTTGAAGCCTGGAAAGGAATTTGCCAGTAAGCTGGCGGAGATCAATCTGGTGATGGGCATTGTGAAGCTGATGCTGATTGTGCTGGCGATGGTGTTTTCTGCTGCTCCGTTGCCCTTCAGCGATGAGTTGGGCGGCGGCGCGCTGCACGTCGTGTGGGCTGGTTCTACGATTTTCTATCTAGTGGCGAGCGACTATTTCCAAGTGGTGCGGCTGAAGGGATTTGTTGAGTTCTGGAAGACGTATCGGAGCGAAGGTATTCAGGACCGTCAAGCCGAAACCGCTGGGCAGTGACTCGACCGCAAATCTGACTTGCACCGATGCGTGTCCGACTGGCTGTTTTGGGACGATAAAGGCCAATTTTTCCGCATAAAATCCGCAAAATCCGTCGTTGACGCCGTGGCTTGCCTTGATGGCAAGCCTTTTTGTTTGTTTTACTTAGGTTGGATTTCCGGGCGATGGCTCGTTACTGAACGGTAACGTGGGTGTTGTGGGTAAGTTGTTTATTTTCTGATTGTTGCGGGTGATCTCACAGTTTCACGGGGAATAGGGGGGTGGGGGGTGGGGGCCTGGGTACGGACCGGGCACATACCTGACAGATTGAACCGGGGACATACCTGACACTGCACAAGCCTTTGGACGATTGGTTAGAACGTCTTGATGGGCTGGAGAGTGAGCAGTGTAATGGACGAGCGGGTGCGCTTTGTAGTTG
>DATKWA010000027.1:0-4636 GCA_035529815.1 Occallatibacter sp. | reverse complement strand
TAGTGCGGCCGTTCGTAAGACTTGCAATAAACGAGCACGTCAAACCCCGCGATAGCCTCATCCATCAGCCGCGTGCGCTTCCAGGCCACGGTGAAATAAGGGTCGGGCGTGAAGTGAATCAGCTTGGCGCCGAGCTTGCGGAGATCTCCTATCGTCTGCTCGCGCAAGAACTCTTGCTTCTCGGCCCAGACAAGATCGGGTCGAAAATTTCGTGCGGTTTCAATCACCGAATGGTTAATCTCATCGACCGCCGATCCACGTTGCCAACGCCGCTGTAGTTGCCGCGCAAGCCACGACCTCCGCTTCCATGGCTCGACTGTATGAACTCCGCGTACCGTATGCCCAAGTCGGTCCAAGGCGCGCATGCGCATCAGCGAGGTTTGCCCTTCCCCAATCTCGCCAAGGAAAAGAATTTTCACTGCGGCCGAATGTCTCCACACTCGGGAACCGCGATTTCTGGGCTAAGCACAGCTTCGGTGGAGAGCAACATCAGTCGAGCTACTACGCAACTCGCTGGGCGAGAACGTCGCTCATCTGACGCAACCACGTCCCAGAACGTTGCCATCTGAGTTCCGCCCCGGGCTTTGCAAAGCGAAAGCCAGACGACTCCAGAAGCCTTACGGATTGCGTCGCCGGACAACGGGGGTCAGCTTCCGCCCACCAGTTAAGTTCCATGAGGATCACGCCAATGCGCCCCTCTTTGAGTAAGTCAGTTGCCCCACGGAGCACCGAATCCTCCTGCCCTTGCACGTCGATCTTCATGAGGTCGATTTTGTCTATGGCGCGAGCGCGACAGAATGTATCGAGGCTTTCGGTGCGGACACGCTCGCCGATCTCGCTCTCTCTTCGGATGAAATTCATGCCATCATTGGCGCCGTCAGCGCCTCGACAGCGGATCAACGTCGCGTAGCCAGGTTCGTCCATGATCGCCGCTTGCTGCACATTTAACTGATCGAGGCCATTCAGTTCGACGGCTGACCGCAGGCGTGCGGCAATTTCCGGTGTTGGCTCGAACGCATACACAGTCGCGTCCGGGTTGCTTGAGAGTGCCGCGAGGCTATAGATGCCGGCATTGGCCCCTACGTCGAAGACTATGCGGGCTTCCATCGCCAGCTTTTGCCAGCACTCCAGCAGGGGCTGTGAAGTAGGTGCCAAAAAAATAGAACTGGCGCTGCAAGGTCTCATCGAGATCGCATGGTAATCCGGTAATTGCCGTAAATGAGCTCGGCCATGCGCCGAGGGTCTGCGAATCCTGCCGCCGCGTGCCATAGGGTGTCAACCAATCGCAACTTCCCAAGACGCACCGGGAAGTGTCGCGCGTACCAGATCAGCGCCTGTTCCAGAAGCGCAGGTGACCGGCGATCAATCATGCCCGCGCTGCGGCCCGTCCCCAATGTGGCGGCGTGCCGATCCGGCCGTCAGCCGAGGTCAAAGAGATGTCTCCAGCTTCCAGAAACGCATGGAAGCGGCGTTCAAACGCGGCCTTTGAATGGGCTTTGCGTGATCTGATCCAGGCCGCCTCGCGCATCGCCCGGTAGCGGGTATCTGAACTCAGCATCGCCATCATTGAGTCAGCTACGATGGAAGCGTCGCCAGGGTCATCTAAGAGGATGCCCGTACGTCCATGATCTACAAGTTCCGGGATAGCAAAGCGACAGCTGGAGATCGCTGGGCATCCAAAGTAGCCTGCCTCGACCACGACGAGTGGGGCAATGTCGCTCTGGGTCGGGTGAAGCAGCGCTCGCGACGTGGCCAAGATTCCTCGAAAGCGCGCATTCTCCCTTGGGTCTTCCTTGTGTAGGAATCCCGTGGCGATCACGCCGGGCGCAGACTTGGCAGAAGGCGGGTGCTCGCCGACAATAATAAGGGTGGCGTCAGGGTCGCTTTCCCTCACCCGCTGAAACGCTGAAAGCACCACCCGGCCGCCCTTCGCCTCGAAATTGGTGGACACGAAGGTGAACTGCTTGGCACCCGCGTAGACATCCTGATCGGGCATTACGCTTTCACCGAAAATACCAACCACGTCGATGCGCTCGCGGCTCAGGTTGTAAGCCTGCGCCGCGCGCTCGGCTGCCCAGACACTGGTGAAGGCAATGCGGCGCGCGCCCTTCATCCAGGTTGCTTCGGTCTGCTCGATCCGCTGTAGGTCGTCCGCACAAAAGTCTCCGCGCCGGTGATAGATATCGATATAGTCGCGAAAGGTGCAGTCGCTCCACGCGAGGTATGGGCGCCTCGGCCGAGTGAGGACCCAAGGCGTAAAGCCGTGAAAGAAATCAAACTGCGCCTTCGGAGCGCTGCGTGCGTCGACCTCGCACGCGATCCGTGCAAGACGCCGTTCGGAATATTGGAAGAAGTTACCCGGAAGACCGCTGACGCGCCGCAGCTTGGACAAGGCCTTCTGCCAGGCGAGTGCGGGCGGATTCACGGGTCCGACATAGCTGACCGTGTCCCGTTTGGCGACAACGTCCAGCGCCGCGGCGTTCATTGCCGAAAAGCCGCCGGATCTCAAATCTGCCGGCAAATTCGAAACGAAATTGATCAAGCCAGCGTCCCCGCCCGGTAGAGCTCATCTAAGGCTCGCGCCGAGTGCGCAATCGCGAAAGGAGAAGCCGCCACGCGGCGATTGGCATCGGCCACGTGAGGTGGCGTCGCCATGAGATTCAGCAAGTCCTCCGTCCAGACCGCCTGACCGGCATCAACACTCCGAAACCGGACCAGCTCGGGGACGACAACTGCCACGCGAGGAACTTCCGTGGAAGCAAGGACGGGCAGCCCGGCAGCCTGGGCTTCGACAGCCACCATACCAAGCGCTTCACTGCGTGAGGGAAAGAAAAGCACATCACTCGCCGCCATGAGCCGGGCGATATCCCCGCGGGTGCCGGCGAAGACAAAGCGTGCTCTTAGCCCCGCGGAAGCGATGCGCTCTTCAAGCATAGGCACAGCCGGACTCAGGGGACCCGCGAAGAGGACATGCAGCCGCGGGTTTTTCAGGGCTGCGGCAATTCCCACTGATACGGCGAAGGCCGAGTTCTTGTGGTTTTGAGAGTGACCATAATCTGGCGACTGATCGATGCGGCCGGCGAAGAGGACGATGCAGGCATCCTCTGGCCAACCGAATTCTTGCATCACCGATGCGCGGGCGGCGGTTCGATTCCCCATGAAGCGCGAGGTGTCGAACCCACAATGCAGCGCGCCTTTGGGTAGACGATCAAAACGCGGCGCATCGAAACCGTATTCACTGATAACTTGGCGGGAGGTGGCCGTGATGTGGGTCGCGTGATGAGCTACCAGCACCTTGCCGATGCGGGCCGTGATACGTCGGCCAAGCGTCACGCCATAATTGTTGCGGATCTGGTAAGCGGGATTGTGGATGTGCGTGATCCGAATGGGGGGTAAAGCTCCCGCACCCATCAAGAAGTGCCAACCGCTGGCGTAATCCTGATGATCGTGGACGGCGTCATAGGAGCCCCGCCTCAGAATCCTCCGGAACCCCCTCACGAACGTTCCAATGTCAGCGCGACCATAACGGAGGTAGAAGATGCTTGCGCCGAGTCCCCGCACCTCGTCGTCCAATACCCCCCGGCGCCCGCTGGTGGCTAAGAAGTCGATCTCCGGCGCTTCATTGCCCTGCCGATCCCAGAAGCGCAGGAGCTCCAGGAGCCAGACTTCGGCTCCGCCAATCCCAAAATTGTCAATGAGGTGGAGAACCTTCGGCCTGCGGCCTCCGCTGTCTCTTGCCGACCCAACGTTCGCTGGCTGCATGCGGCTCACCGTCAAGTGCGGGTGTTCGGGCACACGCAAGGACCGTGCTGGTCGTTCCGCTTGAGGGGCTTCGAGACCCGGGTAAGCTCTAGCGAGCCTCGACATAGAGCCTCTCGCATTCCCTATCTTCGCTTAAAGCGCGCAGTCGTCCGCATTGACCCAGCCCGGATAAGTGTGCGGCCTGCAGCCGAGATTGAGCAAGTTCGGGCCTTCGATCTTGGGAGGCGGCCGTCTCAACAGCCAATGGCAGATTTGGCGCTCGAACGAGTAGTACAGCATCTGGGGAGCCGAAAGGATGGATTCGAACTTCCGGTCTGAGAGTTGTTGGATCAACATGGGCCGCTTGCGTTTGCAGATATTTTGGTCGGTCTCGGCGATTCGTGGAGCAGCACGAGTTCTTCGAGCGCGCGATCCATCTGCATCGCAGATTTCTCAAACGCCGCCAAAACTGCGGCATGTGATTGTGTAGGTGTGGTTAGCAACTCGACTCCTGCCCTCGCCCACGCGCCCGCGCCGACTGCCAAGGGTAGCCGGCGGTAAGATGCCGTCGGCAGGATCGGATCGTTTGGGATGCCTCGCGACAGCAATAAGCGTAGGCCAGCCAGCTGCGCCTCGACGACGGCCAGACCGAATCCCTCCATGGGCTGCTCAGGACGCGGCAGAATGAAGAGATCGGCGCAGCCCATCACGTAGGCGAGATCATTTCGCCACCCGATTAGGCGGATCCAAGGCTCTACCCCCAGCTTTTGCGCGCGCACATGGACAGCCTCAGTCAGCGATCCAGCTCCAGCGAAGAGAGCCACGAAGCGGGAATCCAAACGGCGCAGTTCAGAAAGCACGTCAACTGCGAACAGCGGATTCTTCTCGGGCACAA
>DATKWA010000026.1:0-33133 GCA_035529815.1 Occallatibacter sp. | reverse complement strand
GCAGGGCATGGAGATGGTGCCCTGGTCGATGTCGTTGAAGTAGCAACTGGTGGAGGTGGTGACGCTTTCCGCGCTGCACTGGGAATAGGTCTGGCGGGCGGCGAGCGAATAGAGTCCCGGGCTGGCGAGACCCTGGGCCGCGCCTGTTTTCTGGTTGATGAGGGCCATGACGCCGGCCATTTGCGGAGTGGCGACGGAGGTGCCGCCGACCTCCTGCGCTGTGGGCTCGGTTGTGGGAGTGGCGAGCTGGCCTGAAGTGACGCAACTGCCGAGCGCGGAAACGCAGATGAGGGTTGCGCTCTGAAGAGAGCCGTCGCCTGAAAAGAAAGAAACGTCGGGAATGTCGCGCACGCCGTCGTTGGGGATTCCGGCAACGCCAGTTTGCCATGGCGGCTTGACCCAACCGTCGTTGTGGAGGGGAATGGAGCCGTATAATCCGCCGGTGTTGGTGATGGAAGTGGAGCAACTGGAGATGTTCGTGCCGTCGTTGACGACGCAATTGCTTGCGCCGCCGCCGCCGCCAACGGTGTCAACATATGTGGCGAGCATGGACTGGTAGTTGCTGTTGATCGCGTACCAGTTGTTCTGGACATAGTTGCAGGCTGCCTCGGGGTTAGTGGGCGCGGATGCGCCGGTGGCCTGCATAACGAGGGGTGCGAGGCTCTGGATATAGCTAGCCCAGATGGGATTCAAACAGGTGTCGTTCCAGGGAATCTCCGGGACATAGCCGGCGGCGCTTGCTCCATTGGTTCCGTTGTTGGAGGTGTTCCAGTAGGCCGGGGAGCCCTGGGTGGTGCTTGAGGTTGGGCAACCGGTGATGGCCGTTACGGCGGAGTTGTACACGGGCTTGCACCAACTGAAGTCTGTGCCGCCGACGGCGGTGTTGTAGGGGGTGGAAGCGATTCCGTTTACCGAGAGGCCGTATTGGGCTGAGTAGGGATTACCGATTGAGTCGCCGCCCTGATCGCAACTGGGGGAGCCTGAGTCTCCGGTGGCGACGAAGACGGAGATGCCTTCCGCGGCTGCTTGCTGCCAGAGGTTGTAGTAAGCGACGTTGCCGGCGGTACCCTGGCCGAGTTCGCAATAGCCATAGCTGACGCTGAGAATGTTTGCGGTGCCCGGGGTGTTGACGACGTAGTACGCCGAGTCGTAGACGGTGTCGATTGTGTTGGTGGTGTTCTGTCCGGTGACGACGAGCTTGATCTGCGCGCCAGTGGCGACTGCGCCGGACCACTCGACATCGAGGGCGTTTTCAATGAGATCGTTGACGTTGCAATAGCCGGTTGAACTGCTGCAGAGGATAGCGGGGGGGCCATAGCCGGTGTCAATTTGCTGTGGGGTCGGGCCGGCGGGCAGTCCGAAGACGCTGCGGAAGCTGGTTACGTCATTCAGGTTGATAAAGCTGGTTCCGGCGATGGCGATGGTTTGGCCGGCGCCGGTATAGCCTGCTTTCCAGGCCGGCGTTACGTTGTAGATGGTTGCGAAGTCGGAGGGGGCTACGTCTTCTTCGAGGTAAGGGAAGGAGCCGTTATTGGCGGGGACGTTGATGCCGAACTGAGGCAGGGGATGGCCCGATATGGCGGGGCTGGCTTGCGCGGCGGGAGTGGCGGTTGACGCGGAGGTTGCGAGGCGCTGCCACTTTCCGGATTGCTGATTGAAGCTGACCTGGTTGCCGAGCCGGTGGAGCGGGCGGGGGAGGAAGTTGTGCAGGGCCTTGATGCCGACAATGACGGGCGCAAGAGCAGCGGGAATCTGCGGGTCGGTCATGTTTCCGAAATGAGTGCCGGTGCTGGAGGCGAGGTTGTGAATCTGGGTATGGAATGCGGTCTGGGCCTGGCCGGCTGTTCCGCCGAAGCGGATTGTCATGCGGTCTGGCGAGACGCTTTTGACGGTGAATCCCTGGCTGGCGAGCCAGCTTGTGACGGTGGCGATGTCGGCCGGGGCGGGGCCGAATTGGTCGCCGATCTGCTGGGGCGTCAACCATTGGTGATAGTCGGGCGAGCTGGGGTCGTATTGCGCGGCAACGAATGCGTCAAAGGCTGCCTGGCGCTCTGAGCCACGGTTGAGCACGAGCGTGAGGTCAGGCATGGACATGCTGGAGCTGACGGGGCCGAGATCGTTGCTGGCCTTGGCGGCGAGAGGCGTGTTGCCCTTGAGCGTTACCAGTTGGCTTGCGTCAATGGGACCGACGATGCGAACGGCGGGTGCGGCGGTCTGCGCTGTCGAGGCTACGGAACAAAGCAAGGCTACGGAACAAAGCAATGCGCTGGCGAAAACAGAGAAGGGGAGAGTACGCATATTTGCCATGGCTGGATTTCTAGACCCTTTCTTCGAAGAAGACCCCGGGAGACAGGAAAAGTTGTTGTTGCGCGTGAAAATGCTGGCCGGTGGTCTGCTGAACGGGACCGAACTGCCGGTCTGAAGGTCAATGCCATCATATCTGACGCTGTAGTTTGTACGGAAGACGAAGTGCTTTTGCTTGCGGACGCAGCATGGGTTGAGTCGAGAGCAAGCTGCAGTAGCAAGGAAGGATTGGGAGGCCGATGTTTGGCTTCGCATTTCGCCGCACCTCGATGGAGAAGAACTGAAGCCATAAAAGCGGGCAGGAAAAGAAGGGGCGCCAGGCACGATGAAACGATGGGGATCTCTCAAATTTATAGACGCAAGACGGCAGCTAACGTTGACGTTGGGCTGATTGGGGGATCGGTTTCTGGGTATTTGGATGCATTGGGGAAGGCCTCGGGCTGCGTGGGTATAGGATAGGTTTACCCCGGAAATGAATTATTGCAGCGAAGCGTAAATTGCAATAGACAATTGTTTTCAAAGCATATATTATTCGCTTTTTGAGGAGCAATTTGTAAGGCAGGTTCCAGTTTATGCGCGCATCGCTTTTCATTACCTGTTATAACGACACGCTCTTTCCGGAGACAGGGCGCGCGGTGGTCAGACTGCTGGAACGACTGGGCGTGGGACTGGACTTTGACTCGCAGCAAACCTGCTGCGGGCAGATGCATGCGAATACAGGCTTTCGCGGAGAGGCATTTTGCCAGGCCAAGCGCTTTGTGCGGCTTAATCGGGATGCGGAAAACGTCGTAATTCCTTCTTCTTCGTGCGTGGCGATGATTCGCGATCAGTATCCGGGTTTGTTTGAGGAGTTGGGCAACGAGGAGCTGCGCAAGGAGTTTGCCGCGCTGCTGCCGCGGGTGTATGAGCTGAGCGAGTTTCTTGTGGACAAGTTGAAGGCTGAGGACGTGGGAGCTTATTTTCCGCACAAGGTGACGTATCACGCCAGTTGTCATGGGCTGCGGGCCTTGCAGTTGGGCGATCGGCCTTGGCGGCTGATGAACAAGGTGCGCGGGATGGAGCAGGTTGCGCTGCCGAACCTTGACCGCTGTTGCGGCTTTGGGGGGACATTTTCCGTGAAGAACGGAGAGGTTTCTTCGGCGATGCTGGCGGTGAAGCTGCAGGATGTGGTTTCGACGGGGGCGGAGTACTGCACGGCGCTGGACAATAGTTGCCTGATGCATCTGGGTGGAGCGATGCACCGGCAATATGCGGGGATGAAGACGATTCACCTGGCGGAGATTCTTGCGAGCACGGAAGCGGCTCCGGCGGAGCTGCTGCAATGAGCGGAACCGGCTACCATCCTGTGGGCCATCATCCGGTGCTTGACCCGGCCCATGCGGCGCCGTTTCCGGAGGCGGTGCTGCCGGTGCTGCGAAATCCGCAACTGCGCAAGAATGTGGCGCACGCGATTGACGTGATTCAGGCCAAGCGGGCGCGGCTGGTGGCGGAGAAGACGGACTGGCAGGAGTTGCGCGAGGCGGGAGCGGCGATTCGCGCTCATGCGCTGGAGAATCTCGGTTTCTACCTGGAGCAGTTTGAAGAGCGCTGCACGGCGGCGGGCGGAACGGTTCACTGGGCGGCCGATGGGGCCGAGGCGCGGCAGATCATTTTGAATTTGCTGCGCGAGGAGAATGCTTCCGAAGTTATCAAAATCAAGACGATGACTTCGGCAGAGATTCAGTTGAATCCGTTTCTTGAGGCCGCGGGTGTAAGGACATACGAGACGGATCTGGCCGAGATTATTTTGCAGCTTGGCGAGGATGAGCCTTCGCATATTGTTGTGCCCGCGCTGCATGTGAATCGCAGCCAGGTGCGGGAGATTTTTGCGCGTCGGATGGGGTTGAAGGATCTTTCGGACGATCCGCATGCGCTGACGGCGGCGGCGCGGAATTATCTGCGGCGGAAGTTTCTGGACATACCGACGGCGATCAGCGGGGCGAATTTTCTGGTGGCTGAGACGGGGTCAGTTGTCGTGGTGGAGTCTGAAGGCAACGGACGCATGTGCCTGACGCTGCCGCGCACGATGATTACGGTGGCCGGCATTGAGAAGGTTCTGCCGCGGTTTCAGGATCTGGAAGTGATGCTGCAGGTGCTGGCGCGTTCGGCGACGGGCGAGCGGATGAATCCTTACACGTCGCTGTGGACGGGCGTGATGCCGGGGGATGGGCCGCAGAAGTTTCACGTGGTGCTGCTGGATAACGGGCGCTCGAGGATATTGGCCAAGGAGACCGAGCGGCAGACGCTCAGGTGCATTCGCTGCGCGGCGTGCATGAACAGCTGCCCGGTGTATCGGCAGACGGGCGGGCATGCGTATGGGTCGGTGTATCCGGGGCCGATAGGGGCGATTTTGACACCGCAACTGATGGAGATGCATCATGCGCAGACGCTGCCATTTGCCTCTACGCTGTGCGGCGCCTGCTACGAGGTTTGCCCGGTGAAGATCAATATTCCCGAGGTGCTGCTGGAGCTGCGGGCGCAGGTGACGGATATTGAGCGGAAGGGCTTGAGGCGGTTTGTGGACCCGATGTATTTCGGCTTGCGGGTTGCCAATTTGATTTTTTCGCGGGCATGGCTGTTTCATGGTGCGCAGTGGTTCGGACGGATTGGCTTGCGATTTTTTACGCGCAAGGACGGATGGATTCACCGGTTGCCGGGAGTGGGGGGCAAGTGGACGCAGACGCGCGACCTGCGCGGGTTGCCGGACCAGACGTTTCATGGCTGGTGGGCGGCGCGGCAGAAGGAGGCGCGATGAGCGTTGCGGGGCAATCCCGGGGAAAAATTCTGGAGCGCGTGCGTAAGGCCACGCAGGCAGTAGCGTTGGCCCCTTCAGAGGTTAGGATGGCTTATGCCGGGTTGCCGCGGGGGTATATACGCCGCGGCCGGCTTAGCCGCGAAGCGCGGGTGGCGCTGATGGTCGAGCGGTTGCGCGAATACGATGCGGAAGTGACCGAGTGCACGCCCGCGGAACTGCCAGACGCAATTGCGGCGCAGCTAGAGGCGAGCGGGAGGCTTAATTTTGTTGGTCCTCCTGAAACTCCGGTTGCGTGGATGGTCAAGGCAGCGTGGCAAGTTACCGCACTGGAATGGGAACTCGACCATTGGGTTACTGGTCATGGGCTGAGCGCTGGGCAGATCGAGCAGGCCGAGGGGGTGGTGACAGGGGCGTTTTGCGGAATCGCCGATTCTGGAACGATTGTGCTGCACCATTCCGACACCGAAGGCCGGCGCGTATTGACGCTGCTTCCCGACTGGCATGTTTGCATCCTTTACGCGAGCCAGATTGTGGAGACTTTGCCTGAGTATTTCGTCCGCTGTGAGCGGTCACCCGCCCCCCACCCCAGCAACAAAGACCTGTCGCTGGGGGCCCCGGCGTTGGCGACTTATATTTCCGGGCCGAGCGCGACGGCGGACATTGAAATGACGCGCATTAAAGGGGTTCACGGGCCACGTTTTCTGCAGGTGATCGTGGTTGACGACCTGAGCGCGCAACAGCATTTGAACTGAAAGGCCGGAAGAACCGGGCCTGTAACGAGGAAATGAATGATGAAGCATTCTGAATCCGCAACCTTCGACGCTGCTTTTAAAGCTCTGGACGCATTCCAGATTGAGATTCCTTCGTGGGGATTCGCCAACACGGGCACGCGCTTTGGGAAGTTTGCGCAGGCTGCCGCGGCTTCCACTATTGAGGAAAAATTTGCCGACGCAGCCGAGGTGAACCGGCTGACCGGCGTTACGCCGACGATGGCTCTGCATGTGCTGTGGGACCTGCCCAATGGCGTTGGAGATGTGGCGGCGGTGAAGGCACTGGAGAGCCAATTCGGCATCCGCTCGGGGTCGATCAATCCGAATCTGTTTCAGGATCAGGAGTACAAGTTTGGCTCGCTGTGCAATCCTGCGGCGGCGATCCGCGCGAAGGCGCTTGAGCACATGCTGGACTCGATTGAAATTGGCAAGGCACTGGGCTCGCGCGATATCTCACTGTGGATGGCGGACGGATCGAATTATCCTGGCACGCAGAGCATTCGGAATCGGATTGGGTGGCTTGAGGACGCGCTGCGCGCCTCGCATGACAAGCTTGCGCCGGATCAACGGCTGCTGGTGGAATACAAGCCCTTCGAGCCGGCTTTTTATCACACGGACATTGCAGACTGGGGCATGTCGGCGCATTTTGCGCGGCATGCGGGCCCTCAGGCTCGGGTGCTGGTGGATACAGGGCATCACTATTCGTCACAGAATATCGAGCAGATTGTGGCCTGGCTGCTGCATACGGGGATGCTGGGCGGATTCCACTTCAACGATCGCCGCTATGCTGACGACGACCTGACGCTGGGCTCGATCGATCCCTACCAGATCTTCCGCATCTTCCACGAGATTCACGCGGCGGTGTCGGATGGACTGCAGATGGATATCGCTTACATGATTGACCAGAGCCATAACCTGAAAGGCAAGATTGAGGCGATGGTGCAGACGGTGGTGACGGCGCAGGAGCTTTATCTGAAGGCTGCGCTGGTGGATCGGGAGCAGTTGTCCGAACTTCAGCAATCCTGCGACCTGGTGGCGGCCGAAGAGCTGTTCCGGGGAGCCTTCTGGCAGGATGTTCGCCCGATGGCGGCAGCCTGGCGCGAGGCGCACGGTCTGCCGGTTGACCCGTTGGCGGCCCTGCACACCAGCGGATATGTGGAGCGCGCAGCAAAGGAGCGGGGAAGCCGCTCACTGGCAGTGAGCAGCTACGCCTGATGAATGAACTATGATGGTTGCTGACTTTTTGATGAAAGAGATGGACGCACGGAGATAAACGATTGCCCAAGGCAAAGATCAAACGGCTGTATCTGATTCCGATTCTTTCCAAGGCGCTCGATGTGATTGAGCTGCTGGAGCAGCATCACACGCCTTTGACTCTTGAGGATGTGTATCAGAGGACGCATATCTCCAAGACGAGCGTATATCGCATTTTGAAGACGCTGGTGCATCGCGGTTACCTGGCGCAGTCGCAGAACGGTGGGTACCGGCTGGTTTCGCGACCGCGACGCTTGCGCTTCGGCTTTGCAGTGCAGAGCGCTGAAATGCCGTTTTCAGTGGCGGTGGCGCAGAGCGTGACCGCGGCGGCGGCGGCCTCGGGCGTGGAGTTACTGATTCTGGACAACAAGTACGACGCGGACGTTGCAGTGCAGAATGCGGAAGAATTTGTTACCAAGCGGGTAGACCTGGTGTTGGAGTTTCAGGTTGAAGAAGCGGTTGCGCCGCGGATTGCGCACATCTTCAAGAAGGCCGATATCCCTCTGATTGCCATTGATGTTCCCCATCCCAATGCGACTTACTTTGGGGTAGATAATTTTGAGGCAGGGCATGAAGTTGGCGCGCTGCTGGCCAGCTATGCCGAGCGCAAGTGGAATGGCAGCGTAGACACCGTGATCGGCGTTGGCTTCAGCGAGGCGGGGAGCTTTGTGCAGAGCCGTATCTCCGGCGCATTCGAAGGGATACGCGAGCGGCTGCCGGAGTTGTCGCCTGAGCGTTTTCTCCAGATAGAAGGGCGCGGCATGAGGGAGCCAAGCCGCAAGGCGGTGCTGGGGCTCCTGAACAGCCATCGTCGAGGTGCGCACATTCTGGTAGCCGCAGCTACCGACTCAAGCGCCCTGGGCGTGCTGGATGCGGCGCGCGAGTTGGAATGCGAGCAGGATTTCGCTATTGCCGGACAGGATTGCATTCCCGAAGTGCTTGAGGAGATGAGTTCAGGCAAGAGCGCGCTGATTGGCTCCATCTCTCACGATGTGGAGACTTACGGTCCTCGGCTGATCCAACTTGGCATTGCGCTTTTGCGGGGGAATATTGTCCCGCCTTACAACTACGTCCGTCACCGTGCGGTTACCTCGGAGACGCTGGCGGCGGAAAAGGGAGTTGTGGGGGGCACGGTACGGAGACCATTGACCTCGGCGGGTAGTGAGAAATGACACCCATGAGAATGACGTTTACTGTAAATTTCGAGGTTGTCCGCGTGGTAAAGCCGGGCCAAATCCTCGTAGACTGGAATCTATGAACAAGGCAGCTATTTCTTCCCCTGCGCTGGCATTTCTTGAGGACCGTTGGGACCCCAAGGTAGCGGAGACGCTTGATGAACCTGAACTCCTGCGTTATCGCTCGAACCTGCTTGGTTCCGACTTGCGCATTACCAACTTTGCAGGCGGCAACACCAGCTCGAAGATCGCTGAAGTGGACCCGCTGACTGGCGAGCCGGTAGAAGTGCTTTGGGTAAAAGGGTCTGGCGGCGACCTGGGGAGCATCAAGCGAACGGGATTTGCGACGCTCTATCAGGACAAGTTGCTGGCGCTTGAACACAGCTACAAGGGCGCCGAGCGTGAAGACGAGATTGTCCAGCTGTATCCTCTGTGCTCCTTCAGGGGAAATCCTGTTGCGGCTTCGATCGACACGCCTCTGCACGGCTTCCTTCCGTTTCCACATGTCGACCATCTGCATCCGGATTGGGGCATCGCATTGGCGGCATCGGCCAATGGCAAAGCCAAGATGGACGAGTTCAATCGCGAGTTTGGACACTCGCTGGCATGGGTGCCGTGGCAGCGCCCCGGTTTCGAGTTGGCGATGATGATGAAGCGCGCCATCCAGGAAAACCCCGGCTGCGACGGGATCGTTCTTGGAGGGCACGGGCTGTTTACCTGGGGCGAGACGCAACGCGAGTGCTACCTGAATACGCTTACCGTGATTGACCAGATCGGCCAGTTTATTGAGCGTCATGGGGCAGCCAAAGGAAAAACTCGCTTTGGCGGGGAAGCGATTCCTGCACGTGCCGATCGCGGGGATCTGGCGGTTCAGATTGCGCCGTTTCTGCGCGGACGCGTGAGTGCGCAGAAACGCTGGATTGCAAGCTTCACCGACGCTCCGGATGTGCTTCAGTTCGTGAACTCGGCCGACGCAAAGGATCTTGCGTTTCTAGGCACCAGTTGCCCGGATCACTTTATCCGGACCAAGATCCGGCCGCTCTTTGTGCCCTGGGAAGCGGGCGCCGATTTAACTACGCTTAAGCAACAGATCGGGATAGCGCTGGCTCAATACCGCAAACAATATCGCGCCTACTACAAGGCGTTTGCCACGGCGGAATCGCCCGCGTTGCGCGATGCGAGCCCGACTGTGGTTCTTATCCAGGGACTGGGCATGTTCAGCTTTGGCAAGAACAAGACGGAAGCCAGGATTACGGGCGAGTTCTACACCAACGCGATTCACGTGATGGAAGGCGCCAGCCTGCTCGGGGAAGGCGAAGTGAAGGGAACCGTTCCGCAATGTCCTGAGGGCATGGATCCGGCCAGCTTCAAGGTCCACACCAACTACGTGGCGCTGCCTGCGATGGAGGCGTTCCGGATCGAATACTGGGCGCTGGAAGAGGCCAAGATTCGGCGCCAACCTGCTGAAAAGGAGTTCAGCCGGCGCATAGCCCTCGTGGTTGGCGGAGCCAGCGGCATTGGGCGCGAAGTGGCGCATATGCTTGCCACCCGCGGCGCGCACGTGATGGTTGCCGATCGGGACGAGGCGGGCGTTGGACGCGTTGTGGACGAATTGAAGGCTATGACATCTGCCGAGTTCGTTGCGGGTACGGGGGTGGATATTCGCAGCCGCGAAGCGATTGCCAATGCGCTGAAGGTTACGGCTGCGGCCTTTGGCGGCGTCGACATCCTGATCAACACAGCGGCGCTGTTTCCATCGACGCCAGACGGCGTGATTCCGGACACGCTGTGGGCGACCACACTCGACGTGAATGTGACCGCCAACTACATTCTGGCGGACGAAACGGCAAAGCTCTTTGGTGAACAGGGCTTGCATGGGACTATTGTGTTTACGAGCTCAGCCAATGCCGTGGTGTCAAAGAAGGGAAGCGAGGCGTACGACGTGAGCAAGGCCGCGCTCTCGCACCTGATTCGCGAGTTGGCCGTGAGACTCGCTCCGGATGTGCGCGTGAACGGAATCAGTCCGGCGACGGTTGTCAAAGGATCCACCATGTTTCCGCGCGATCGCGTGATCGCTTCGCTGACGAAGTACGGGATTCCGTTTCAGGACTCGTTCAGCGACGATGAGCTGCGCGGGCGCCTGGCGTCCTTTTACGCCGAGCGCACACTGACTCATAAGTCAATTGATCCGGTTGATTGCGCTGAGGCAATCCTGTTTCTGGCCAGCCCGCGTTCACGCTGCACCACGGGCCACTTGATTCCTGTGGACGGCGGATTGAGCGATGCATTTTTGCGGTGAAATGAGACGGAGACTCACCTGCTGTCATGCAAGAACCTGCTCGTGTGGCCATTGATTTAGGTGCTGAAAGCTGCCGCGTGTCTCTGCTTCGCTGGGAGGGCGTCAAGCCTGAAATAGAAGTCGTTCACCGCATCGCAAATGGGCCTGTTCACGACGGGGCATCGCTCCACTGGTCTCTGGGGGCCATTCTGGATGGGCTCGAAGAAGGTCTGCGCAAAGCAGCGCAAGCGGCGCCGGAGGGCATTGCTTCGATAGGCGTGGATAGTTGGGGAGTGGACTATGTTCGCCTCGCCCCCGATGGGCGCGCGCTGCGGCAACCCTTCTGCTATCGCGATGAACGCACCGCGGCGACTAAAGAGGCTGCGGACAAGGTCATTTCGCCCTTCGATCTCTATCAGCGAACCGGCGCGTTTCCATTGCGCATCAACACTGTTTATCAATTGCTGGCTGATCCTGCCGGAGGCATTGATGCACGCGCGCCGTGGATCATGATGCCTGAGTATGTACTTTACTGGCTTGGCGCGCGCCGGGTTTCCGAACACACGCACGCGACGCATACGGGCCTGGTTGATTTGAAAACCGGCGACTGGTGTGAGGATGTTTTTCGCGAACTGAATCTTGCAATGGAAGCTGCGCCACCAATTGTACGGGCGGGGACTGTTGTGGGTCGAGTGAAGGGACCGCTGGCAGCCCTCGATGCATTTCGGGATACTCAGTTGATGGTTCCGGCCTGCCACGATACGGCGTCGGCGATTGCGGGAATTCCGAGAAGTCTGAGTTCGGCCGCCTACATCAGTTCGGGCACATGGTCACTTGTGGGTACGTTGACCGACTCTCCCGTGACGACGCGCGCGGCCTTTGATTCTGGGTACACGAATCTTGGAGCTGCTACGGGCGACCTGATGTTCCACTCGCTGATCAACAGCATGTGGGTGCTGAAGCAGTGCATGGATTCATGGGCTGCGCAGGGTCGCGCGTGGAAGATTGAGGAGATCGTGACGCAGGCCGCGGCTTGCAAGGTGTCTACCGGGTTGCTCGACATGGATGCCGAAACACTGATGCTCGATACCGAAATGCCGCAGCGCATCAACAAGGAGTTGACTCGGCTTGGTTTTGAGCCGATTGAAGACGTTGCCGGGAATGAGCCGATTTTTGCGCGCGTGATCTTCGAGAGCTTGTCGGTGCGGTATGCTGCTGCGCTGGCCAGCCTGGAAAAGATGCTGGGCCGCAGGCTCAGTGCGATCCACATGCTGGGTGGCGCGAATCGCAATAAGCTGCTTGTGCAATTGACCGAGCAACGCACGGGCCTGCCTGTTGAGATTGGCGAGACGGAGAGCACGACCATTGGCAGCTTTGCTGTGCAACTGGCTGCGAGCGATGCCGCGGGTGCGCCGATAAGGCCCGAGGCTGTGCGCGAGCGCGCACGGCAGCTTTGCATGAGATAGATCTTTCGACCGTTTTGGATAGGTCGATATTGGCTGCCTCAGTCCAGGAAAATAAGAATTGCCGGGCTGCCTGCCGGCGTATATTGGCCCGTGAAGGTCAGCAGACCCGTCTCCCGATTGCGTCGAAACGACGTGATACAGTCGCTCTTCTGATTGCACACGTATAGGAAATTGCCACTCGGATCGATGCGGAAATGGCGCGGATAATCGCCAAGGGTTGAGGTCTCGCGGATAAGATTCAGCCGGCCGTCTTCACTAATTGCACAGATGGCGATGGTGTCGTGTAGCCGATTGGCGCTATAGAGAAACTTCCCGTCGGGCGAGACTGCGATCTCGGAGGCAAAGCTGGTGCCTGCGAATCGCGTGGGTAGCGCGGAGATGGTCTGCTGCTCGACCAGGGCTCCCGTGGCGGGATCGTAGTGGAAGAATGCGATTGTCGAGGATTCTTCCTGGATTAAGTAGAGCCAATGTCCATTGGGGTGGAAGGCGAAGTGGCGCGGGCCATTGCCGGAGGGCAGGGCAGCGAAGGGCGCGCTTTTCGCAGGAGTTAACTTTCCGGTTGCGCCATCGAACTTGTACACATAGATTCGGTCTTGGGCAAGGTCGGTGGCGAGTACGAATTTGTTTTTGGGATCGGGTGCGATCATGTGCGCGTGCGGGTGGTCATGGCCGCTGATGGCGAAGCTGCCGCGCGGTGCATCGGCTGCGTGTTTGGAGCCGAGAGCGCCTGTGTCACTGTGTACATCGACGGCCGCGCCCAGTAGGCCTCCGGCCAGGATTGGAAGCACGGCAATGGTTCCACCGGCGTAGTTGGCGACAAATGCAAATCTTCCCTGTGCGTCGAGACTCATGTGCGCCGGACCCGCGCCCTCGGAACTTACCGTATTCAGGAAAGTGAGATCGCCGGTCGGTGTGTCAATTGCAAAGGCAGTTACAGACCCGCTGCCGCCTTGATAGTTAGTAACTTCGTTGATGGTATAGAGGTATTTTCTGGATGGATGGATTACGATCCATGTTGGATTGGGAGTTTGGGCGACTAGTTTGCGGTTCGATAACTCGCCGGTGTGTGTATCCATCTCGAAGAGATAGATGCCTTCTCCGTTGGCGCCACCGTCGACTGCGCTTGTATAGGTTCCGGCGTAGGCGCGCAATTTGCCATTCTTCAAGTTTCCGGCGGAGGTCTGCGCCGATCCGAGTACGGAATTTGCTAGCACCAGAGCAGAGGCACTCTTGAGGAAGTTTCTGCGGGAGAAGAGTTCGTGCGAGAGTGTCTCGATCATTCCACCCATCCTTCTGTGTCTCGTATTATCCACCACAGCTGTTGTCACGCAAAATGCCAGGCAATGGCGCTTAATCCCAGCGCTGTTACCGAGATTATAGTTTCGCAGACCGACCAGGTCTTCATCGTCTGACCAATGGTCATGTTGAAATACTCCTTCACGAGCCAGAAGCCGCCATCGTTGACGTGCGAAAAGATGAGGGCGCCCGCGCCGGTGGTGATAACAAGCAACTCCGGATGCACGCCCGCAGTGTGCAGAGCGATAGGGGCCACAATATTGGCGGCAGTGACCATTGCGACTGTCGACGAGCCAGTGGCAAGGCGCATGGCGGCGGCCACGAGCCAAGCCAGGAGCAACAAGGGCACATGGCTGCTCATGGCAGCTTTGACGATTGCGTCGGAAACGCCGCAGTCCTGCAGGACACGTCCAAAGCCTCCGCCTGCGCCTATCAGCAATGTGATAGCCGCGGTTGGCGCAAGACACTCATTGCTGAAGCGCAGTACAGTCTGGCGCGAGAATCCTCTCATGGTGCCCAGGGTGATAAAGCTCAAGAGCGCGCCGACCAGCAGTGCCATATCGTCATTGCCTGCCAGACGCAATCCATTGTTTAGAGATGTGCCGGGTGCGGAGAAAGTATCTGCCCAGCTACCGATCAGCATGAGTGCAACGGGAAACACAATAGTAAGTACGCTGAGCCAGAAGCCAGGCAGTGCATGGCTTCGATCGCGTGTGGTGAGTTGGTCGGCCATCGGATTCTCTGCGGGCAATTGCACGTGCGGCGCGATCAACTTTGCGTACAGGGGGCCTGCGATGATTGCCGTGGGAATGCCGATGATCAGGCCGTAAAGAATTGTCCGTCCCACATCGGCATGATAGATGGTGACCGCGAGCATGGCGGCGGGATGTGGCGGCACCAATCCGTGTACGACGGAAAGTCCGGCCAACATGGGCAGGCCCACCAAAACCAGCGAGGCATTGGTGCGTCGCACGACCGTAAACAAAATCGGAATCAGGAGAACGAAGCCGACCTCAAAGAATGCCGAAAGGCCAACCAGAAGCGCGATAGCGAGCATTGCCCATGGGAGGCGCTTATCACCGAAGGTTTGAACCAGCGTATAGGCGATCTGGTCCGCTGCGCCGGACTCGGCCATCATCTTTCCAAGCATTGTTCCCAGAGCCACAATGATTGCGATATGCCCGAGAGTTCCACCTACTCCCGCTTCAAATGAATGAATCACAGCAGGCAGCGGCATGCCTGTAACAACGGCGAGCGCGAGAGCGGTGAGTAGAAGAGATATCACCGGATTCAGTTTTACGGCAGCAATCAGGACTATCAGCCCGATAACCGAGACCAGGGCGGAAATGAGCAAGAACATACTGTGAGAATCAATCATAGAGATCACTCGGGCGCCGTTCCAGTTATGAGTTGTGTGAGGAAGGGTAAGGGAAGAGCCGAAAAGTCAATGATTATTCGTCAGGATCCTTGTAAGCCACGCAGTCAATCTCAACCTTGCAATCGACGACCATACTTGACACGACGCAGGAGCGAGCCGGTGGATTTGCCCCGAAGTGTTCTTTGAAGACCGCATTGAAGGCAGAGAAATCACGCGGATCGTCGAGCCAGACTCCGCAGCGCACCACGTGTTCCGGCCCGTAGCCAGCCTCTTTGAGAATCGACAGAAGATTGGCAATGGCCTGCTGCGACTGGGTAGCGATGTTGCCCGTGACTAACTCGCCATGAGACATTGGAGTTTGCCCCGAAACATATAACCAGCCGTTGGCCCCAACAGCGCGCGCGAATGGAAGATGCTGTCCCCCTGTGCCTTTGCCGCCTTCAACCCCATAGCGATTGATGCCCATCGTGCACTCCTTTGAGTTATAGACTTCGACTTACTGAACCCATTCTGTTTTACCGCGAGGCAGAAAGCGTCCGCTGCGACTTCCGGTCGCTCCTTTGGTGGTATAGGAGAGAATACCATTCACCCACACGGCAGTTATCCCGGTTGCCGGCTGTATGGGGTTGGAAAATGTCGCTGTGTCGAGAATCGAATCCGGGTCGAATAGAACCAGGTCGGCGGCATAACCTTCGCGAATAAGTCCGCGTCCTGCAAGGCCGAATCGCTGCGCGGATATTCCGGTCATTTTGTGGATGGCGGCCGGCAGCGAGAAGAGCTTCATTTCGCGGCTGTAGCGGCCTAGTACGCGCGGAAATGTTCCCCACAGGCGCGGATGGGGCCGAGGATCATTGGGTAATCCGTCCGATCCGATCATGGTCGCCGGATGTGCGAGAATACGGCGCATATCGTCTTCCGAAATACTGTGATAAATGGCTCCAGCCGGCTGCAGTTTTCGCGCAGCGTCAAGTTGGCTGATGCCCCACTGCTCGGCAATCTGCGCCAGGGTCTGGCCGGCAACCTCAGGTTGCGGCGTGCTCCAGGTAATCGTGATCTTCACGCGTTCGTCTACCTGCTTCAGGTCAAGCGTGCTGGAGCCGGCTGCGTACGGGTAGCAATCGCAGCCGGCCTCCTGCGTCCGTTGCGCCGCTTCCAGAGCTTGCAGGACCTCACCGCTGCGGCCCCAGTTGGCAATGCCGGCACACTTGAGATGCGAGACGATCACCGGGACGTGGTTCATGCGGCCGATCTGGAAGGCCTCGCTCATGGCATCCAGAATCTTGTCGGTTTCCGTGCGCATGTGCGTGGCGTACACCGCGCCCGCAACGCCTAAGGGCTCGGCCAACGCAAGCACCTCGTCGGTAGAAGCGGAGTTGGCGGAGCGATAGGCGAGACCGGAACTGAGTCCGAGAGCACCGCCTCGAAGCGACTCTTCAAGCTGTGCGCGCATTGCTGCGATTTCAGATTTGGTGGCGACGCGGTCGAGGCGGTCCATGTGGTTGTTGCGCAGGGCGGTGTGGCCAATCAAGGCGCCAACATTCACTGCCGGTTGAGCTTGACGGAGCGCATCGAGATAGGCAGCGAAGGTTGGATAGCGAAAATCCTCCGCTCCGCCAAGCAGGTTCATCGGTTCGGGCAGTTCGCCGCGCAATCTCACAGGCGACGCACTGATGCCGCAGTTGCCAACGATCACTGTGGTCACGCCCTGCGAAAGTTTCGGAAGCATCGCGGGAGTGCGAATTACAGCAGTGTCGTCATGGGTGTGAACGTCGATGAAACCGGGCGCCAGCGCGAGGCCGGCAGCGTCAATTATCTCCGACGCATTGCATTCGAGGCTGGTTCCGATCTCGGCAATACAGTCGCCACGAACGGCCACGTCCGCAAGTTCAGGCTCGGCACCGCTGCCGTCGAGAACTCTTGCATTTCGAATCAGAATGTCGCAATTGGTCATCTGCGCCCTATCAGGATATAGGCTATATGCATTATGTGCTCTTCATTTTCGAATTTATCAGAGAGGTTCTCACGATGAGCCAGCCAGTTTCTCCGCAGTCGGCTGCGTTTTCCGTAGTTTCTCCCTTGAACAAGGGGCTAGGTTTCTTTGATGAAGCGCTTGAGCACGAACGGATTGCGGAGTTCGGCTGGAATTTGCTCAATGAAGATCTCAGCTTGCCCTGCGCAGTTCTCTACGAAGACAAACTGCGGCATAACCTGGAATGGATGCGGCAGTTCATTCGCGCGTACGGCTTGCAGCTTGCGCCTCACGGCAAGACTACGATGGCGCCGCGATTGTTCGAGATGCAATTGCAGTCGGGCGCGTGGGGGATCACACTGGCCACGGCACAGCAGACGCACGTGGCATGGCGCCACGGAGTGCGCCGCGTGCTGATGGCGAATCAGCTTATTGGCAGGCAGAACATGGCTCTCATCTCGCGTCTTCTCGAAGATTCGGAGTTTGAATACTACTGTCTGGTAGATTCGGCGGATCAGGTGGACCAGTTGGGGGCGTTTTTCCGGGAACGGGAGCAGAGCCTGCATGTTCTGCTTGAGCTGGGTGTCGCGGGAGGGCGTACCGGCGTGCGCGATGCGGAACAGTTGAAGTGCGTGCTGGCTGCAATCGTGCGATGGAGCAAGCCCATCGTTCTTGATGGTGTTGAGATATACGAGGGTGTTCTTGCTGACGAGTCTTCCATTCGCGCGTTTCTGCAAAGGACGGTGGAGATTACGCGGAAGCTCGCAAGGGAAGGGCTGTTCCAGCGTGCACCGTTTCTGCTTTCCGGCGCAGGCTCCGCATGGTACGACGTTGTTGCTGAAGAATTTTCTGCCGCTGGTTTCGGCGATGCGGCTGAGATCGTTTTGCGGCCCGGCTGTTATTTAACACATGACGTCGGCTCTTATCGCCAAGCGCAGGCAAGAATTCTTGAACACAATCCGATCGCGCAACGGATGAACTCAGGCCTGCTGCCAGCGCTCCAGGTGTGGGCCTATGTGCAATCGGTGCCGGAGGAGGAAAAAGCGATTATCGGGATGGGCAAGCGCGATGCAGCTTTCGATTCCGGACTTCCGGCTCCTGCGCTGTACTTCAGGCCGGGCGAAGCCGCACCCAAAGCGGCGCCGGCGCATTGGACGTTGACGAAGATGATGGATCAGCATGCATATTTGCAGATTTGCAAGGAGGACGAGCTTCGCGTTGGCGACATGATCGGCTTCGATATTTCGCATCCCTGCCTGACATTTGATAAATGGCGCGTTCTGCCTGTGCTGAATCCGGAGTATCGGGTCGTGGATGTCGTGCAGACTTTTTTTTAATCTGAAGGGGCAGGCGTCAAGACGTTCAATCGGCGCGGCGGATTACTCCCAGACCGCAACCGCACCGACTGCCTTGTCGATTCGCTCCAGCGCTTCAGGGGGAAGCGTGACGCCGACGGCGCGGACGTTCTCTGCAATTTGTTCCGGCCGTGATGCGCCGATGATTGCTGAAGAGACTTCAGGCCTGCGCAGAACCCAGGCGAGCGCCATTTGCGGCATGGACAGGCCAAGGTCTGCGGCTATGGGTTTGAGTTGGGCAACGGCCTCGAGTAAATAGTCGGAGCGGTAGTGGCGGCCGGCTGACTCCATGAAGATATTCATTTGCTCGCTGGCGGCGCGGCTGCCGGGAGGAGGTGGTTGCCCTGGCTTATATTTTCCCGTGAGTACGCCGTGGGCTAGGGGAGAAAACGCGAGGTTGCCGATTCCGTGGCGCGCGCAGGCGGGGAAGACTGTGGCTTCCGGTTTGCGCCAGAGCATGGAGTACTGCGGTTGACTTGATGAGAAGGGGATGAGATTGTTCTGGCCGGCGATTGCGGCGGCGGCATCGATCTGGTCGGCGGTCCACTCACTGAAGCCAATGGCGCGGACCTTGCCTGATTCGACGGCGCGGCTGAGGGCGGTCAGGGTTTCTTCGAGCGGAGTTTCTTTGTCGTAGCGATGGCATTGGTAGAGATCGATCGTATCGACGGCGAGGCGTCGGAGCGAGCGGTCGAGTTGCGTTTCGATTTGCGATGCGGAGAGTCCGTGGTCGGGTTCGTCGCCGACGGGAAAGTAGAGCTTGGTAGCGATGAGGTAGCGGTCACGGGGATGGGCGCGGAGGGCTTCGCCAAGAACGCGCTCGGCTTCGCCTGCGCCGTATTGGTTGGCGGTGTCAAAGAGGGTGATGCCGTGGTCGAGGGCGGCATGGATGCAGCGGATGGCCTGATCGCGGCCGATGCCTCCGGCGATGGTGAGCCAAGTGCCGAAACTCAATTCGGAAACTTCGAGCGGTCCATTGCCGAGGCGTCGATATTGCATGGTTTCCTGATCTCGCTCGTGCTTGTCAGAGCAGTTTGATTGGATGCGTTGGGTAGCTAGCCGAGCGTCTGCACGGAGCCCTTGCCGACCAACTCCTCGACGCGCGTAACCCAGGTGCGATCGGCGGCGACTTTCATGCTTTCTGGCTCGAGGATTACGGAGTATTCGTCCTTCTTTTCCAGTTGGAGCATGACTTTGGCGGGGCCGGGGGCGGCTTCGGCGGCGCTCTTGAGGTCGGTGAGCATCTCTTCGGTGGCGCGGTCGAGGTTGATGCGAATGCGGACGCCTGCGGGCAGTTTTACCTGCACCTCTTCCAGGGCCACGATGGCGCTGACGGAGATTTTGGGCGCCGCGTCGTCATCGCCCATAAGGACGCCGCGGACCAGGACGGGCGCTTCGATTTTCAATTGCGCTTGCAGGCGCTCGTAGTCGCGCGAGAAGCAGATGAGGTCGATCTTTCCGGTTGCGTCTTCGAGGGCGGCCTGCGCATAAAGCTTTTGATCGCGCTTGCTCTTCTGCACGCGGAGTCCGACGATCATTCCTGCGACCTGGAGTTCGTCGGCGGGGTCTGCCTGCTTGCCCCAGATGCGCTCAGGGGGCTTGCGTTCGAGGGCTTCGGCGGTGGTGATGACTCCGGTGAGGTTGTGTAGTTTCTCAGCGTATTTATCGAGGGGATGACCGGAGACGAAGAAGCCGAGGACTTCTTTTTCATTGGCGAGGCGTTCGGCTTCTTCCCAATCGGCAACGCGGGGCAGATCGTCAGGGCTTTGGCCGGCGGCGGGCGCTTCGTTGAAGAGGCCGAAGAGGCCGGTTTGTCCTTGCGCGGCATCTTTCTGGGCCTTTTGCGCACGCTCGATCGCTTTATCGACGGCGGCCATGAGCGGGCCACGTAGCCCAAGCGAGTCGAGCGCGCCGGCTTTGATGAGAGACTCGATGACGCGTTTGTTCATGACGCGGAGGTCAACTTTCTCGCAGAATTGCCAGAAGTTTTCGAACCGTCCGCCGGACTCTTCTCGGGCTTTGAGGATGGAATCGATGGCGTTGCCGCCGACGTTCTTTACGGCGGCGAGGCCGAAGCGAATTGCCTGCGCATCTGGTGACACAAGCGGAGTGAATTGCGCTCTGGAGATTTGCACATCGGGCGGCTCGACGCTGATGCCGATTTCGCGGCACTCGCCGATGTACTTGACGACACTTTCGGGTTTCGATGTTTCCGAGGTGAGCAGCGCGGCCATGAACTCAACGGGGTAATGCGTCTTGAGGTATGCGGTCTGGTAGGCGAGCAGCGCGTAGGCGGCCGAGTGCGACTTGTTGAAGCCGTAGCCGGCGAACTTGTCCATCTGGTCGAAGAGTTCGCCGGCGGTGTCTTTGGGGTGGCCGAGGGCGGCTGCGCCGCTCATGAAGCGGTCGCGCTGCTTGGCCATCTCTTCGGCGTTCTTTTTGCCCATGGCTCGGCGCAGCAGATCGGCCTCACCGAGCGAGTAGCTGGCGACGACGTTGGAAATCTGCATGACCTGTTCCTGGTAGACGATAACTCCCAGAGTTTCCTTGAGAATGCCTTCGATCTCCGGAAGCATGTACTCGACTTTGCGGCGGCCGAGCTTGCGCTCGATGAAGTCGTCAATCATGCCGCCCTGGATGGGGCCGGGGCGATAGAGCGCGTTCAAGGCGGTGAGGTCTTCGACCGAGTCGGGCTTGTAGCGGCGGAGGACGTCGCGCATGCCGCTGGACTCAAACTGGAAGACGCCGGAGGTGAGCGCGGAGTGAAAGACTTTCTTGAATGTATCTTCGTCGGCGGGCGGGATTGCCTCGATGTCGACCTTCACGCCGCGGCTCTGCTCGATGAGCTTGAGGCAGTCGTCGATGACGGTGAGGGTCGTCAGGCCGAGGAAGTCCATTTTGAGGAGGCCCATCTTTTCAACGGCCTTCATGTCGTAGGCGGTGACGATTTCGTCGTTCTTTGTCTTGGCGAGCGGGACCAGTTCGGTGAGGGGACGCGGCGCAATGACGACTGCCGAGGCGTGAACGCCGGAGCCACGCACGAGGCCTTCGAGCTTTTTTGCGGTGTCGATCAGTTCACGGATGGTCTGGTCAGTGTCGTAGGCTTTGCGGAGGTCGGGGACGTCTTCGAGGGCCTTGTCGATTGTGATGCCGACGGTTGCGGGAATGAGCTTGGCGATGCGGTCTACGTCGCCATAGGGCATGTCGAGTGCGCGGCCGCAATCCTTGATGGAGGCCTTGGCGGCCATGGTGTTGAAGGTGATGATTTGCGCGACCTGCTCACGGCCGTACTTGCGGGTGACGTATTCGATGACTTCGCCGCGGCGGTTCATGCAGAAGTCGACGTCGATATCGGGCATGGACACGCGCTCGGGATTGAGGAAGCGCTCAAAGAGCAGAGCGTTTTGGAGCGGGTCGACGTTTGTGATCTCCATGGAATAGGCAACGAGCGAACCTGCGCCGGAGCCGCGTCCTGGGCCTACGGGGATTCCGTGATCGCGGGCGTACTTGATGAAGTCCCAGACGATGAGGAAGTAGCCGGAGTAATTCATCTGTTTGATGATGCCGATTTCGAAATTCAACCGGGCTTCGTAGTCATGCGGCTGCTTGCGCAGAACTCCGCGCAACTCGAGCTGGCGCACGGCAGTTTCCATGCGCTTGCGGAGACCTTCGCGGCACACCTGCTCGAAGTAGCTGTCGATGGTGTGGCCTTCGGGCACGGCGAATTCGGGGAAGGGATTGTCGACTTTGGCGAGTTTGAGGTTGCAGCGCTCGGCGATTTCCATGGTGCGCTGCAAGACGGAGGGCGAGTCCTTGAAAACTGCGCCCATTTCTTCGGCGCTTTTTACGAAGAACTGGTCGCTGTCGAAGCGGAATCGCTCGGCGTCATGGACCTTGGAGCCGGTTTGCACGCAGAGCATTACGTCGTGGGCCTTGTGGTCTTCTCCGCAGAGGTAATGGGAGTCGTTGGTGGCGAGCATGGGGATGTCCAGCTCGCGTTCGAGGCGGAAGAGCGCTTCGTGGATTTTCTTTTCCATCTCCAGGCCCTGGTCCTGGATTTCGAGATAGAAGTTGCCCTTGCCGAAGATGTCCTGGTACTGGGCGGCTGTGGCGCGCGCCTTTTCGTACTCGCCGGCGACGAGATGTTCGCAGAGCTCGCCGCTGAGGCAGCCAGAGAAGCCGATGAGGCCCTCGGAGTGCTCGGCGAGGTAGCGCTTGCTGACGCGCGGCTTGCGGTAGAAGCCGTGGAGGGAGGCCTCGGAGGTGATGCGGATCAGGTTGCGATAGCCTTCTTCATTCTGGGCGAGAACGAGGAGGTGATTGTTGTCGTCTCCTTCTCCGGGGGCGCGGTGGTCCTCGTTCTTTGAGATGTAGAGCTCGCAGCCGAGGATTGGCTTGACGCCTTTTGCCTTGGCCGCGTCGAAAAAGTGGACTGCGCCGTAGATGTTGCCGTGGTCGGTCATGGCGACGGACTTCTGGCCGAGCGCGGCGACGCGGTCAACGAGTTTTTTGACGTCGCAGGCGCCGTCGAGGAGCGAATATTCGGTGTGCAGATGGAGGTGGGTAAATTCGGGCATGGCTAATTCCATTTTAGGCTTTGAGGAGTTTCGGCGGGTTGCAGGATCGTCGGTTGAAAACACGCCAGGGTGAGGAAAAGAGGGCGACATACACGGAGCAGGGAAAAAATCTGCTGTTTGGTTGGGGCCTGGTGGTACTCAAAGCAGGGACTTGTTGAGTGGAAGAGGCCACGAGGTGCGTTCCTGGGCCTGGCCCTGCTATCGTGTTGCGCGAGGGAATTGATGATGAAACTTGGAGTCAAGATTGTGTGTGCCTTGTCAATTTCAGGGCTGATGTTCGGATTGTCAACACCTGCTCATGCGGACTCGCTCAAGGTGAAGACTGCCCAGGGTAAGGTGCTGGGCAAAACGATCAACGACGGGAAGGTGAAAGCATTTCTGGGTCTGCCTTATGCAGCGCCTCCGGTGGGGGATTTGCGCTGGAAGGCGCCTGAGAAGGCTGCGAGCTGGAAGGGCGTGCGAGATGCGACGAAGTTTGGTGCGCACTGTGCCCAGGGCCGAGTGTTTGACGACATGATTTTTCAGGACGCCGGGCCAAGCGAAGATTGCTTGTACCTGAACGTCTATGCGCCGGCGAGCGCCAAGGGAAACAGCAAGCTGCCGGTGATGTTCTGGATCCACGGTGGCGGGTATTCCGGCGGGAGCGCCTCGGAGCCGCGGCACAACGGCGATTTTCTGCCGTTGAAGGGAGTGGTGCTGGTCACGATCAACTACCGGCTCGGAGTATTTGGCTTTCTGGCGACGGCCGATATGGCCAAGGAGGCCAATGGCGCGGCAGGGAACTATGGCCTGCTGGATATGGTGGCGGCGCTTGAGTGGGTGAAGGACAATATCGCAAAGTTTGGCGGCGACCCGAGCAACGTGACGATCTTCGGCGAGAGCGCCGGTTCATTTGCTGTGAGTACGCTGATGGCGGCGGCTCCAGCGCGGGGGCTGTTTGCGAAGGCGATTGGCGAAAGCGGGGGGGCATTCAGCGATGTGCTGCCGACCGGTACGCTGGAAGCGAGCGAGAAGCGGAACGATGAGTGGGTCGCCTCGCTGGGCGCGCACAACCTGGCCGAATTGCGCGCCCTGTCTACCGACGCGGTGCTTGCGGCGGCTGGGAAGAAAGGTGCGCCAAGATTTTCTCCGGTGTTGGATGGGCGGCTGCTGACCGAGCCCGTGCCCGAAACCTATGCCGAGGGCAAGCAGGCGCACGTGCCGCTGCTGGCGGGCTGGAATCGTGACGAAGGCTCATTTATGGGTCACGACATGACGGTGGAAAAATGGAAGGATTTTGCGGCAAAAAACTTCGGCGACCGGGCGGCGGAATTCCTGACGCTGTATCCAGCAGAGACCGATGAGCAGGCGGTGCGGTCGGCAATCGACTACGGCAGTGATGCGTTTATTGCGTTTGGAACCTGGAAGTGGATTGAAGCGCAGCGGAAGACGGGCGACTCGCCGGTGTACAGGTACCATTTCGAGTTGGCCGCGCCGCCGAGCAAGTATCACCCAGGATCTTTCGTGTTCCACTCCGACGACATCGAGTATGTCTTTGGCACGCTGGACACGCGGCCGGGCTCGGTGTGGAGGCCAGAAGACCGCAAGTTGAGCGACGAGATGATGAGCTACTGGACCAATTTTGCCAAGAACGGCGATCCGAATGGTGCGGGGCTTCCTGAATGGCCCAAGTTCGGCACAGACAACGAGATTATCCATCTGGACAACCCAATTACGTCAGGCCCGAGCACGGTGGAGAAACGGTATGAATTTCTGCTGAAGGGTATGCCGGCGATGCGGATGTAGGCAGCCGTGGCAGCGGGCTTGACTACTCGTTCACGCCCGCTGCTGCCGCAAAGCCAGCGGCCTGTTCGGACGGAATAGTGTCGACGGGCGGGGGCGCGGCAAATGAGGAGTTCTGCGCATTGATGGCGTTGGAGTAATCGGGGCCAAGGCCGAGCTTGACGAGTGCGCGGGAGTCCGGCGTGAGCTTTGTCTGCCAACCCTGGTCGGCCTGATACTTCTGCATGGCGGCCTGTGTGTTTTTGTCCCACTCGCCTGTGGCGTCGCCGCTGAGATAGTGCTCTCGGATGAGGGCGTGCTGGATCTGGGTGACGCGCTCGGGTTCGATCGACTGCTGGCCGCGTGAGCGGTGGGACCTGCGCGATACCTTAGCGTGGGATTTGTGAGCCTTGTTGGCCTTGTGGCCGCTGGTGGGGGCGCGGTGTACGCGCGACGCGAATGCCAACGGAGAAACAAGTGCTGCGGAAAGTATGATTGCCAAACTTGTACGGATAAAAAACACGGTTAAATTACCTCGGTGAAGTGCAGGGATATCCAAGACGAACTGAGGCAGTGTAGCGAAATGTACCGCATTGCGGCAAGAGTAAAGTAAGCTCTGGGTCGAGCGGCGATCCACGATAGTACCGCTGTGATACCGGGCGCCAATTGCGGAATTCAGCAACTGGCGCCCGATCAGCGTTACTGGAGCGTTCCGCCGATGTAGTTGATGCCCTGATCGGGATGCTTTGGATCGAGGACTTCAAAGACTACATCGTCGCCAGTCTTGAGCTTTTGCGCGATGGCGTTGAACTGCTCCTTTGTGGCTGTGGGTTCCTTGTTGAGCCTGGTAATCACGAGGCCGGGCTCGAGACCCTGGAGGTCGGCAAATGAACCGGTGCGAACCGAGTCGATGACGACGCCCTGGCTGTGGAGTTTGGCGGCGGTTGCCGGGGAAATCTCGTGTACGACGAGTCCCAGTTTTGTCTGGCCCGCATCTCCCTGGTTGTCGGGATTGGTGTCGGTCTGGTTGCTGCCCATGTCGGCAAACACCTTGTCACGATCGCCGATGGTTACTGTGGTGTCTTCCTGCTTGCCGTTGCGCATGTACCCGAGACGCACGGTGGAGCCTGGCCTGCGGCTTGCAATTTCGTCGACCAGGTCGCTTCCATCCTTGATGGAGCGCCCGTCGACGGTGGTGATAATGTCTCCAGCCTTCAAGCCGGCCTTCTCGGCGGGTCCGCCTGGCTGCACTTGCTGCACCAAGACGCCGTTCTTGAAGCCGTAGACGCGGTTGACTGCGCCGGAGAGGCCTTCGCGGAACTGGATGCCGATGGAGCCACGCGTTACCTTGTGGCCGGGGCTGATGAGATCGTTGTAGACCTGAACGACGGTGTTGGAAGGCATGGCGAAGCCGATGCCCTGATATCCGGCCGACTGCGTGTAGATGGCTGTGTTGACGCCGACTACTTCGCCGTCCATGTTCAAGAGCGGACCGCCGGAGTTGCCTGGATTGATGGCCGCATCCGTCTGGATGAAATGCTGAAACTGACCGCCGGCTCCTGGGTCGATGGTGCGGTTCTTGGCGGAAATGATGCCTGCGGTGACGGTCTGTGACAGGGCGAAGGGGCTGCCGATGGCTTCCACCCAGTCACCGACCTGAGCCATGTCGGAGTTGCCCATTTTGACTGTTGGGAGCGGGGTGCTGGTGTCGATTTTGATGACGGCGAGGTCGGTTGCCTTGTCTGTGCCGATGACGCGCGCCGGGCGGCCGAGATCCTGGTTATCGGGATCTGTCGACAGCTTTACGTAGATTTTGTCGGCTTTCGCGACCACGTGGTAATTGGTGATGATGTATCCCTTGGGGTCAACGATGAAGCCGGAGCCGAGCGATTGCTGGACGCCTCCGCCCTGATCACCGCCATCCGGCGCAGGGACCTGGCCCCCGAAGAAGCGATTGAAGAAGTCCTGGAAGTTATCTGAACCCTGGCCCTGCTGATCGTCGTCGTTATCGCCAGGATTCTGCTGGTTGGGCTGAGTCTGCATGTGAAAGCTTCTGCGGCCCTGGCCTGGGGTCTGTTTGGGCAGGGTTTGGGTGTTGATATTCACGACCGCGGGGCCGACCTGCCTGGCGATTTTCACAAAATCGTTGGGGGGGACGGTAGAGTTGACCACCTTGAGCGGAGTCGCATCCGCGCTGTCGTTCTGCTGCTCCTGCCCGCGAACTCCGTGGGCTGCGAAAGAACCGGCCACGATTGCGACCGAGAGAGTGGCAAGCAATACAAATACAGAAGCAAGACGGCGCGAGCGCAGCCTTTCGAAGAGCGATTTCATAGATTTCGATAACCTCGTCAGGTGACCAACCTCGCGGTTGGAGTTGTTGATTGCACCAACTTCCAGTATAGCCAGTCGCGGGCTATCGCGGGTAGGCGGTTCCGTCCACGATTGCAACTGACCACTGGGCTTTGAGTGAATACATGTCTACTTCGGTTTAGACGCCATTGCATTGAAAAGAGTTGCGTCGTTCCTTATTTGCTTTCGGCGAGTATCTGACCGTGGACGGGGGAACGGGTTTGATACGGGCATAAATCCCATTTTGCGCCGAACTTCCGTTCTATAGTGCATTCAAGACGGTATGATTCCATTGGTTGAGGGCATGCCACCGATGAATTTCACTCGGCACGATTGGTTTTATGCGGTATTTCTGTTCTCGGCTGTTGTGGTTTTCGGCAACGGGATTCATTACCTGATTTTCCGGTTATTGAGAGGGAAATATTCGTTGGTCCCGCTGCGCCACCTGAGCCTGCGGAGACACCTGGCTCTTCCTGCGCGTGCCGTGTTCCTTACCATAGGCCTGCTTATCATCCTTCCGGCGATTCCGAAGATCCCTGCGGCCATACTCGATGAAATAGAGCAGGTGACCGGATGCCTTCTGGTGCTGTTTCTGGGATGGCTTGCCATTGGCGGCGTTTACGTGTTCGATGCATTTACGCTGAGCAGGTTCGATACGACGGTGGCGGACAACCTGCACGCTCGCCACGTTCACACGCAGATGCAGTTTGTTCGCCGTGTTCTGATCGTGATTGTGGTTCTTCTCGATTTGGGCGCTCTGCTTTGGAGCCTGCACGACGAACGCCTTTGGAAGTTCGGCACAGGCCTGCTGGCTTCCGCGGGACTTGCATCGCTGGTGCTGGCGGTGGCGGCCAAGTCTACGGCGTCCAACTTCATAGCCGGGTTGCAAATCGCAGTGACCGAGCCTATCCGCATCGACGACGTTGTAGTCGTTAACGGCGAGTGGGGCCGCATTGAAGAAATCACGTCGACCAACGTGATTGTAAAGATATGGGATCTGAGGCGGCTGGTGGTGCCGTTAACTTACTTTATTGAGCAACCCTTTGAAAATTGGACGCGCCAGACGGGCGACATCATGGGAACGGTCTTTCTCTATGTAGATTATTCGGTGCCCGTCGAGCCGTTGCGTGCGGAATTGACGAAGATCGTCAGCCAATCGCCTCTATGGGATGGGCACGTATGCGGTCTCCAGGTGACGAACCTAAGCGAGCGCACAATGGAATTGCGCTGCCTGGTCAGTTCCGCTGGCTCATCGGCGAACTTTGACCTGCGTTGCCTAGTGCGGGAAAAGATGGTCGAGTTGCTGCGCGCGAATTATCCCGACGGTCTGCCGACTCTTCGACTCGAGATGCGTGAAGCCCGCGTGAAACATAAGAATCCCTCGAGCGATGCTGAGGATTCGATTGTTCTTTGAGTGAAGGGCTTTTCCGGTTTTTATTTGGTTCGCGCAGATGCGCGTGCCGCCCACGAAGGCCTGCGGCGGTTGAGGCGCTGGGCGCTACTGTTCGGCCGCCCACTCGAGCATGGCCAGGGTCAGCAGCAGTACACGCTTCAATCCGACTTCCCGATCTCTGGCTGAGTACCACTCGGCCTGCGTATGCGCGTTGCCGCCCTCACCGCCCGCACCCATGGACAAGGCGGGAATGCCGAGCGACAGGGGAATGTTGGCGTCGGTGGAACCGAGGCGCAAATCGGTGTTCAACCTCAGATGCCGGTCCACGGCGCGCAAAGCCTCCAACAGGGGCGAGTCGGCAGGCAAATAGGCGGTAGGCCGGTCGCCAATCTTGACGATGTTGAATGTTAACGGCCTTTCCCCGTTTGCGACGCCTGCTTTTGCTCTTCCATTCCATTGCGCTACGGCATCTTCCACGGCGCGGTGCAGGGCGACCTCCAGCCGCAGCAGCTGGTCAGGGTCAGTGGACCTGAAATCGACGGCGGCCTGTACGGTTTCTGGAATCGAGTTCACGCTGGTGCCGCCGCGGATAGTGCCGATGTTTACCGTTGTTCGCGCCTCGCTGGGCAAGGGGACTTCTGCCAGAGTGGCCAGCGCAGTAGCGATTGCCATGATTGGATTGGCTGTGCCAGCGTCGGTGAAGCTGTGCCCGCCGGGTCCATTGATTGTCGCCAGGAAGCGCCGGCTTCCCAGCGCCTGGGTGACGGCGGTGTCAGCTCCGGCGCCATCGAGTACGATGTGCGCAGCGATGCGGCCGGCAAGGGGTTCCTGTTTGTAAAAGTGGCGTACGCCGCGCAGATCGCCTTCGCCCTCTTCACCAACGTTGCCCAAAAAGATGAGCGGCGCTGAGAGGTTGATTTTTGCGGCGGCGATTGCATGGGCAAGGGCCAACATTCCGACAACTCCTGCGGCGTTGTCGCATGCGCCCGGAGCCGCGAGGCGGTCGCCGTCGAGGAGCGGATTCAGCGGGGTGTCGGCTGGAAAGACCGTATCAAGGTGCGCCGAAAGGACGACGAGAGGCCCTGTGCTTTCCGGCGGAAGTTTGCTTGCGTGCATCATGCCTGTGACATTTCCAACCGCGTCGATCTCAACCTGCTTCAGGCCGGCTTGGACAAAGCGCGCCGCCAGCCACTGCGAACGAGCCTGCTCTCCGAACGGGGGCGCGGGAATCGTGACCAGCGCAGTCTGCCAGTCCATGATCGTCTTGGGGTTTCCATGCAGCCAGGCAAACGCCTCGTGGACCGGCCTTTGGGCGGCCAGCGCAGTGACGCGCGAAAACGACGGACTGCGAGAGAAGAGAGGCATGAGGCTGGTTTCAGATTAGCAGGGAGCAATCAGCGCGGCGTATCAAGCTTGATGGGCGGCCTAGACCTTGTTGAGGTAGCTGACGGGTTCGATCTGGGTGGAGTGGTGCATCAGAATCTCGACGATTGGCGGCCCTGTCAGTCCACAGTGATGCTTCGCGTTGCGAAATCAATCCATTACTCGAAGTTCAATCAGACTTCTTCGTACTCGACCGAATGCAGAAAGAGGCCGCTTGCCGGTGCGGTTGGGCCGGCGGCTGCGCGGGCGCGTGCTGCGAGAATGCCGGGGATTTCTTCTGCTTTGAGGCGTCCTCGGCCCACGTCCAAGGCGGTCCCGACCAGGTTGCGGACCATGTGGTGCAGAAATCCGTTCCCCCTGACGCGGTAAACGAAGAGCTCTCCGGCGTCGCTGATGCGCTTTTCCCAAGTGGAGGAGAAGATGGTTCTGATTGCCGACGCGGGCACCGTCCGATCATGGTCGAGTTTCTGCCGGGCAAGAGATTCGCGGCGCGCCAGGTCAGGGTCGGTGGCGGCAAAGCTCAGAAAATCGTGTTCGCCTTCAAAGAGCTTTGCGGCTTTTTGCATGGCTTCCAGATTTATTGGCCAAGAACAGGCGAGAACGTACCGGGCCAGCGATGGCGGACAGATGGCGTCGCGGTAGACCCTGTACTCATAGGTTTTGGCCACGGCCGAGTGCCGCGCATGGAACGCGCTCGGCACAGTTTTGGCCTCGAGGATGCGAATCGAGGCGGGCAGAGTGCGATTGAGGGCGCGAAGCAGGTTCGCGGGAGGAATGGGGGCCTGCAAGGCGAAACTTGCGACCTGGCCGAGTGCATGCACGCCGGCGTCGGTTCGTCCGGAGCCTTGAGGGAGAGGCGTCTCTTCTGTAACGCGGCCCAGGGCTGCCTGAAGTTCTCCCTGTATGGTGGGTTCTCCGGGCTGGACCTGCCAGCCGCTGAAATCCGCGCCGTCATAGGCCAGGGTGAGCTTCCAATTTTGGGCATTCTCTACGGTTTCGGCGAAATCGGTCGTTCGATCGGTCATTGGTTTGTGCTCTAAGAGGGTACCGAAGCCGGGCATCCACAGAAGAGCCAAGCGTTAGTGGGATATACTCAGCTTTCTGCATATTATGCCGTTGAGGCCGCTGCAGAGGGTATGAGCGGGGGTCCAGGGAACGAAATTGGCGCCTGACGCGTACTGCTGGATAGTCCGACTTGGCTATCCGAGAGCGAAAGTCGCGCTGGATTGTCCCAAAAATGAGTCCGGAGGGGCACTCCGGACGTCTTGAAGAATGGCAAAACACATGCCTGAGCTATTCGTGGAGAGGAAACATGCATTTGCACCGTAGACGTGCGTTCGATGGGCAGGAAATATCCGCGCAGGACAATTTGGAAAAGGCAGGACGCAGGCAGACTGGCGGCAAGCTGCGCGCCGTAGCGGCGCTGATGCTTACAATGGCTTCGTGCATGCCTCCCGGTTTCGCCCAACAGACTCCGGCAGGAACGAAGGGGCCGGATAAAGCTGCATCTGTGCTACCGCCTGAGCCCGCGCCCGTACCGACAGAGCCGTTTTCGCTGCGCAATACCGAGCGTGATTTCTCCAAGCCGTACGCGGGATTTTTCAGCAATCCCATCAACAAGTACCGGCCTACGACTATAGCACCGGCAAGTTTTGCGAACTCTGTGCGGCTGAACGACATGGTGAAGGACGGCAAGATTTATCTCAGCCTGTCGGACGCCATCGCGCTGGCTCTTGAGAATAACTACGATATTGCCATCGCACGCTACGATTTGAGCATTGCGGATACGGACATTCTGCGCACGAAGACCGGACAGACGCCTCTGGGCGTACCGACGGGCCTGATTACCAACACGCTGGGCGGTTCGGCTTCGACGCTGACAGCGGGGGGCGGCCCGGGTGGAACGACTGTGGGCTCAGGTGGAGCTGGTTCTGGCACGGCGGGCTTGTCTCTTACCACTGCCGGCGCGGGGCCAAGCCCGGAGAACCTTGACCCGAACCTGGGGGCAACGATTACCTTTGATCGCGACCGGGCGCCGTCATCGAGCTTTTTCACAGGTGGCACGAGTTCGACCAACAAGTACAATTTTTCAGTGAACCAGGGTTTCGTGACGGGCACCAACCTCCAAGTGGTCTTCAACAACACCTACGCCACCAGTTCCAACTCCACCGCCCAATTCAGCCCCCAATTGAGTTCCAACTATCAAGCAACAGTCACCCAGCACCTGTTGCAGGGCGCGGGCATCTGGGTGAACAAGCGCTTCATCTACCAGGCACTGAACGACCGGCGCATTGTCGATGCTTCGTTTCGCCAGCAGATTCTCTACACAGTGAATCAGGTCGAGAGTATTTACTGGGGCTTGGTGCAGGCGTATGAGGATGTGCAGGCTAAAGAGCATGCTCTGGACCAGAGCAGCCAGCTATTGTCGGACAACCAAAAGCAGCTGCAGATTGGCACGATGGCCCCGCTGGATGTAGTGAACGCCGAATCGACTGTGGCGACAGACAAGCAGTCCCTGATAAGTGCTCAGAGCGCGTTGAACTATCAGCAGCAGATCATCAAGCAGGCCATCGCCCGCAACCTGAACGATCCAGCGCTTTCTGCTGCGCCGGTGATTCCGACCGACCGCGTGAGTCTTGAGGAGCTTCCAGAAGAAAGCCAGCCCGTTGAGGCGCTGGTGCAGGAGGCTTTCCAGCGCCGGCCGGAGTTAGAACAAGCCGTGCTGACGCTGCGCAACGATGAGATCACTCTGAAGGGCGCGCGCAATGCGCTGCTTCCAACCTTCGATATCTACGGGTACCTAGCAGGACAGGGTATCGCCGGCACCATCAACAAGAATCTGAATTGCGCCTTCTACCCCGGTGGCGTTTGCCCGACCGGCCGCACCGGCTATGGGACTGCGCTTAATAATGCGCTGAACAATTCGGCCCCGGACAAGGGGATTGGATTCAGCTTGAACATACCCTTGCGTAACCGCTATGCACAATCGGTGCATGAGCGGTCACTGATGGAATATCGTCAGGCGGAGTTGCGGCTCGAACAACTTTATACGCAGATCCGCATGCAGGTGGTGAATGCCAAGTTCGCGCTGACCAACGACCGTGCGCAGGTACAGTCTGCTCTTGCGGCCAGGGACTACAACCAGCAGAGCCTGGACGCCGAGATTAAGAAGCTGCATTTGGGCGCATCCACCACTGCCAATGTGCTCCTCCAACAGCGCAACCTTGCCGTTGCCGAGGACAACTTGATCGCGGCTCATGCGGCCTATGCGAAGGACCGCGCAGGCCTTTATCAAGTGCTTGCCGCCACGCTTCAGCATTACGGCATCAATCTCAGCGAGGCGGCGACGGGACAGATTTCTACTACGCCTGTTGTGCCGGGGGTGGCCCCTGCGCCGCCGGGCAAGGAGCCAGCGATGGCTGCGCCCGGGGGGCGGTAGAATTCAAGTGGAATATGGAGAATGCCCGGCCTTTGGCCGGGCATTTTTTTGTTGGATTGACAGGTTAGCGCTCGGCGACTTGATCGAGAAGGTCGAAGAACTCGGGGAAGCTGATGGCGGCGGATTCTGCGCCCTGGATCAGGGTGTCGCCTTGTGCGCGGAGGGCGGCGACGCTGAAGGCCATGGCGATGC
>DATKWA010000025.1:0-5397 GCA_035529815.1 Occallatibacter sp. | reverse complement strand
TTGGATTGACAGGTTAGCGCTCGGCGACTTGATCGAGAAGGTCGAAGAACTCGGGGAAGCTGATGGCGGCGGATTCTGCGCCCTGGATCAGGGTGTCGCCTTGTGCGCGGAGGGCGGCGACGCTGAAGGCCATGGCGATGCGGTGGTCGCCGCCGGCGTCGATGGTTGCGCCGTGAAGGGTTTGGCCGCCGGGGATGTCGAGGCCGTCTTCGAACTCGGCGACTTCTGCGCCCATGGCGCGGAGGTTGCTGGCGACGAGAGCAATGCGGTCGGACTCCTTGACGCGGAGCTCCTTTGCGTCGCGGATGCGGATGCCGCCGCTGGTGAAAGGCGCGATGGCGGCGATGACCGGCAGCTCGTCGATGAGCTGGGCGGCGAGAGCACCGTCGATGAGCGCGGTGCCGAGGCCTTCAGACGGGGCTGAGACCTGGACGGTGCCGACGAGCTCGGCGTGCTTCTCTTCAATGTGTAGGACGGCGATCTTTGCGCCGAGGGTGGTGAGGACATCGAGCAGGGCGGCACGAGTGGGATTGAGGCCGAGCGAGTCGAGGACGAGGCTGGAGCCGGGGAAGAGAGCCGCGGCGCAGAGGAAGAAGGCGGCTGAGGAGAGATCGCCGGGGACAGCGGCTTCGATGGCCGAGAGGGTTTGCGGGCCGGCGATGGAAACCGAATCCAGGGTGCGGGAGAGAGTGGCGCCGAAGGCGCGGAGTGCCAACTCGCTGTGATCGCGGGTGCGGATGGCTTCGCGGACGGTGGTTGTGCCGGCGGTTTGGAGGCCGGCGAGAAGGATGCAGGTCTTGACCTGGGCGCTGGGAACGGGCGTTGTGTAGTCGATGGGCTGGAGCGCTGTGCCGACGATCGTGAGCGGCGCGTGGCCTTCGGTGAGCGTGAGGTGCGCGCCCATGGCTTCGAGCGGCTTGCGGATGCGCTCCATGGGACGGCGGGAGAGCGATGCGTCGCCGGTGAGGGTGAAGCTGCCGGACTGCGGGGCGAGCAGGCCGGAGAGCATGCGCATGGTTGAGCCGGAGTTGCCGCAGTCTAGAGCACCAGAGGACGGAGTGACGCGGCCTGCGACGCCGGTGATCTCGACGGCTTCAGTGCCGATGCGGTTGACCTTTGCGCCGAGGGCTTCCATGCAGGAAAGGGTCGAGGCGCAGTCTGCGCCGGTGGAGAAGTTGGTGAAGCGCGAGGTTCCTTCAGCGAAGGCCGCGAGCATGGCGTAGCGATGGCTGATGGACTTGTCGCCGGGCAGGCGCAGGCTTCCGCTGATGTTGCGGGCGGGACGGATTTGGCGTTCTTCGGTTGCGGTGTGCAAGGCTGCTCCGGAATGCGTTCTTTCGGGATTGCGTTCTTTCCAAGTTTAACTAATCGGAGAGAAGCGTTGCGGCGGAGCGCGGACGGGCGAAGTTTGGGGCGCGCGAAAAGTGGTGAAAACGGGGTCTGAGGGGTCGTTTTGGGCAGGAAAAGCGCCCGGATTTCGTCGAAAAACGTCGAAAAACAACGACCTCGTTACTACTTGTACACTGGAATGGGTCTGTATCGTATTGATTATGGGTGGTTTATTTTTTCACTGCACCATAATCGGTGCAATTGACGGGGAGGGGGGGTGGGGGGTACCCCGAAAAACAGGGACTGAGGGACTTGGGACTTGGGACTAAGGCGGCGGCGGCGATGCGTTTGGATAGAGGTTGCACAGGTTGATTGTGCGCTTGTTGGGGGTAATTATCGGCAAACCAGGCGTTCGAGGTCAGGAGACAGTGGTACGGCTTGGTGTGTCTTGCGGAATCTCAAAATCAGGCGGAAAAGGGGCGATTTGGGCTGTTTTTGGGCGAAAAGCGGGGCAAATTGCGCATGGGGTTTGCAGGCTGATTTCGCGTCTAAGTTGAGTTATATCTGCTGGTTAAGGGCTGAATAGGGCTGCTTTTCGAGGACAGAATGGCGATTTTTTCGTCAGGCTGTCGATTGGTAAGTGCTTTGTTTTCAGATGGTGTGACGTGGGGATGGTACAACGTCTTCATCATCTACAGGAAGTCGGCGTTGGGCATGACAGGTGAATTCTAAACCGTTCGTGCGGGAGCGGAAATTGTCGTATCCCACCCTCGCGCCAGAAAGAAGGCGCAAGGATGGGGCACCCTCAGTGTTTTGGTTGGAGGAGCGTTTGAAAAACCTAAAGGGTGGGCCACCTGCCGACGGAGATGCATTTGGATAGAGGTTGCACAGGTTGATTGTGCGCTTGTTGGGGGTAATTCTCGGCAAAACGGTGGGCCCGGGGCTTGGGTCAGCGGGGAATGAGTCGGAATTGCAAGATTGCGATCTTTGGGGCGACGAATTCGTGCTCGATGTCGGGAAGGAACTGCACGGTCATCTTGCTGAACCTTTGTATTTTTGCGTTTGGCGGAACTTCGAATCGGAGGGTTTCGAAGACGGGCGATTCCTTGATGGAAAAATGTTGCGGTTCCGTCGAAGGGACCGGCTGCTGACCGAGATAAAGGGTTTGGGGCTTGGGCGAGTTTCCGTCACTGAGCAAGAGCGCCACTGAGATTGCGCCCGCGCGGTTGTCGTAGTTCTCGATTTCGACCTCAATCCCACGGCAGCGTGCAATGGGAATCGGCGTGGATAGGCTTTGATGCGCTGCCATCGAGATTGGACGTGCGTTACTCGCCTGAATATTCACGCTCGTTGGGGTACCACGCGCCTGGTGTGCTGTTGGCCCTGGGCTTATTTCGGGTGACTGGACGAACCAGTAGGGTCCGTCAAAGGGAATGATGAGAGGCCGGACTGCTCTCGTGGCCCATGGCGAGAGGCGGGCGGGAACGGGAGCAACGATCTGCTCCTTTTCCGGTACAGGCCAGAGGATAATGCTCTGGTAGCCGGAGACTCCTGATCCGTTGATAGTGCCGGGATGGCCGCTGACATCTCCTCCTTGGTTTTGACCGCGTGCGCGGGCGAGGTTCGCGGCATCCACGCGATTGCGGTGGCCGATGCCGTCAAGCAGAACGAAAAACGTGATGAGAACTGCGGCTGCGGCGATGGCGGCAAGACGGTAGGCAGCGCGGAAGTTACTGTTTGCCGGGGCTGGTTTGAGTGTCAACCTCCACGCGAATAGGAAGGCGGCCAAAGCCAGCGGGGCTCCGGCGTTGAGATAGAAACCATTGAGAAGGAAGTAGCCACCTGCGTACAGGCAGAAGGCGATTACGTAGCCGTAGGCATCGCGGGGCGCGGTATGGAGGGTTGCGGCAAAGAGCTCCCTTTCGCTGGGTTGCGGGGTGCGATCCTGCGAATGAGGTGAGTCTGCCGAGGGAAGGATGCGGCGCAGGCCGTTGGCCAAGAGAGCGGCTCCCAACGCGGAGAGGGCGGCGGAAGCGGGTGAATCCTGGCGCGACAGCAGCACGATGGAGGGCACCCATACCCAGGCCGTGGCGTTCACGAGTGCGAAGAACCGGAAGGACATCGGCGGGACATTGCCGAAGGATGCATAAGAACGATTCCAATAGAAGCGCGCGCCACCCATGCCAGCGAGAACGGCTCCGACTACATAGATGAAGGCGCGAATGAGAAGCGAATGAAGCGAGGGCTCATGCGAGGCGGGGAGGCGGAAAAGCAGGAACGCGGCAATGGCCGCGTTGCCCAGGCCGGCGAGGGCGACGTATCCGGCAAAGGTTCGGATACCGATGGGGCGTTCGCCCGCCTGCAATGCGAAGGGGACAGTTTGGGCGGAGGAGAACATGGGGCTAGGTGGACGTTTCAGCGGAGCGCTTGCGAAAGCGCGAGGTGGATCCCCAGAGCGCGGAGAGGATGCAGATCATGAAGGGCAGGCGCACCAGTAGCGCAGATTTGCGCATGTCGACAATGGCGGTTCGAGGGTTGTTGATGGCAACCGCGGGCTTGTCACCGTAGAGAACGTCCCAGGTTTGCGCGGGTGTTATGTGGCGCACTTCGGTTGGGTTCAACCCTGTGATGGCGTAGGCAGGTACCGGCGCGAGCGACGGCCTGATGCCTGCCGAGGTGTACAGGAACTGTTTGGGAAGCACAATGAGCGCCACCCAAACCGCAAGCAACACAGGGATGCTGGCCAGCATTCCGTGACTCAGCGGCTTTACGCGCAGGCTCCGCCTCAGCCACAGATGCGGGATAAGGTAGGCCAGGATTCCCGCCCAGATAAAGAGAAGATTTGCCGCCAGCATCAGGCTGAGATCGCAAATGGTAGACCAGGGAAACTCAAGGCTCATGATGCGAGCGCTGAGGTCCAAGCGCAGCGAGAAATGGGCGACGAGCAGAACCCATCCCGGCGCGAGCATCGACCAGAGAGCCGCGAACAGTAGCATAGCCCGGCGGTTGACGAGCTCGCTCAACCATCCGAGGCCTATAGCGTTGAGCACCTGGCCCCAGTACCAGGCAGTTGTGCGGCCGCTGCGGAACTCTTCCAGCAAATCTCCGGCCAGCGCGTCGTTGCAGTCGCCGGCTGTGAGATGCTCGAGCATCCAGGTTGCTAGCGGCGGTGGCTCTCTGCGATTCATCAGATCGCTGGTCCTTCGTTCAATTTGAAATCGGGAATTTCCTGCCAGAGTTTTGTCAAGATGCGGCGGGTTTCATGCACCTGGCGGAGGCCTTCTTTTGTGATGCGGAAGTAGCGCTTGGCCTTGCCGCCGCGCTCGGGGGTTGGATCGCCGATACTGGAGATGACCAACCCTTTGGCTTCGAGCCGCTCCAGGGCCGCATAGACGCTACCTACGGCCACGTCCCGGCCTCGATAGGCTTCCAGCTCTCGACTGATGGGCACACCATAGGCCTCGTCGTCCAGATGAATGACGGCAAGGAGAAGCATGAGTTCGAACTCGCCTAGATAGCTTCGGGACTTCATTAGTTCAATAATAGAGAAGAAATTAGAGATGTCAAGTCCGTCTCAGTTGCTTGGCCCGAAATCGCCGGGACGGAAGTGGACGGTTTGGTGGCAGGCGATGAACGCGGCTTTGCCGCGTTCGTCGCCTTCTTGATTTTTTGGGGGTGGGTTTGCGGCACGACTGAAGTCGTGCCCTGATACAAAGCTTTAGGGCTTTGGGCTGGGACGAGGGGTTTTGAGGATTGGGGGCTGGGTTGTTTGGCTGGGGTGATTGGTGAAGGATCTCGGTTTGGTGGAAATGGGCTGAGATTGGATGAAGGATGTGAAAAGCATACCTCAGGGCCTGAAGGCCCGGTTCATTTCGTCCCGCTTATACCGGGGTTAAAACCCCGGCCTACCGTCCGCGTGGGATGCCTGTTGCGTATTCCGGTCCAAGTGGGCCGGTGATTCCATTGGAAGTGGGCCGCTGATTCCGGTGTGATGTGGGCCGCGATTGGGTTGCGATGTGGGCCGCATTTTCCGTTTCACCGTAATCGTGGCCCACATGGCGTAATCGT
>DATKWA010000024.1:0-23167 GCA_035529815.1 Occallatibacter sp. | reverse complement strand
ATATCAAAAACCTGTTTTCGCTCCGCGCCGGCGCCCGGCTGGCCAAGTCGCTGATTCCGGCCAGCTTTCTGGCGGTGTTTGCCGTCGAGCGCATTGCCAGACAGCTGACGATTCCTCCATTTTCGCTCACGCGGCTGGAGATACTCGGTTCCGACGTCTACGGTCTGTTGCTTGCCGCGGCATGGCTGCTGTTCGGCTGGTCGGCCATCGACTACCTGGTCGAATGGCAGAGCCGGGAGTCGCGCCTGAAGATGAGCAAGCAGGATATGCGCGATGAGTTCAAGGAGACCGAGGGCAGCCCGCAGATCCGCGGCCGCATCCGGAATCTGCAACGCCAGGCGCGCCGTCGCCGCGTGAAAGACGACGTATCGAAGGCTGCCGTGATTCTGACCAATCCCACCCATTACGCAGTGGCCCTTGGTTTCGACTTCGCCACCATGGAGGCTCCCAAGGTCCTGGCCAAAGGGCGGAATCTGCTGGCCGAAGAGATCAAGGCCGAGGCGCGTTGGGCTGGGGTGCCGATCATCGAGAATCCGCCTCTGGCCCGGTCTCTCTACCGCTCGGTTGAGGTGGGCCAGCCGATTTCTGTCGACCTCTATGCAGCAGTGGCTGCCATTCTGGCCTACCTTTACCGGCAGCGCGTCGAGACCGAGTTGCGGGAGCGCCGTGCCCATGAAGCTTCCGCTCGAGCAGCCGCGCAGGCTCAGGCCGCCGCCCAGAGTTGGCGAACCTCTGGCACACCACCCTTTAGAGGAGGTCCCCAATGAGCACGACTGCTTTGCCCGCAGCCGCTCTTCCTGCGCATTCGATCCTGCATCGGCTGCGAGAGTATGTTCTGCCGCTGGCCGCAATCAGCGTAATTTTTGTCATGCTGATTCCGCTTCCGGCCTGGGCTCTAGACTTTCTGCTGGCTCTGTCGATGGCGGCCTCCATCATCGTCTTTCTTTCGGCAATGCAGATCCGCCGTGCAGTCGAGCTTTCGGTATTTCCTACGCTCTTATTACTGCTGACCCTGTTCCGCCTGTCGCTGAACATCGCCTCCAGCCGCCGTATCCTGCTGCATGGCTCCGAAGGCACGGCTGCAGCAGGCAAGGTGATCGAGGCCTTCGGTCAGTTTGTTGTTGGCGGCAACTACGTAGTCGGTTTTGTGCTCTTTCTGGTCCTGATCGCAATTCAATTCCTGGTCGTCTCTCATGGTGCAGTCCGCACCGCCGAAGTTACAGCCCGATTCACGCTCGACGCACTGCCCGGAAAACAGATGGCGATCGACGCCGACATGAATGCTGGGCTGATTGACGAGGCCGAAGCCCGGAGACGCCGACAGGCCATTGCCCGCGAGGCGGAGTTCTATGGCGCCATGGATGGAGCGGCGCGCTTCAACCAGCGCGATTCGATGGCCACTATCCTTATCACTGCGATCAACATCGTTGCCGGTTTGCTGATCGGCACCCTGCAGCAGGGCGTCGAGCTGGGCGAGGCGGCGCGCACCTACACCGTCCTCACGGTCGGCGATGGGCTGGTCACCCTGATTCCCTCGCTCTTGGTCTCGGTCGCCGGAGGCATCACTCTTACCCGTGCCAACTCGGCCGGAATGCTGGGCGGCGAGATTCGCCAGCAGCTATTTGGCCGACCCGCCACGCTCTATATTGCCAGTTTCGTCTCGGGCGCCATGTGCCTCATTCCAGGGTTGCCAAAGTTTGCGTTCGGCTTGGTGGCCGCGGCGCTCTACTGGGGTGGACGCCGGCTGTCCTCGAGCCCGCCCCCGGTGCCAGCGCCCGAGTTGGTCGGCAGCGAAAAGAAGAAGGCGGAATCGGGGCAGGCCTCCGATCTCGCTGCGCTGTTGCGCCTGGAAGATCTGACCCTCGAGATCGGCTTCCAACTGATTCCGCTGGTGGACGAGAAGCAGGGCGGTCAACTTTTGAACCGGGTTCGTTCGCTACGCCGCCACCTCTCTGCGGAGATGGGCTTTTTGGTACCCCCCGTGCATATTTCGGACAATCTGCGGCTGAAGCCGCGAGAGTACCTCTTCTCTCTGCGCGGCATCGAGATCGGACGCTGGCAAACCGAGGGACCGCATCTGCTGGCTGTTTCCGGCGACCCACACCGCCGGCCGCTTGCAGGCAAGGAGGCACGGGAGCCGGCCTTCGGCGTCCCGGCCGTCTGGATCGCTCCGGCGCTCGAGGACCAGGCCATCGCCGCCGGTTACTCGGTGGTGGATGCGGTTACGGTCATTACCACGCATCTGGGCGAACTGGTGCGCCAGCATGCCTGGGAACTGCTGGGCCGGGCCGAGATTAAGCGTCTGCTGGATTCGTTGAATGACAGCCATCCCAATCTGATGGAGGAACTGGTGCCCAAGCTGCTGACGCTGGGCGAGGTAGGGCGGGTTCTCGAACAGCTCCTGCGCGAGCGGGTTTCGATTCGCGATCTGGGAACGGTTCTCGATGCCTTGCTTGAGACGGCCCCGGTGAATAAGAACATCGTTGCGTTGGTTGAAGCGACGCGCCAGGCCCTGGGAAGGCGGCTGATTCATCCTCTGCTCGACGGAGACGGGCAGTTGCCCGTCCTTTTGCTGGACCCGTCGCTCGAAGAGGAGATTCTCGCTACCCTCACGCCGGAGACTGGCAATCGTCTGCTGAGTACCGCCGCTCCCCCGGCGGTCCCGGTTTTGCGCCGGCTCGCCGATTCTGTGAGACAACTCATCGGCGCCACCTCGGCTGCGGCCCTGCCCGTGCTTCTTTGTCCTAGTCCAGCACGCTATCACGTCAAGCGCTGGCTTGAGCCGGTGTTGCCTCGTATCTCGGTGGTCGCCGCAAGCGAGATTCCTCCCGAGATTCGCCTGCGTCCGGTGGGCACGGTTCGCTGAGAGGTAGAGCATGGGCCAGCTTGGGCAAAGTACGACGAGTGAAGAACGGCGAGTTACTAAGTGGCAACAACGGCAGGGCAGGCTCTGCGCGGCAGACCACGAGAGTCAGGAGAAAGCAATGGGAATTGAGGCGGGGGCAGCAATGGGAAATCAGGGTCGGGCGCGGCGGGGTACGGCCGTGGGGGGCTATCCGCCTGCGGCGGTCGCAGGGACAGCGCTTAACGGCGAACAGGAGCGGGTTCTACTCGAACACTTACCAATCGTGCGCTTTCTGGCCCGCCGCATCCACGAACGGCTTCCCCAGCACGTAGATATTGAAGATCTGGTCTCGGCCGGGGTGGTGGGACTGATGGACGCCTTCTCAAAGTTCGACCCGGCCAAGAAAGTGCAGTTCCGCAGCTACGCGCAGTTCCGTATCCGTGGAGCGATTCTCGACAGCCTGAGGACGCTGGACTGGAGCCCGCGCGAGCTGCGCCGCAAGGGCCGCGCGGTCGAGGAGGCTATCCGTGCTCTGACGGCGCGCGCCGGGCATGCCCCAAACGAGGCCGAAGTTGCCGCGGAGATGGGCCTGGCGCTTGAAAACTATCAGCAGTTATTGGGCGATTTGAAGGGCCTGGAAATCGGCACTCTGCACATGGAGCGCAACGAGGACTCGGGCGAGGAGGAGTTAGCCTATGTTCCGGGCAGGCCTGACGAAGATCCGCTCTTCCGCTGCCTGCGCGGCGAGCTTGAAGAGCGGCTCACGGAGGCAATCGCCAACCTGCCCGACCGGGAGCGGCTGGTGATGACTCTCTACTATTACGAGGAAATGACCATGCGTGAGATCGGCCTGGCGCTGGGTGTGGTCGAATCGCGGGTATCGCAGGTTCATGCATCGGCCGTGGTGCATCTGCGCACCGCCCTCAAGGATCTGGCCACGCGCGGAACCTTTGAGAAGACCGGGGCGCGCAGGGCGACGGAACGGGCGCGGCCGGGCGCGGCGTAGCCCTGTGCCCGATGTGACAGGGATTTGGCAATATGGAAGTTCCACAACAGAGAAGACAGCAGTTGCGGAGGAAATGTCAGTTGATCGAAAAGACACTCAAACAGGATCAGATCGATGCTCTCTTCGAGGCGGCGCGGAGTTCGACGCCGGAGGCGCCCCGGGCCGAGGGTCGGGCGCGCGTTGTTCCCTACAACTTCTCTTCGGCCGGGCAGATCTCTACGGAACAGTTGCGCGCCATCAGCATGTTGAACGACTTGTTTGCGCGCAATCTGACCCACAATCTTGCCGCCTGGCTGCGTACTCGCTTTCAGGTCAACCTGGTCTCGGCCGAGCAGATTCAGTTCAATGATTTTCTGCTCCGGATCCCTGAAATAAGCTACGTGGCCTCGGTGCGCCTGGAACCGCTGGGCGCGCTTTCGGTTCTGCAACTGGACCTGGGACTGGCTCCTCCGATTATCGATCTGCTGCTGGGTGGGGAAGGTAAGGACGGGCCGTTGCGGGAGCTGACCGACATCGAGGAATCCATCTTCGGAAGCGTGGTCGAGATCATCTGCCGTGAGCTGACTGCTGCCTGGCAGCCCGTAGGTCTGAGCTTCAATTTCGAGCGCCGTCAGATGCAGACACAGGTTGCCCGCGTCATCTCAGTCAACGAGAAGACCCTCTGCCTGAGTTTCGAGATTCGCATGCCGCACAGCTCGGGGCTGCTCAATCTGGCCTTTCCGGCGGTGGTGGCCAACACGATCTTGCGCAGGCTGACTTCGGATTGGGGGCGCCGCCGCCGTCACGCCGGGGACACCGGGGAGCGCATGGGAGCGGCTGCGCGCCGTATACGCTTCGGCTGTTCCCTTCAACTACCCTCAGTGCGACTGGCAGCGAGCGCTATTGAAAACCTCGAGCCAGGCAGCCTGCTGCGCCTTGATCTGCCGGCCAATACGCTGCCGGTATGGCGGGTTGGAGGGTTGGTCCTCTCCGAAGCCCGTCCCCTTAGCCAGGCTTCTCATCGCGCCGGCGGAATTGAGCGCACAATTGGAGCACAGTCAGCAACCGAGGTCGGCAGATGAAGACATTCATGGAGTGCTGGGCTCAGGTCGCTGCGGACCTCTTCTCGCAGGCTCTGGCCGGGGAGCCCGAACTGGTTGAGTCTCTGCCCAAGCCATTTTCGTCGGGCTCGTTTGGTTTTGCCGCGACCCTTTCCGGAGACGAGGAAGGGCGTTTCGCCATCCTCCTTGACAGCTCGATTCTGGATGCGCCTCTGCTGGGAGAGGGTGCGGATCAGAAGGCCGGCTGGGGGGAGCTGCTGCAGGAGACAATCAACGCGGCGGCTGGAGAATTGCTTGCCAGGACCGGGAAGAAGTGCCGGGTCGAGAAGTTCGAGGAAGTATCCGCGGAGAGCAAGGTCTCGCGCGCATTTCAACTAAAGTCCGGCGAGCATTCCTGGACGATCCTTGTGCGGGACGAAGTGCGCGCTCCAAAGCCGGCAGCGGCTCCCGAGCCAGTCAGGCAGTCTGCGCCTGAGCCAGCACCCGTGCCGCCCTCGCCTCCGTCTGCATTGAGTCCTGGCCTTGAGCTGCTCCTCGACGTTGAACTTGAAGCGGCGCTGCGATTCGGCTGCTGCGAGATGCCCCTGGGCGAGATCCTCGACCTCGGGCCGGGAGACGTGGTGCAACTTGACCGTCAGGTCTCGGACCCCGTCGACCTGGTCGTTGGCGACAAGATTGTCGCCCGCGGCGAAGTGGTGCTGGTGAACGGCAACTTTGGCCTGCGGGTTACCGAGGTGTCCGCCCCGAAAAAGCGGCTGGAGAGCATTCGATGCCTATTTTGATACGAAGTCAGGGCCCGGAATCGCGAAGATCGCGTCCGCTCGTTCAACAGTTCAAGCCGGGGCCCGGGCAAGAACGGAGCGACGAAAGCCGGCATCAGCAGGGCATCGCCGCGGAACAGGCTCGGCTGGGGCTCTTTGCGAGCTGCGCCAATCCTGGCTGCCGTTCAAACTGGATGAAGCTCTGGCGTAGCCGTTCCGCGCCTGTTTTCGAGGGTGGCTGGTGCTGTTCGGCTGCATGTATGTCTGTGCAGGTCGAGGCGGCCGTGCGCCGAGAGATGGAGGCGCTTGGCAGCGCGCAGGAAAGTCACCGGCACCGCATTCCGCTCGGCCTTGCGATGCTTGAGCAGGGTTGGATTTCACAGGCACAGCTGCGCCGGGCTCTCGACGCGCAGCGCGCAGCTGGAGGAGGCCGGCTGGGCCAGTGGCTGGTGCGCCAGCAGGGAGTGAGCGAGCAACTGGTGACCAGGGCGCTCGGGCTGCAATGGAGTTGCCCCGTCCTGGGGCTGGAACTCCACGACGTGGAGGCGCTCACGGTTCTCTTACCCCGCCTGTTCATCGACGCATTCGGCGCGTTGCCTCTGCGCGTAGCCGCCGGGAAGATCCTCTATTTGGGTTTCGAGTCGCGTCTCGATCCGGTACTGGCCCTGGCTGTGGAACGGATGACAGGGCTGCGGGTTGAATGTGGGATGGTGCAGGAATCGCTCTTTCACGCTGCACATACGCGCATGCTCAACGCCAGGTTTCCGCGCGTGGAGTTGATTGAAGCCAGCTCCGAGCCGGCGCTCGGGCAGGCCCTCGCGAGGCGAGTGGAGACGGCTCGGCCTGTCGAGTCGCGCCTGGTGAGGATGCACGATTGCTTTTGGCTGAGACTGTGGGGGCGTCCTCAAAGGGGCGCCCTTCCCGACGCGGCATCTGTTCAGGACCTGATCTGTTCCATCCGCGCCCATTGAGATTCTGTAACGGCAGGTTTTGCGAAGTTGGGTTTCATGAACTTGCGATGTAGGCCGATAGGGAATCTAGTGGAGGAGCAAAGGAAATGAGCGAGATTCGAGCTCTGATCGTCGACGATTCCTCGGTAATGCGCAAAATTGTGGAGCGAGCGCTACGCCAGGCCGGTCTCGACCCCCTGGTAGTGCACGAGGCCGGCAGCGGGGTTGAGGGGTTGGAGATTTTGAAGGCTAAACAGGTAGACCTGATTCTATCCGATATCAATATGCCGTCGATGGACGGGCTGGAGTTCCTGCGCCAGGTACGTGCCCAAAACCTGGCTCCCGGTGTGCCAGTGGTGATGATTACCACCGAGTCGAGCGAGGAGCATGTGAAGCAGGCGATCCAGGCCGGAGCGCAAGGGTACATTCGCAAGCCATTCACGGCCGAGCAGGTCAAGGAACGCGTTCTGCCGTTGGTCCATGCGGGCTGACGGGAAGGAGACCCTTTGTTAATGAACGGTGTGCGGAAAGCCGCGATCGCGTCCAGGCGGGAGGGCGGCGGAAATGGAACGGAGCCTACGATGGCGGTATCTTTACGTGAATCCCTGCAACTGGTTTCCGATCCGAGGAACCTGGATGCAAGTGTGGAAGAAGTCTTTCAACTAATGCTGGGGGTCAACTGCCAGCGCGTCGATGAGCCAGACGTGCGAGAACCGGAGTCGGTGACCGCGGTGGTAGGATTTGGCGGTCTTTTGAGCGGAGCCTGCATCTTCACACTCGGCCGCACGGCGGCGCTCGCGGCAGCCGGTCACATGACCGGCATGGTGTTTGCTGAGATCGACGACATCGTCAAAGACGGCATCGGTGAAATCTGCAACATGCTGGCGGGCGTTTGGAAGGGCAAGGTCCCCGAGCTGGCCGCCAATTGCGGACTCTCTGTCCCCGCCGTGATTACGGGCTGCGACTACAAGCTCCGCGTCCAGGCCCCCGAGTTCCAGTTGCATCATGTCTACCACTTTGACAATGCAGGCTTTGCTGTAACGATCGTCTGCGACGGCCTGCAATAGGCTCTCTTGATTCCAACCGAGTTCGATGTTGGCTTGGACGCGGTTGGGCAGGAAACTGCGCCCAGCTCAATCGCGGATTCGCCGTCTCTCTTCCATCTGTGTCCTCTTCCAATCCCCATTCCTAAAAGGCTCTAATTCCCGCGCACGCCTCCCGGCACTCCTATTGCAAGTTCTCCCAATTGTCGGGAGAAATATCAATGGACAGCGGCTATTACGCGGCAATGACTGGACTGGTGGCGCGAAACCAGGCATTGGACACGGCGGCCTCGAATCTTGCCAACGCGCAGACGACCGGATACCGCGCCGAGCGGGAGTATTTCCGCTCAGCGTTGCTGGGGCCCGGCGCCGCGGATTCGCAATTGGGCCGGACTGTGAACAACTATGGTTTACTGGGCGGCGACCGCCTGAGTATGGCCCAGGGCCCGTTGCAGACAACGGGCAACCCTCTCGACCTGGCGATTGAGGGCAAGGGCTTCTTTCAGATTCAGACCGCAGATGGTCTTCGCTACACACGGGACGGCAGCTTTCACCGCGCTCCGAATGGGCAATTGGTAAGCTCCGCGGGGGAGCCGGTGATGTCCGCTTCCGGCAAAACGATCGCCGTTCCACCTGGAGCGGTGACCGTGGGTGCCGACGGGGTGGTCTCGGTCGCTGGCGGCACGGTGGCCTCCGTGGGCGTGCTCACCTTTCCACCCGGCACCCAGCTGACTCCGGAGGGAACCAACCGTTACGTCGCGCCGGCCGGGGCTGCACCAGTGGCTGCAAAGGGTTTCACACTCCACCAGGGCGCCCTGGAATCGGCAAACCAGGACGTCATTCAGGGCTCGATGGACCTGATCGTAATGCAGCGGCAGTTCGAGATGATGCAGAAGGCCCTCACCATATTCCACACCGAATTCAACAAGATTGCCGCGGAAGATACCCCGAGGGTCTGAGCATCAGTTGTCCTTGACGGGCAGGCTTTCCCGTCAAGTGGCGTTCGCAATTAGAAGAGAGCGGTCGGGGAAAGAAGAACCGACGATGGACAGCCGATCATCGGCAACTTAGGAGGAACGACAATGATTCGAGCCCTGTACACAGCCGCCAGCGGCATGAGCGCCCAGCAGATGAATCTGGACACCATCGCCAACAATCTGGCCAATTCGTCGACCACCGGATTTCGCCAGCTGCGCCTTCAGTTTCAGGATATGGTCTATCAGAATCTGGTGACTCCTGGAGCGGCACAGAGCCAGAACACGATTTCTGCCGGTCTTCAGATTGGGCTGGGCACCAAGTCGGCTGCCACCGAGGTTATCAATACGCAGGGAGCGCTGAACTTAACCGACAATCCGCTCGACGTCGCGATCGAGGGCAGCGGGTTCTTTCAGGTTCAGCGGCCGGACGGGACGATCGCCTATACGCGGGCCGGCCAGTTTCATCTCAACAATCAGGGCACCGTTGTGACCACGGACGGCGATCCGGTGATTCCCACCATCACCATTCCCTCCAATGCGACCGCAGTCACCATCACCCAGTACGGTGTGGTCAACGCGACGCTGGCCGGACAGCAGAACCCCTCGCAACTGGGCCAGTTGCAACTGGCCACTTTTCCCAATCCTGGGGGCTTGGAAAGCCTGGGCGGAAATCTCCTCCAGGCCACTCTCAGCTCTGGCGACGCGGTGCTTGGCAACCCTGGAGGAACCGAAGGCTTGGGCACCCTTCAGCAGAACTACCTGGAAAATTCGAATGTCGATGTTGTTACCGAATTTGTTCAGATGGTGCTCGCTCAGCGCGCCTACGAATCGGATTCCAAAGTCATCAAAGCGGCCGACGACATGTACTCTCAGGTCAACAATATGACTCGTTAAAATGCAAGCGATACGCGAAGCCTTGAGTGGATCTTGGGCGCATACGGACACAGTAGGGAGAACGAGGACGAATCGATGAACATCGGAGTGTGGACAAGAATGGGGCTGGTTCTCTTGGCTGCCGGATGTGCAATACCGGGCGACACCCAGACGGTGCTTCGGAGCGCTGGCCACACTCAGGCTCCCATTTCGGTGCCGGCTCCGTCAGAGGTCGATCCGTCGCTTTCGGGTGCGGTTGTACGCGAGATAGACGATCCTCATACGGGCGACCGCTGGCTGCTTGTGCGCGATCCAAGCCACCCCGGCGCTCCAGGGCGCATGGTTCTTGTTGCCGGAGCAGTGGGGCCCGCTGGGCGGAAGGTGCCGGGCGCTGGATCGGCGACGGCGGGTTGGCTGATCAAACGAATACCACAAATCCCGGTCATTCGCGCCGGAGATCGATTGGTCGTCGAGCAAAGCACGCCTGTGATCGAAGCCCGGCTGGAAGCCGTAGCATTGGGGCCGGCGGCAGTGGGAGCGCCCTTGAATGTTCGTCTTGCGATCGGCGGCAATGTGGTGCCGGCAATCGCCCTAGGACCGGGCCGCGCCGCCTTTTCATCGGAAGCGGGGGCACGGCCATGAAGCGTGCTTTGTTGATTGCTGCCACCGCATGCCTCTGCACCGCGTTCGCCGGGTCAATGCCCGAACTCGCGGCGGCGAAGAAGCCCAAGCCGGCGAGCGTCGCAAAGGAAACACCTCCCGAAGATGCTTTGCGCGCCTATATTGCGCGGGTGCGCGCCCAGCAGGCCGCAGAAGTAAAGACGACAGGGTCGATCTGGAGTACGGAAGGCCGGCTGGTGCGACTAGGCACCGACGCCAAGGCAGTTCGCCTGCATGACGTGGTTTCGATCGTAGTGAGCGAGAGCCTGGCCGCCTCGACCGACGGCCAGGTAAAGAACTCCAGGGCTTCGAGCGCCAATTCAGGGCTAACGGGGCTGATCGGGAAGCTGAAGACAGCGAACGCGCTGCAGAATCTGGTTGGCATGACCGCGGCATCCGGCCTGACAGCCCAGGGCCAGAGCACCACGAATTCCAGTCTTGCAACCACCTTCGGAGCCGAGGTCGTCGATGTGCTGCCGAACGGCATGCTGGTCGTGCAGGCCACGCGGCAGCTGACCTTCTCGCAGCAGACACAATTGATCAAGCTGCGAGGACTGGTCCGTCCGGAGGATGTGAGCGCACAGAACGAGGTATTGTCGACGGCCATGACCGACCTGGAACTGGAAGTGACGGGTAAGGGCATCGTGAACGACTCTACCTACCGGCAGAACCCGGTGGTGCGCCTTCTCGAGAAATTGCTGATCTTCTAGCGGCCTTGGCCCATGCCAGGGACGAGAGCGGTGAACGCAGGTTTGAAACAAGAGAGCAGGGAATTGTGAGCAGGGAACGCGGCCAAGGGCTATCAATACAAATCGCAAATCGAAAAATACTGAACGATCGGCCCGGCAGTCTTTTCTGGTGGTGGATCGAGCTTGCTCTTGCGTTGTCCCTCGCGGCCGTTCCAGCGCAGGCCCAACCCGCAGCGCAGATGGCACGGATCAAGGACGTCGCCACAATCGACGGCATTCGCGACAATCAGCTGGTCGGCTACGGTTTGGTTGTGGGTCTGCGTGGCACCGGCGATAGCTCACAAACAGTATTTCCCGCTCAGACCTTGCTGTCGGTGCTGGAGCGGATGGGCATCACCGTTCCGCAAACCGGCTCAAACAGCGCCAGCAACATGCAGGTGAAAAACATGGCGGGGGTCTTCGTGGTGGCAACGCTTCCACCTTTCAGTGAGCCGGGCTACAAGATCGACATTACCGTGTCGTCGGCCGGCGATGCGCGTTCCCTGGAAGGGGGCATCCTGCTGATGACGCCGCTCTACGGCCCCGACGGTCAGATCTACGCCGAAGCGCAGGGTGCCCTGGTCTTGGGAGGCTACATGGCAACGGCCGGAGGCAATAGCCGGCAAATGAATCATCCCACTACGGCGCGAATTCCGGGCGGCGCGCTGGTTGAGCGTCCGGTTCCCTTTGACCTGAAGCAGATGCACACAGTGACGGTTGTTCTGAACGATGCCGACTTCCACACTGCCGAGCGGATGGCCTCTGCCATTAATCGCGTGCTCGGATCGGCGCGCGCACACGCTGTCGATAGCCGCCGGGTCGCAATCAGCGTCAAGCCGGATGAGGACGTTGCGGCCCTGCTCGATAAGGTCGAGTCGACCGAAGTGGACGTATATCCGAGAGCGCGCGTCGTGGTCAATGAGCGCACCGGAACGGTCGTGATTGGAGGAACAGTTCGTCTGCAACCGGTTTCGATCCTGCATGGCGGCCTGATGGTCAATGTCGTCTCGACGACCGAGGTCTCACAGCCCGGCCCTCTGTCTTCCGGGACGACGCAAGTTGTGCATCAGACCAGCGTTCAGGCGCAGGACCGGCCGGTCAATGACATCGAACTCAAAGAGGGTGCCACCGTAGAGGATCTGGTCCAGGAATTGCAACGGACAGGAGCAGGAGCACGGGATGTCATCTCGATCCTGCAGGCCATGAAGGAAGCCGGCGCGCTCGAAGCTGACCTGGAGGTGCTCTGATGCAGGCGATCGCAGCAATGGCGGCAGCTAACACAACAGCGGCTGGGGTACCGCAGCCGCGACTGGTGCGCGCGGCGCATGAGTTTGAGGCGCAGATGATGCAGGAGCTCTTGAAGCCCTTGACCGGAAATGACGCGCTCACCGGAGAAGAGGACGACTGGGGAGGGGATGGCGGCTCAAACGGGGCTCTGGGCCAATTCGCATCCGAGGCTCTCGGTCAGGCCCTGAGCCAGAGCGGTGGGTTCGGCATCGCCAACAGCATCGTGCGAGAACTCTCCCATTCCGGTAATCAGCACAAAACCGGGAAGGTAACCGAAGATTTACACGGGAATACTGCAATAAGAACTCTTAAATGACTAGAGTGATTAGCAGAGAAGCCGATAGAGCCAGTAAGGAGCAATAGGTATGGATATTCGCAACAGTCTTGAAGGATTGAAGTCGCTTTTGGGGGCAAACCCGGTGGCTCAACCTGCAACCGCTTCAAAAGGCAGCGCGACCACAGGTGGAAGCGCTCTGGGCAGCGATCTTGCGACGCTGAGCAGCGCCGGGAGCGAGGTATTGTTGACGGCAGGCGAAGATGGCGTGCGCGCAGACAAGGTCGCTGGCGTGCAAGCGGCGCTGGCGGCAGGAACTTACAACGTGCCGCCCGCGGCGGTGGCCTCCAGGATGGTGGACGCGATGCTGAGTGCCCAGCAATAACAAGAGGACGGGTCTGACAAACGGTAAGTTGACCTGGGCCGCTCGACCGCGTCCACGCGGTCATGAGCTCTGACAGGCCGTAGCCCAGGAGCAGGGAAAGGGAAATAGGCGATGCAGAAAATTGGGGGGCGCAGGGAGCATCCGGAACTGAAAACACTGGTTGCAGAGGCATCGCAGGCACTTGCGAATCTGGATGCTGACCGACTGGAGGAGTTGGCGCTCTCCCGCCAGGCACTGAACCGCGACCTGACGCCGCAAAGCCGGGACACGCAGGAGGGGTTGGCACGCCAGTCGCGCGAGGCTGCACAAGATATGGCCGTGTTAGCGAGAGTACTTGAGGCCACGCGCGCCAACCTGAACGTGATGAATCGGCTGCGGGACCTGCGCGTCGACCAATTCGAATACAGTCGGCAGCAGACGCACCAATCGTTGGGGACGGAGAGCGTCGATGGGGACAATTAGCTCCGCACTGAGCCTTACGTCGCAGGCACTCGATGCCAATCAGGCCGCGCTGAACGTTATAGCGAACAACGTAGCCAATGCAAACACCCCTGGCTACACGGTGGAAGCGCCCAACTGGCAGGAAAATTCGCCTATTCAGATTAGCGGCGTCTCAAATGGGGACGGTGCTACTGTAACCGGCGCAACATCTCAGCGAAGCCGCGTCCTGCTTGAGCGTCTCGACCAGCAGCAGCAATTGTCCTCGGCCTCCGGTTCGCGGCTGGCCGCGCTCAATGCGATCCAGGCGCTGTTTACGCCGGATTCGGGTTCAGCCAGTTCAGCGGCCGGAAATATCGGCAGCGATGTCACCGGCTTCTTCAATTCCTTCTCGTCGCTCGAGGCCAATCCCACGAACAGCGCACTGCGGGAGCAGGCTCTATCGTCGGCATCCACGCTAGCGGGCGATATCTCAAACGCGGCCGCCAGTCTGAATCAGCAGCGTTCAGGTTTAGACCAGGATGCAGTCGGCATCGCTAGCCAGGTGAATGCGCTGACTGGCGCCATTGCGCAGCTGAACCAGCAGATTCGATCCAGCTCTCCCAACGCGGATGCCGGAACGCTCGAGGATCAGCGCCAGCAGGACCTGAGCCAGCTTTCTCAGTTGATCGGAATCAATCAGATAACGACGGAAAACAACGGACTTTCCATTACAACCACCTCCGGACAATTGCTAGTCTCCAATGGGACGACCTTTCAATTGACGACCGGCTCCGTTGGAGGAGTCACGGATTTCTTTGTGGGATCGACAGATGTGACTGCGCAGTTGGCTTCAGGCGGCGGCTCGCTGGGCGGAGTCCTGACGGCGCGCGACCAGGACATCCCGAACGTCCTGGCCTCCCTCGATCAGATGGCCTATAACGTCTCCACGCAGACCAATGCGCTGAACAATGCAGGGACCGATCTCGCCGGAGACAATGGCAACGCCGGCGATATCTTCTCCGCGCCTACACAGGTTGCTGGCAGCGCCGCCTCGATGAGTGTCGTGATGACCGATCCGAATCACATCGCTGCCGCCTCGTTGGGCCAAGGGACCGGCGACAATTCCAATGCCGTTGCCATGGCGAACCTGGCCAGCCAATTGATCGTGAACGGCCAAACGCCGTCAAACTTCTACTCCAACTTTGTCACTACGCTGGGCTCGACGGTCTCCAATGTGGGGACTGAGAATACGGCGCAGAATGCGTCGGTCGCTCAATTACAGACACAAAATAACGCGCTCTCCAGCGTCAATCTCAACGACGAAGCTTCTGCAATGACAACCCTGGAACGCAGCTATCAGGCTGCCTCGCAGGTGTTTTCAATGTTGAACTCCATTATGGCCTCGGCGTTGAATCTGGGAGTACAGACGTCGGTCTCCTAGAGTCCTTGCCGAGCCTTGTGCCGGCGCAGCGTTCTGCCAACAAAATGACAGTTGGTTTCGAAGAGGAATCCAATGCGTGTAGATCCAAATTACGTATCGAACCTGGCGGCTTCCCTCGATCAGACTCAGGTGAGCCTCCAGCAATTGACATCCGAGCTGTCAAGCGGAGTGCGCGTCACGTCGTTGAGCACGGACCCAGTGGCCGCCGGCCAGAACGTGCTAATGCTGAATCAGATTCAGCAGGATGATTCCTTTACTCAAAGCTCAAGCCTGGTCACGGGGCAACTGCAGGTGGCCGATTCAGCGCTTGGCAGCGTGGTCTCTCAACTCACTCAGGCAATCTCACTGGCTACAAGCGCCAACAACGGCACCATGAATGCCAGCAATGTGAAGTCCATCTCCAGTCAGATTGCCGGAATTCTCAGCGAGGTCACTACCCTGGCAAACACGAGCTACCAGGGCCAGTACATCTTTGCCGGCGGACAAACATCGGCCGCGCCGTTTTCCACATCGACGGCCACTTCGCCCTCTGTAACCACCTACAGTGGCGACCAAAACATCAATTACCTCCAGATGCCCAATGGTCAGCAGATTCAGCTAAATGTGCCGGGCAATCAGATCTTTATGGGAAGCGGTTCGAACAGTGTATTCGCTGCGCTCAATAGCCTGGTGGCCGACTATGCCAGTGGCGCCGTGAATACCACCCAGGCCGTGAGCGATACCCAGGCCCTGAATACCGCCTTGAATTATGTATCCCAGCAACGCGTCACGATCGACAACTCCATCACTCATCTGACTGCCGCTTCGGACTCCGTAACCAGCGAGAAGACCCAGTTGACCGCGGCGCAAACCAACCTGATGCAGGCAGACGTAGCCAAGGTCTCTACCCAGCTCTCCATGGCTGAGACGCAGCAGACGGCGCTTGAGGATGTGATTGCGCAACTCGGCTCTACCTCAAACAGCCTGTTCAGCAAGCTTTAACGTTTCCAGTCTAGAGTTTTCGGACTCGGCGACTTAATATGTCCCCGTCTTTGCCCCTAACCTTTTCCGCTTTGAGCGACACACGGATCCCCGTCCGCGCCGTCTATACTGAATCGAAAAGGAAAAGTCTTGCTATCTCCTCTGCGATTTCTGTGGAATGCCACTCGTGGCCATCGGCTGGCCCCGTGGCGGAGCGAATATCTTCGCTGGCGCGTGGAGACCTACTCCGGGCGTCCTGCCGAGACGCTAACGGCGGGCAGCATCATGAGCTTCGTCTGGGCATCGCGCTGGGAACTGGTGAGTTTTCTTGCTTGGACAAGTCACATCGAGCGCGAAGCGCATAAGGGCGTCTGAATCAACTGCAAGTCTAACTGGTCGCGATACAGGTATTTCCCCATTCGCTGTTGGGCTTCGTTCCTTGCTAACAACTGCCAGTTGGCCATCGGCGATCACTCTCAGGAGTCTTTCTGGCATGAAATTCGGATTACCCAGCCTGGCCTTCTGTGTATTCGCGACATGCCTTGCGGTCGCTACAGCACAGCAATTGCCTCCTATTGAACCTCCGCAACCAATGCCATCCGAGCACTCCGACACCACCACCCTTCACGTGACGGCCACAGAGGTTTTGGTGCCGACGCTGGTAGAAAAGCGCGGAGGAGGAATTCTCTACGGCTTGAAGCAGAGTGACTTTGTCCTTGAAGACAACGGCGTGCCACAAAGAATCCGCGTGCAGCAGGAGATGGATACAGCGCCGGTGGCTCTGGTAGTTGCGGTCGAGCAGGGCGGGGCAAGCGTACTGGAATTCGACAAGCTGGCCAAGTTGGGCCCGCTGCTCGATCTTTTTTTGACAGATCCCCGCAGTGAAGCGGCTTTGATGGGGTTCGATTCAAAACCTCACCTCATCTGCGATTACACGCATTCCGGCGACGCCATCAACGACGCTCTCAATCATCTGGAACCGGGCGATGGCGGAGCTGCAATCCTCGACACCATCAGCTCCGCCGTTGATTTGCTTGAGACTCAACCGAAGGAGTACCGCCGCGTCCTGCTTCTCATCAGCGAGGAGCGCGACCATGGAAGCAAGCACACTAGGACTGCGCAATTGATTCAGAAGATCGGCGGTTCCGACGTGCTTGTGTTGAGCGTTTCGTTTTCGCCTGCACGCGCCGAATTCTCCCATGACGTAAAGGACGACGTGGTGGGCAATGGTGACCAGCCCACGATGAGCATGGTGTCGGCATTGATTATGGCCGTTAAGGCGTTCAAGAAGAATGTGACAAAAGAGATCGCCCAAATGAGCGGCGGTGAATACACCACGTTCACGGGGGACAAGCGGTTCGAGCAACGCGTAGTCGACGCAGCCAAACATATGCGCAACCGCTATCTCATCACCTTCAGCCCCTCTGACCCCTCGCCTGGGCTGCACACCATTCGCGTGCGCACCACCCAGGACTACGGTGCCAGGATCGTGGCGCGCGCCAATTATTGGGCGTCACCGCCGTCCTGACCCACGCTTGGGAGTCGCCCGCACCGCGCGGCACTCCAGGGATCAATTGGCTGGCTGTTTCTCCTGGATTGGCCACGCTATGAACTCGAAAGGGTTTGCTTTCAGGTTCCAAGCACCCGGCCGATAGCGCAGGGGGACGCGTTCATGGTAATCTCACTTTAGACACTTAAGAAGTGGACCTGAGAAGACAAGAGGAGTAACTGACGCCGTGCTGGCGACTGCTAAGAAAACCACCCTGATCGAACGCTTCCGCACCCACGATACTGACACCGGCTCTCCGGAGGTTCAGATCGCGATTCTGAGTGAGCGGATTGGCGAACTGACTGAACACTTCAAGACTCACAAGAAGGATCACGCTTCACGGCGTGGCCTCCTGCAACTGGTCAGCAAACGCCGCCGCCTGCTGGATTACCTGAAGACGCACGATTCCGATCGCTATCGCGACGTAATCGGCAAACTCGGTATTCGCAAGTAATCAGAAAGCCGACATTGACCCGGAAGCGCCCAGACCGGAAATTGGTCACGGCTCCTGTTCCATTCAGAACTCGGAGCCATGGTGTACCTGGCGAACTCAACCTGCAGCCAGGGACGGCGCACAGCTATCTTCTGTGGGCCGTACCCTCGCGGCATATCTTAAAGAGGCCGCAAGAGCTCGCGCACTTATGCGCTGACCGTTCTCCTGTGCCTGCTATTTCAGCGGCCGGAAGCAGCGCCTTTTCTTCCGCACCCTCCGCTGCATTCCCACCACAAGTTTCCCAAGCGAAAAAAACGAAAAGAGGACTCTATGTCTACCAAGCATGAAGTAGCTGTCGAGCTTGCCGGCGGCAAGCGGTTGGTCTTTGAGACCGGCCGTATGGCTAAGCAAGCTTCTGGCGCCGCACTGGTGACCACTGGCGAAACCGTCGTCCTGGCCACAGCAGTCGCGTCTCCCGATCCAAGAGAGGGTATTGACTTCTTCCCCCTCACCGTCGATTACCGCGAGTACACCTACGCCGGAGGCCGCATTCCCGGGGGATTTATCAAGCGCGAAGGCCGCCCAAGCGAGAAGGAAGTGCTCACCTGCCGCCAGATCGATCGCCCCATTCGTCCGCTCTTCCCTGACGGTTTCAAGAACGAGACACAGGTCATCGCACTGGTCTTCTCCGCCGATAAGGAAAACGACCCCGATGTGGTCGGCATCAACGCAGCTGCCGCGGCTCTGGCCCTCTCCGACATTCCCTTTAGTGCTACAGTCGGCGCAGTACGGGTAGGCCGCGTGGATGGCGAGTTTGTCATTAACCCGACCTATGCTGAGCGCGCCGCCACCACGGTCAACATCATGGTCGTTGGGCACAAGGATGGAATCGTAATGATCGAGTCCGGCGCTAAGGAAGAGACTGAAGAAGTCATCCTGGCCGCAATCGAGTTTGCGCATACGGAAATCAAGAAGATCGTAGCCGCTATCGACGAGTTAGTGGCTAAGGCTGGCAAGCCCAAGCGGGCTTTCACTGCGCCCGAGTTCGACGAGACGTACTACGCGGAGCTTAAGGCCAAAATCGGCGATCGGCTGAAGGATGCGCTCGACACCAAGACGCACAGCAAGACCGAGAGCTACTCACTCATCAAGCAGATCAAGGAAGAATTGGCTGCCGGTCTGCCCGCGGACGATCCCTCGGCCAAGAAGAAGCTGGGAACCTACTATGAACATCTGCGTGAGCGCACTTTCCGCGAGCAGGTGACGAAGGACCGCATCCGTCCCGATCGCCGCGCATTCGACGAGATTCGCCCCATCACCATTGAGACAGGCGTTCTGCCTCGCACGCACGGCTCAGCTCTGTTTACCCGTGGTGAGACTCAGGCATTGGTTACGGCCACGCTGGGCACCGCAGATGACGGTCAGCGCCTGGAGAGCTACGAAGGCGAGCAGCGCAAGAACTTCATGCTCCACTACAACTTCCCGCCCTTCAGCGTTGGCGAAACCGGCCGCATGTCCGGCGTGGGCCGGCGCGAGATCGGCCACGGAGCACTTGCAGAGCGCGCACTTTCTGCGGTTCTTCCCAGCGCCGACGAGTCGCCTTACTCCATGCGCATCGTCTCAGACATTCTCGAGTCCAACGGCTCTTCGTCGATGGCCTCAGTTTGCGGAGCTAGTCTTGCGCTCTACGATTCCGGCATCCAGCTCAAGGGCTCAGTCGCCGGTGTGGCAATGGGCTTGGTGAAGGAAGGCGACGACTACGCAATCCTCTCCGACATCGCCGGCGCTGAAGATCACTACGGCGACATGGATTTCAAGGTCGCAGGCACGCGCAAGGGCATCACCGCTCTACAGATGGACATCAAGATAGGCGGCCTCACCCGCGAGATTCTTCAGCAGGCAATGGAGCAGGCGCGCCGTGGCCGGCTCTTCCTTCTGGACAAGATGGACGCAGTGCTCGACGGACCGCGCCAGCAGCGGTCACAATATGCCCCGCGCATTGAGACCGTGCAAATCCCCACCGAGAAGATTCGTGATCTCATCGGCAAGGGCGGTGCAACCATCCGCGGCATCATCGAGCAAACCGGCGCCAAAATCGATGTGGACGACACCGGAAAGGTCAGCGTTGCTTCAAGCGACACCGAAGGCATGAAGAAGGCCCTCGCGATGATCAACGACATCACCGCTGTTCCAGAGCTGGGCAAGGTCTACCTCGGCAAGGTTGTTCGACTGGCTGAGTTCGGCGCGTTTGTCGAGCTCTTCCCTGGCACGGATGGCTTGTTACACATCTCCGAGATCGCAGAGCATCGCGTCAAGGAAGTGAAGGACGAGTTGCGCGAGGGCGATCAGGTGATGGTCAAGGTCCTGGCCATTGAGGGCAACCGCATCAAGCTCAGCCGCAAGGCGCTCATCAAGGAGCAGAAGGCCAAGCTATCTCCGTCGGCTCCCGCTGTTGAAATGGAAGGCGAAGAGGGCACTGCTTCTGAGTCCTACGCGGCCCCCGCTCCACCGGCTAGGCCCCGGAACGAATTCGACGAACGCCAGCCGAAATCCAACCAAAGCACTATCCTGATCGAGGGCGGAGACGACTTCGACGAAGAATCAGGCGAAGAGTTCGATGAGGACACTGAGCCGAACTTCAACAGGGTGGAAGGTGCGCCGGTACCTGTATGTCAAACGGCCGGTGCAGGACGCCCTCCAGCGAACAACAACAATCGTCGCCGCCGTCGTCGCAGGCCAGGTGGCCCCGGCCCCGGCGGTCGTGGACCAGGCGGTCAAGCGTAATCAACGTCAGCACAAGAGCGGGCCGGATGCGAATCCGGGCCGCTCTTTTTTGTGGTTGCTGAAATCGAATTTAACGCAAGCGATAGATGTGGAGCCTTCTACTAGCCAGCTTGTCGTAGGTCGGCGGTCAACTCAGATTGCGGGATCAAGGAGGGCATTGCAGGACGCGGTGCTCTTTCGGGGCTGCCTACACTGTTTTTGTAATCGTACATCCTCTTATCAGCCACAATGCAGAGTCCTTCTCCATCGGGGGCATCTTCTTGGAAGACAGCAATGCCAACGCTGGCGCCAATCCTGATTGTCTGATTGCCAAGCACGACAGGCTCCGTCAGCAACTCAATCAGAGTATCGCCAATATTCGCAGCATCTTCCCGACTCGCAGGCTCATGCAGTATGACAGAAAATTCATCCCCTCCGGTTCGCGCCACGGTGTCAGACCGGCGGATGCGGCTGGAGATGATCTTTCCCACGTGATTCAGCAGTTGATCTCCAACGTGATGGCCATGTGCATCATTGACCTGCTTGAAGCGATCAAGGTCCACCACAAGCAAGGCCGCGCTCGATTTATTCCGGCGGGCGTGTTCCAGTGCGCTGGCTAATCGATCCTGAAAGAGGCGGCGATTGGGCAGACCGGTCAACTCGTCGTGCAGCGCGAGGTACTTATTGTGCTCAATCTGCTCTTCTAAAAGAAGCAAAATCATCCCCACAGCGACTACGAACTTAGGTAGATTCCAGACTTCGCTCTCGCGAGGCAGATCGCGCATAAATCCGCCTACTCCAGATCCCAGCACAAACACCGACGCCCAGGCCACAAATCCAGAAATGGTAATGAATGCGCCTGTCGTTGCGCGGCGGTAGGCGTGAAAGAAATGAATCCCGCAGGTAAAGAAAATAGTAAAGAAAACAGCGTTCAATGCGATGTGCAAGCCGCTACCAGGCCGAAATTGGAAGGCCATAAGGAAGATTGAGAGAGACGCATAGAGCACAACCTTAACCCAGCGAAGCCCGTGATTATCCCTATGCAAATTCAACAGCGTTATCGCGAGCGGCAACGCGCCAAACAGAGCCGCCGCAAGTGTGAGCGCCCAATACACCGCGGGACTGAACACTAGAACGGCAATGTAGAGCGTATTCGTTCCAAGCAATGCGCTCATCATCCAGAAGCTTGAACTATTTCCTCGGTAGGGGATCGACGCCCAAATGAAGAGTATGCCGGCCCATGCGAGAGAAGCGAGACCAATGAATTCCACGATCGTACCAAATTGACCGGCCGCAGGCGCAAACAAGAACGCGGCAAACTGCACCACGATCATCATCCAGCCGGTGAGCCACAAGCTTGAGACAGATGACTGACTGCGGCGTGCCGCGGACGCAAAAGCGCAGGCCAGCAACGTGACCACAGCTAGATCCGGCAGCTTACTCCAGTCCAAGGCGGCATCCTCAAGCTTTCAAAGCGTTCAATGTCTAGAATCAACGATTTTTGCGAGATTGCCATAACGCTTTTGTAGCACTCTGTGGATTTCCGGGTAAACTTCGGTAACTCGACCCCTTACCCTCTGTTGATCCCAACCGGACTTGACCCGGCAGCTCCTCAATCGCGATGAATAACTAGGGCCTCACAGGTCCACAGCGTTAAAGATGAAACGACACTTTGCCGATCTGGAATGCAGATAGATCTCGCCGGATTACTGCACACATCCAAGGCATCGAGGGTAAATGATCTCGCTGAAAAAATATCTGGACTCTACGACTCCCGGCTCAGGCTCGAGCTCAAGCATGCAGGAGCGGGATGGAATCACCTCGGCAGCTGTTGCCGCATATGGCTCCGCCCTGGTGGCTATGGGCAACTGCAGCATAGAAGCGTGCCCTGGTCTTGGCAATGATCTAAAGCAACAGCTCGACAATTTGAATCAAAATCTTTCCAACAACCTGAGTCACGAGACACTCGTAACGTCAAACGGGAAAGTGCAGGAGAAGCTTGAGGGATGGGGAAGGAGTACGGCAAGGTACTACCAGCAGAAAAGCGATGAGGTAAGGGAATTGCTGCTGGTTATGGCGCGCACTGCCGAGTCCGTTGGTGCAAGAGATCAGCGTTGCGCCGGTCAGATCAACGACGTCACGTTCAGGCTGACCGCCATAGCCAGCCTGCACGACTTGACTGAGATCCGCGCTTCCATCAAAAGCAGTGCCGCGGAACTCAAGACATCCATTCAAAGGATGACAGAGGAAGGCAAGGCCGCAATTGATCAACTTCGAGAGCAGGTGTCCGCATACCAGATGAAGCTCGAAGAGGCTGAAGAGATTGCTTCCCGCGACGCCCTCACAGGGCTTCGCAGCCGGTTGTGGGTCGAAAACCACATCGAGCGCCATATAGTCGGAGGAGTTTCCTTTTGCGTCGCAGTTATCGACATCGATGAGTTTAAGAAAGTCAATGACGAGTACGGGCACTTGACCGGCGACGACCTGTTGAAACAATTCTCAACCGAATTGCTTTCCGCCTGCCGTTCGACAGACATGATCGGACGCTGGGGTGGAGACGAGTTCATCATTGTGCTCGACTGCGCCTTATCGGAAGCAAGTGCGCAAACCGAAAGACTGAGTAAATGGGCTTGCGGAAACTACACAATCAGCGGAAAACTCAGCCCGCAAAAGCTGCGCGTAGATGCTTCGATCGGTCTGGCTCAACACATCTCTGGCGAAACGATGAAAGACCTCCTGGCCCGTGCCGATGCCGCGATGTACGAACACAAG
>DATKWA010000023.1:0-45078 GCA_035529815.1 Occallatibacter sp. | reverse complement strand
GACGAATCATCGCCGCCACAAGCGACAACTACCGCGCCCATCTACTCGGACTGGGATAATCGCAAGGCGCCCTCATGCTCTTTCTACTTTCGCCTTCTCTTCATGCGATCACCCTGGCAGCGTGTGCCGGCAATTGTTCTTGTGCGCTGCAATTGTTCCCACTACCCGGGGATGGAGACTTGACTAGTTGCTTTTCTCGGAGTCCTTACTGGGGCTAGCCGGCAAATCCAGGGCGACGAGGGCGAAGCGAGTCTGACCATCCTTGGGGCTCTCGAACCCCACGATGTGTTGATGGCGCTTGGAACCGGCCTTCAATTCCAGTGAACCCTTACCAACCCTGTAGTCTCCCTGGTCTATCTGCACATTGGCACTCTTGGCTTCATCGCAGGTTAGGCCTTCGGAGGTTTTGACCGGGGTACCCACTGGCGCGCCGCCCTTGCAGGTAATCACATCGCCGTACGTGCCCAGCGCCTTCTTGTAAAACGTGATCACTTGATCCTGACTATCTGAAGTAGCGTAGGAGACTGCGCGCACCCGCAATTCCCATTCTCCAAAGCCCAGATGCACGTCCGCGGACTTGTGCTTGTCGTCGTCGCTTACGGTCTGAGCGCCGGGATAAACCGGAAGTCCGAGATCGGCTGCCGTGGTTTGATTGGTATTGACGTGAACGCCGCCGAAGGGCGTATCCACCTGGACGTTCTTGTCCTCGCCGTTGGCGTCCTTATTCACCTGGACGCGGCATCCGGCGATCATGGCGAGCAACGCCACGCCGGCAAGCAAGCTGGCTACCTTACCAAACTTGTTCAACATTGAATGATGGAACAGGTTTCCAAGCATGGCAATCTTCCTCTGGCCTTGTTATACGCCAGGAATTGCCAAAAGGTTCCGTGAATCGGTCCGTTGAACCCGACTATGGATCAGTGCGCCGAGTGGCCGTCTTCCTTGCTGCTGGTGGCGAACAGAATTGCCACGACGAAAACGATAATAATCACGGGGACGACCAGGAATGGGGAAGTGATGCTCATCGTGCAGGCTCCTTGCTGCATTCAGATTACCAAAAAGGGCTCCGTTTTCGGAGCCCCTTTTCGCTTTGATCCAGTTGGTCTTACTGTTTCGGTCCGCCATTGGGATAATTTACCCGAACGGTCAGAATCTCGTAGGGGTGGATGGGGACCTTGACAACATCGTCTTCGACCGGCAGCGGGCTGCCTTCGGCGGTCTCCATGAGGTTGGTGACGGTGGCTCCGGTAGCGCCCGCGGGCACGTGGAATTCGGCGGTCGCGGTCTTCCCTGCCCACTCGTAGACGCGGAAGATGAGTCCCTTTTCGTCCTCGGCCTTTTTCACGGCGGTCAGCACGACGTTGTCGGGCGTGACCGAGGCGAAGGAGTGCTCGGCGGGGAGCGAACCCGCGTGAGCCGTGGTTACCACTGCGGTGAGCGGATAGTCGTACTCCCAGCCGTGGCGCACGGTGAGCGCGTCTTTCCAGGTGCCGGCGTGGGGGTAGAGCGCGTAGTGGAAGTGGTGATGGCCCTGGTCGGCTTCAGGATCGGGCCAGGTGGGCGCGCGCAGCAGTGTAAGACGCAGCATGTTGCCCACCGCGTCATAGCCAAACTTTGTCTGATTCAGCAGGCTCAGACCGTGCTGGCCGTCGCCCAGGTCTGCCCAGCGCATGGCCGGAACCTCGAACTGCGCTTTCTCCCAACTATTGTTGCGGGTGGTTGCGCGGTTGATGGTTCCGTAGGGAATCTCGTAAGTGGCGAAGTCGCTGGTGGCTGCCAGCGGGAACGCAGCCTTGAGCAACACGTGGCGCTCGTGCCAGTCGATGTCGTTTTCAATGTCGACCTGGCCGGCGGCTGGAGCGAGACGGATGGTCTGCACGAATTTCGAACTCTGCCAGGTGCGGGTAATGCGGATGCCGGGGCGCGGGGTCCGGGCGTCCACGAGTTCGACGGAATCGGCCGTGTCGAGTACGGTTGGCGTTTCGTCGAGCGTGCCCGGATCGATGTTCCAAGCGTCGTATTTGGTCGGTGTGTCCTTGAATGCCTGCAACTCGTTGCCGCAAGCGCCATGCGCGAGTTCCTCAAAGCCGCCTTGCTGAAGGCTGACCATGCACCCGGATTTCTTGTCCACGACCACGCGAAGCGATCCATCGCTGAGCCGCACATCGGCGCCGGAATCACTGGCCGAGATGCCTGACACAACGCCGGGCTTGCCGGTGACAATTCTGACTTCCTTGTATCCGAGAGACGGAACGTCGGAGACATGGAAGGTCAGATGGGCGACTCCGGTCTTCTGGTCGAGGGATGCGTGGATTGGCGCCTTGCCGGGACCTTGCTCCGATGGATCGACGATCGATAGTTCGCTGGGGCCAGCCGTGGGCAACTGCACTTCGACGCTGACATCGCCCGACCGCTGCCAGCCGAGCGGATTGTAGACCAGAACAGGAATTCCATCGCCACTGGTATCGACGCCCTGCGCCACGGTCGCCAGCGCTCGGGCCTTGATTTCGTTGGTGGACCAGCGAACCACGTCGTAGTCCTGCTGCGCGTCTTTATAGATGACGCCGATGCCGGAGCCGGCGGCCAGATCGTGGAACTGATTGAAGAGCACCTTCTTCCAGTCCTCCGTGATCTCCTCACCGGGATACTTCTTGCCATCGAGCCATGCGAGCGAGGCCCACTTCTCTGCGTTCAGCACCTCTTCTTCGCTGTGGCGCATGTTGGCCTTGTGATCGGCCTGCGTGGTGTAGACGCCGCGGTGGTATTCGAGATAAAGCTCAGTGTCCCAGGTGGGGATGGAAACCTTGCCGGACACGGCCGGAGGTGGCTCGTATCCCCTGGCGATGGACTGGTAGTTCCACGTTGGGCTCTTTGGTGCAATCTGCGTCTCTACCGACGAGAAGAAACTCTGCGCGGAGCCGAACTGGTACTTTGGAGTGACGTGACCCGGCGCTGCCCAGTGGAAGCCTTCGTCGAGGATGGCGCGCGTAGGTCCGCCGCCGTGGTCGCCAATGCCGTAGAGGTCAAGCATCTCGGTCATGCCGGGAGAACGCTCGCGGGCAACCTTCAGGTCGTCGGCGAGGCGAACCGGGTTGAGCGTGGTGTTGACGTAGTCGTGGGGGAAATAGGTGAGCACCTTGGACCCATCGGGCGACTCCCACCAGAAGAGCTTGAAGGGGAGTTGATTGGTGTCGTTCCAGGTCATCTTCTGGGTGACGAAGTAGTCGATGCCGCTCTTCTTGTAGATCTGCGGCAACTGCCATGTGTAGCCGAAGGAGTCGGGGTTCCAGCCGATGCGCACGTCCACGCCATAGGCCTGCTTGTACCAGCGCTTGCCGACCAGAATTTGGCGGACCAGCGATTCGCCGTCGGGCATGTTGAGGTCGGGCTCGACCCACATGCCGCCGACAATCTCCCAGCGGCCTTCCTTGATGCGCTGTGCGATTTCAGAGTTGATGTCGGGATACTTCTGGGCCATCCACTCGTTGTAGACGGCGGCGGACTGGGTGTAGGTGTAGCCGGGATATTCGTACATCAACTGGAGCGCTGTTGAGAAGGTGCGCTTGACCACATCGACGGTCTCGGTCCACGGCCACAGCCATGCGGCATCGATGTGTGCGTTGCCGTCGAGGTGATACGTTGCTTGATCGAGAAGTGGCTTGAGGGACTCGAGCTTGGATTGCGCGGTCTTGAGGCTGGCGTCGAATTTTTTCTGATCGTGCGCATCCAGAGCGGCCAGATCGACAGCGGCAATGGCGCCGTTCAAATCCATCATCTTTGACGGATCTTTAGGCGCGAGCGACGGCACCAGCAGAGCGGCGGAGAGAAACTCCTCGCGCAGATCTTCCGGATTGGGCCGGCCCGCCGCGTAGTCGATGCGCATGGTGACTCCGCGAAAGGTCTTGGTATCGACGGTGTGGAGTACCTTGACGGCGACGGTGACTTTTTCGCCGGGCTTGGCTTGATCGAAAAGCACAACCGGCTCAAGGTCTTCGCCGAGCGCGACGCGGCGGCCATTGAAGTAGAGAATTTCCGGCATGGGGCCGTTGCCGCTGACCTGTATTTGAAACCATATGCGCGCGCCGGTCAGGTCGTAGCCATTGAGCGAGTACGGCACCTGGATCGTCTGGCGAAGCCAGATGGCTTCATTGGGCGCCTTTTCTCCAACGGCGACGGGTTGCCAATTGCTGTCGTCGAGATCGATGTCTTCGCCGTGCGCGACGTCGCCCGCGTGCATCTTCCAAACGCCCGCAGGCAGTTCGTGCAGGCTGCCTAGGCGTTCGACAACGTTGCGCAGAGGAGGCGGCAAAAGAGCGGTGGCGCGGGCCATTTCGCTGCCGCGCTGGGCACGGGCGCTGCCGGCAAAAACAAGAGCTACCGCAACAACAAAGAGAAACAATAACTTGCAACGCAGTTTCAATGCAGCGATCATGGCAGAAAATCCCTCCGCAGCATCTTAGGCCATCGATGCGGGAGACCGCACGTGGAAAAGCAACGCGCGGCGATTGCAGACCAGGGCCGCTGCGCAGAGTTTGTGGGTAAAGAACTGAGTTGAAGGGTAAAGGTAGAGCCCGCTGTCAAAAAAACGTCGCGTGAGGGCCAAAACCGGGCCTGAGACCGCGATTTTAGGCTCAAAAAACGTCGAAAACCGTTGAAAAACAACACCATAGTTACTACTTGTGCACTGGTATGCGCCTGTATTGTATTGATTATGAATGGTTTATTTTTTGGCTGCACCATAATCGGTGCACTTTACAAGGAGGGGGGGTGGGGGGGTGGGACTGGGGGTACGGACCAGGAACATGCCTGCCGGAGCAGACCGGGCATACATTTGCAGGAGGTTTGGCATGAAACCAGTATGCTCCGGTGCGCAGTAATTGCCTGCACACCGGAGCTGGAAGGTTGCGGCCTGGCTGCCGATTCCGGCGGGGAAAAAGTGTGGCGCAAGGTTGCGTGTGCCGGTTGACAGGCAAACGCACTGCATCGTGTAATTGAAGTGTTGGTTGTGGTGAAGGAGTTCACCCTTAACCGCTGTCCTTTCCGATAGGCTGGACAGATGATGACTCCTGACAGGGAATCCTGTTGCGGAGTTATGTCCCGGCGCGACCCCTGATTAAAGACTGAGCAGTGCGGCAATCGATGGCTTTTGTTGCAGTGCCGTCGCGTGCCCTGCTGCCCTGTAGGCTGAGTTGAAAGGAGAACGCGCTTGCAGAAGTATCTTTTTATTGCCGCCGGCGGCGCACTGGGCTCGATTGCCCGCTACTGGGTTGGCTCGGCTGTTTCCGGGCGAATGGGAATCCGGTTTCCTTACGGCACACTGCTGGTGAATCTTACCGCCTGCGTGATTATCGGGTTCTCTCTTACCTATCTGGGCCGGCGCGCGGAACTGAATCCGGCGTGGAGATACTTTATCCCTGTCGGTTTCATTGGCGCGTATTCGACGTTCTCTACCTATGAGTGGGAGACACTTGCGACGCTGCGCTCGGGAGCTTATTTCATGGCCATTCTCTACGCCGCAGGCAGTCTGCTGCTGGGGCTCATCGCCGTGTGGGGCGGGTCAATTCTGGCGGAGATCATTCCATAGGAGCCGCTCGACGCGGCCGGTCTCATGCACTAAAATCCACACTTGCATCCACGGAGACAGCATGCTGCAACCTGGAAAAGCCGTTAAAGTCACGATCTATCTGAGCGAAGGGGCCACGCATCACGGAGTCCCTGTGTACTCGAGCATTCTGGACTTTCTGTTCTATCGCGGCGTATCGGGAGCAACAGTGACGAAAGGCATTGCCGGGTTTGGCGCCGACCACCACATGCACTCGGCGAGCATTGTTGACATCTCAGACCATTTGCCGATCAAGATCGAGTTTATCGAGACGCGGGAAAAGGTGGACGCGCTGCTGGGCAAGCTGGAGGAACTGGCCGGGACCGGGCTGATTGAAATGCAGGAGACGATGGTGGCCAAGCCAGCTGAGGTCTCAAAGCCGGCCAAGACCGTTCATCCTTCTCACCTGAAGATCGAAGGCAAGGCGCAGATGATGCACATCTATCTGAGCGAGGAGGATCGCTGGAACGACAAGCCGCTGTACAGGGCGGTTGTTGAGGCGATGCGGGCCAACGATATTGCCGGCGTCACGGTTTATCGCGGCATCCTCGGCTATGGAGCGCATCGCCGCACAGAGAAGGACACGCCCCTGCAATCGGGTCACTCCAGTTCCGTGATGCTTTCAGCGATTGACACGGCGGAGAAACTGCAGGCGTTTCTTCCCGTAGTGGACCGGATGGTGGAAGAAGGGCTGGTGGTCTTCTCAGATGTCGACATCATCAAGTATGCCTACCGCGCTGTGACTACAGAGACCGAGCAGCCTGCCACGACGCCGGATGGCGCCGCGTAGTAAGAGAGGCCCACGATGAAGGAACAGTATTCCGCACGCATGTTGCGCATCCATTTTGGCGAAGACGACCGCTGGCAAGGCGAGCCTCTGCACGAGGCGATTGTGGCCAAATGCATGGAACTTGGCATTGAAGAGGCGACCGTGTTTCGCGGTATCGAAGGTTACGGGTCTGGCTCGCGAATTCGCCGGCCCAGCCATTGGAGTTTTTCAAAAGACGCGCCTATGCAGTTAGTGGTCGTCGACAGCGAAGAGCAGATCGCCAAGCTGATTCCGTTTCTCGACGAGATGATTGTCGAGGGCCTGGTCGCGGTCTCAGCTGTGGAAGTGGTGCGCTACCGGCGCGACCCCGCGTCACGCTGACTGGGAAAATGCCGCAGCGCAATCGACGCCTTGCGTGCCCGCGGCGCAACATTTTGCCGGAATCGGTGTCCTGACAATAGATAGAAACTTGCCGGCATTCAGGGATGATTGCGTTCGGAAGGCAGCGGCCAGCTAACCCTATCGTTCCCAGGCTGCATCAAAAACGGAATGCACGCCGTTTGCCAGACGATGGGCCTTCGGAAAAACTGCACCGAAACTATCCGAGGAGAACCGATGCTCTTGATGCGCAAGGAATATTTCCGCGTCTTTGCTCTCATGGCTTTGGCAATTTTCTTTAGCTCGTGTTGCCATGCCCAGGCCGCTCTGCTGATGGAGCAGCCGTATGGCTTTTTCGGCACTCTTAACCCTACCGGACACAACGCGATTTATTTTGAGCGCATCTGCGCCGAGACGCCGGTAAAGTTGCGCCGCTGCCAACCGGGCGAGCCTGGCGCTGTGATCGCCCGGTACCAAGGCATCAACGGGTACGATTGGATCGCGATCCCGCTGATTCCCTACCTCTATTCGGTTGAAGACGCCGCCGAGGCGCCCGATCACGTGGATCGCGAAGAGGTGATGCGGCTGCGCAGCCGGTATCGCGAAGCGCATCTGGAATCTCTGGGAGACGATTTGCCCAAGGGAAGTTTTCTGCGCGGCGGCTGGACGCAGTTGCTGGGCGCGGCCTATGAGCGGCGCACCTACGCTTTCCGTTTTGACACTACGCCCGAGCAGGACGACGCGCTGATTGCGGAGATGAATGCCGGGCCTAACCGTTCCCACTTCAATCTGCTCTTCAACAACTGCGCGGATTTTGCGCGGGTGATATTGAACAGCTACTTTCCGCGCAGCTTTCGGCGCAGCATTTTTCCCGACGCCGGCATAACCACGCCTAAGAGCATTGCCTATAAGCTGAAGCGTTATGCGCTGAAACATCCTGAGGTTCGGCTTACGGTATTTGAGATTCCTCAGGTGCCCGGGTACCGGCGGAAGAGCCGATCTAACAAGAGCATTTCCGAGTCGCTGACTACAACCGCTTACATCATTCCTATCGTGCTGGTGAATCCGTACCTGGCCGGTGGGTTGTTTGCGGACTACCTGGTGCGGGGCCACTATCATTTGATTCCCAGCGATCCAGAGGTTCTGAGTCCGGACAATTTTTCCGCATTGACAGCCATCACGGCGGACGAGCAGAATCCGGAGAGCGCCGGTGCACAGGCCCCCGGCGCTGCTGGCGGCTTCTCCGCGGAAACGGGGACAACTGCAAGAGCAAATTCCGGTCTGGAAGAAATCAGGACGATCCATGAGTGAATCCGCATCGCAGAATCTGAAGAACCATGGACGGCTGGATCCGTCCTTTCACATCGTCACGTTCTTACTCTTCCTCATTAACCTGATTGTCGCGACCGTCTACATGGTCCACCATATGAGTTTTTATTCAGCGTGGCTGGTGGTTCTTTCATTGCTTGTAGTCGTTCCCATCTTGAAGCTGCGGCTTTATCCGCTGAAGGTGCAGGATCGAGTGATTCGGCTTGAGGAGCGGATGCGACTGCAGGCCCTGGCGCCCGCGGAGTGGCACACGCAGATCTACCGTCTGAGCGAGGACCAACTGATCGGCCTGCGATTTGCGGGGGATGATGAGGTTGTGGAGCTGGCCAAGCAGGCATTGGAACATAAGCTGAACCGCAAGCAGATCAAGGAGCGGATCAAGAACTGGCGCGCGGATAACTGGCGGGTGTGAGACGAGCAGCTTCCAGCTTTTAGCTTCCAGCGTTCGATTGCGTGAACGCGCCTCACGGGATCCTTCTTCGCTTTTGTGGCGCTCGATTGGCTGCGCGCGGATTGTGCGGGTATGTGGTGGACTGCGAATCGCCGTCCACCACATACCCGCAAGAAGCTAGCGGTTAGTCATTTGTCTCCGTGCCTTCCTTCGGCTCCACACCTTCCTTCGCCTCGCCTTCAGGCAGGCTCTCCGTGTCCAGTTCATGCTCGTGTTTATAGTGGTCGACTGGCATTTTGCCATCCCACCACGCCCAGTTCATCGGGTAGACGTCCGGATCGAGGAAGACCTGGTAGAAATGCCAGACCAGAATGGCGAGCGTGGCCAGGATAGCCTCGTAGAAGTGGACGGCCGTAGCGATGTCGACCCACCAGCGGGCGAGCGTGTTTCCAACCCAGACCTTTGCCCAGAGCATGACGCCGCTGAGACCCATCAGCGCCGTTCCCCATACCAGCGCCCAATACTCGGCCTTCTCCGCATAGTTGAAGCGGCCGAATTTTGGTTTCTCTGATCGCAGGCCGAGGTAGTACATCATCGTGTACACGGCGTCGAAGGCGTCCTTCGGGCGCGGGGCAAGATCGCAAATCAAACGCCGGCCTTCGCGCGCCGCAGCCAGGTAGACGATGTGGTAAATGCCTGCGCTGATCAGCACTACACCGGCGACGCGGTGAATGATGCCACGCCATCTTTCGCCCATGCCCAGCACATGGGCAAACCACGTGTCGGGGAACTTGAGAGCAAAGCCGGTGATGACCAGAATAATGAAGCTCGAAAGCAGAATCAGGTGCTGCCAGCGCTGGTTTTCAGTCATGCGCACCATGAAAGGATTCTGCATTTTGCGGCGCTCGACCGCCTTCTTGCGCCAGATGATGAAGTTGTGGAGGAACATGGCGCCGATGACGAGAAGGATGAGGACGATATAAACGATCCGCACCCACTTGACGGCAATCGAGCCGATATCCCTGGGATAGAGGCCATCTCCCATATGCACAGGAGTGAGGGTGAATTGCCGCGTGGCTCCCTGGTGGCACTTGCCGCAGGTGGCTTCAAGATTGGCGCGATTGACGGTGGAGCCGGGATCGCTTGAGGGCAGAATGTTGTGAACGCCGTGACAGCTTGAACAGTTGGCTGCAACCAGCGAGCCGCCTTCGGAGGCCAACCCGTGATAGCTGTCGAAATAGGTTGTGACGCGGCCTCCGGGCACGCCAAACTCCTGTGACAGGCGCACGCCCTCGTGGCAGCGGGCGCAGACGTCCCTCGATACGTTCTTGTCCGAGACGGGCGAATTGGGATCGGAGGTCGATTTGATGGAATGGATGCCATGGCAGTCCGTGCAGACCGGGGCAAGTTGATTGCCCCGCAAAATAGCCTGCCCGTGAATGCTCTTCATGAAGGTCTTGTCGATCTCCGAGTGGCATTTGCCGCAGGTGGCCGGCACATTGAATTTGTAGATCGGCGATTTTGGGTCAGTGGGCGACAAAATGGCGTGGGCTGCGTGGCAGTCGGTGCAGACGGCGGCCTTCAGCGAGCCCTTCTCGTTGGCGCGGCCATGCACGCTTTCCTGATAGCTGATGAAGGGCTGTGCGCTCTGGCCGTAAGACTGCATCAGAAACTTTTGCCCGTGGCAGCGGCCGCAGGTGTAGGGAATGTTCTCGTGATTGATTGGCGACTTGGGATTGTCGGCGGCCATGATTTCATGGACGCCGCCGTGGCAATCCTGGCAACCGGCCGCGGGCGATCCGGTCTTGCGCGCCCGGGCGTGGGTGCTGTGCGCATAGGCATCCTGAGCATCGGCGTGGCACTGAGCGCAGGTGATCTTTTTGGGCGGAGTCTCATGGACCAGGCTCTTGACGTCGGTGTGGCAATCCACACAGGAGAACATGCCGGCGTGCACGGAGTGCTTCAGCTTGTTCTGGTCTACAAACAGGCTGAGCGGCTTGCCGTTCACGTCGGTTGTGAGCGTTGAGTCGGAGTGGCAGGCGAGGCAATCTGAGTCCCTGGGCTTTGGCTGGGCATTCGCGGCCGAACCCCAGGCCAGCAGGGATAGCACCAAAGCAATCGTCGAGATTCTACGAGCAAGGTTCACGCTTATGAGGAGATGCTTCGCCGTGAAGGAACGCAGTGACTGGAGTCACAGGCGCATGGAATCTGGCTTTCCGGTTCCCTGTCACGGCTTGCGACGCTATCATACGTTCCGATTTGAGATGTCTTTCCATTGGTGGAGGGATAGGATTTTCCTCCACAGGGCCGCAATAAAATGCCGGGAGCCCATATCTCGTTTCCGAAATATGGGCTCGTGCGGCATTCGACCGCTCGAATGAAAAGTATGTATGAAGTTTTAGCTAAAATAAGCGGTCAAAGTAAGCACCAGCAGCGTGAGGCCGATGACGATGGCGATGGTTCCGACTACGCGGGAGAAAGTAACGAGCCAAGTCTGCGGGGCCTCTGCCTGTCTTGCTTCCAGCTTGCCTTGGCGAACCAGCCGCTCGTATTCGAGCGGGCGTTTGTGCTTGAACTCTTCCTCACTCTCGACGCCGGTGAACACGACCATGTCCATGGGGAAGCTGTCGGGGCGCAGGTGCGTATTGACGAAGTGAATGGAGAAAATGAACAGAATGGCGAGCAGCCCCTCTTCACTGTGGATGACCAGCACGGCGTTCAATGCCCAGCCGGGCAGAAAGTGCGCGAAGAACGGCGCGAACCACATGGCGTATCCGGAAAAGCCGATGACGATCATGCCCCAGAAGACAGCCCAGTAGTCGAACTTCTCCCAATAGGCGTAGCGGCCAAACTTCGGCTTGGGCCCGAGGCCCACCATCCAGCGCAGGTGCCCGAACAGGTCTTTTGCATCTTTCCAGTTGGCAACCATCGAGGTCGATCCCCAGAAGATGCCCGTTTCGCGATGCAGAATTCCGCGCGTGAAGATCTCCTTGACGTGAATCAGAAACGCGAGCGTGAGCACCACGGCAAAGAATTTGTGAAAGAAGAGAATGGCTCCGAATCCACCCACGGCTTTGGCCAGTCCGCGTGCCCATATGCTCTCGCTGAAGCGAATGGGCAATCCGGTGGCGGCGAGTCCGAGGAACGTGGTGAACAGGACGGCATGCATGTACCTCTGTTCGCGCGTGAAGCGCATGAAAAACCGCTCCGCACCGCCGTGGCGCCTGCTTTCTGCAGCCTCTTGCTCGAGATCACGCATTCTTTCCTCCATTTGTCGATTTCTTCTTGATCTGCTCGTAGCGCGCGCGGATGAGCCACAGCAGGGTGTGAAGCACGAAGAACGTGAGCGTGCCGATGAGCAAAATGTTCATAAACAACCGGACAAAGTAGAGCGCCGGATTGAGCTTGCGATCGTGTGCGTTGGCATGCGGCTGATACTGGACGAAGCTGAGGTTTGCGCCCTGGTGGCATTTGCCGCAGGTCTGGACCAGGTTGGCCTTGTTGATGGGCGAACGCGGGTCGGAGGCCGGCAGAACGTCGTGAGCACCGTGGCAGTCCCAGCAACGCGCGGTTTCAACGTAGCCGCCGAGCGAGCCCAACTGCGAGTGGAAGGTATCGCGGTAGGTGGACAGCTTGTCCTGGTGACAGGAGCCGCAGATGGGCGTGGACTGCATGCGGAAGGAGGCCTCGGTGGGCTGCAGAATGGCATGCGCTGTGTGGCAGTCTGTGCAGACCGGCGCCTTCAGATCCCCGGCTGCGACTGCTTTTCCATGAATGCCCATCTGGTATTCGTCGTTGATTTTGGCGTGGCAGGATCCGCAGGTTTTGGGGATGTTGGTCTTGTAGGTTGAACTCAGCGGATTGTTATGGCTGAGGATGTGGTGGGATCCATGGCAGCTCTGGCAGTTGGCCGCCACCAGCAAGCCTTCCTTGCTGAGCGCGAAGCCGTGGATTGAGTCCATATACGCGGGATATACGCTAGGCAGGCCGTGCTTCTTCGCCATGCCATCGGTGCTGTGGCAGGCACCGCATGTCCTGGGAATGTTGAGCGGATAGACGGCGGAGCGCGAGTCGGTCTTCGGAAAAATTGTGTGGGCGTTGCCATGGCAACTGGTGCAGGGATGTTCCTTCGAGTCCGCGTGCACGCTTCCGACCAGTCCCGCAGCCTCATCGGCGTGACACTTCTTGCAATCGACCGGGGCCAACTTTTCCGGATGCGGATATTCCTTGATGTCGGCGTGACAATCGTTGCACTTCAGGCTGCCATGGATGCTCTGGGCGAAGGTCTTGCCGTTCACGGCGATGCTGTGCCCGCTGGCGTCCTGCATGGATGCGTCACCGTGGCAGGCGAGGCAATCAGTTTGCGCGTTGAGCCTGGCGGAAGCCACCGCCAGCAGCGCAGCCAGGCAGACAGCCCAACAACTGCCCCGCAGAAACGCCTGCGCCCAGCCCCTAACCCGAGGTGGCGCCGATCCAATTGAGAACCGTCCTGACTGTGCGGCTTCGCGCATGCTGCCGTCTTCCTTCTCCGCGAGATAGGGCCTGCGCCCGACCTGGCCGGCTTGCCTGTTACGAACTCTGGCACTGCTTTTAGAGGTGGCTTGATTTTTCTGAGTTCGTACCTTAGAGATGATGCTTTCGCGGAAAAACTCGCAGTGATAGGAATCACAACGCGAAAACCGCGGATTGGCAGTTTCCTTTTTCGGCACGGAATCGCGGCGGTCCCATTGCATTGAAGGACAATCGATTTTGGTGCGGATTGCGCAGGAGAACGCGCTCGACCCCGTTTCATCCTGGTTCTGGAACTCTCCGTCGAGTGCGGATGACGGTGATTTGAGACACGTGCCGCGTGAGGCTAATCACGGCAGAAATGTGCCCTCGCTGGTCTCAAATCACAGGCCTCGGGCCTGCGGGCTCGATCGCCGAAGTGAACGCACTGCCGCGACGAAGAAGGCCTGAAGCAGAACAAAGGGTATCGGCGATTGCCGGTACCCTTTTCTCAATGAGATGTGCTGGCTCAGGCGCTCAGATTTTCAGCTCGAGCGGAATCGAGAGAGTCGCCATCATCCGCTCCATCGCGCCGTCGTCGCTGGCGATGACGGAAAGCAGCTTTTCTTTGAGTGCATCGCGTTTGCCGTAGAGACGAAGCGGCTGGGGCGGATTGTGAAGCAGATCCTTGCCGACAAGGGCCCGCACGACAAATGGCATGTAGGACGAGTAGTCGCCCTGCATGCTGACCGTTTGCGTCCTGTACGTCGCTGGATTGATCTTGCCCCAGGAGACGGCTTCAGATGGCTCGCAGGAAGACAAACTGCCGTCGGTTACGGGAGAGGAAACAATCTGCGCGTCGTAGTCGTAGCCGCGAATGTTGTCGAGGAAGAAGATTTGCGAGAGCGCTGGCTCCGGCTGCAGAGAGTAATTCTTGGGAACGCCACCGCCGAGGATCAGAATGGCAAGGGATTTCGGCTCAGAGTCGAACAGGCCCCAATGATGGTAGGCGCAGGACTCAAAAACGTCTTCGTGGAGATCGTAATCGAAGCCGTATTTTATTTTGCCGAGCCGCTCAAGCGCCCACAGTTTGACGGAGTTGAGGAACATGCTGCCATCGGCGGGGGCTCCGATGAAAACCGGCAGCTCGATATCGGCGCATGTGCTGAGAAGGCCGGGGGCAACGCCGAGCGCTTTTTCCCGCACTCCAAATTCCTTGCCGAGCAGGTAATTCCGTTCCGTCGTGGTCATGCGCTTCTGGAACTCGGGCCGCTGAAGTATCTCGGTGGCGACGGCGTCCTGGTCAAAGAGAATCTGCTCGTCGAAGCCGGTATCGGCAACACGAATCACGCCTTGTTCACGCAGCTCTGCGTCGTCGCCGAACAAGGCCACCTCGCGGATGGGGCGCGTGTCGGTCTTGCGGAGACAGTCGTGGCCATCGTGATAGCAGATGGCATCGGTGACCGTGATGTAAGCGGTGTTTGCGGCCTTGATGAGCGGAATGAGCCACGCGCGGTGCTGATCGGAAACCGTGATGGGTCCGGCGCAGGTGACGACGAGCGGAATGCGCTTTTCGATGACCTGCTTCATCGCGTCATAGACGCGACGCAGGTAGGCGCCGCCGAAGGCCGGCAGAGCGGACTCAAATACCTCGCCCAGATTCTGACATTCTGTGACCGGCTTTCCGGTGACCGGCGCGCCCATCAGTCCGTTCGTCGTGGAACACTTGCCCATGCTGAAAAACCTCCCAATGCTGTACCTCCAGTATCTAACATCGGCGACCGGCTTGTTCAAAGGGTCATGTCTTCGATAAGGAATTGCATGCAAAATTTATGATTCGTCGGTTGCGCCAATTGTTGTGCCGCTGATTTGCATCTTTGGCGAGTACAAACAGATGTGTCCCAGATTCCGATTCTGGAATCTGGGACACATTCACCCCATGCGCATTTATACGAAGCGGGCGATCTGGGTTGCTCTTCAGTTCTTCGGCAGCACCACGAACGGACCCTGCCCGTCGCCGCCTTCGAAAGCTGCCTGGCTTAACGAGGGAATTCCGATCTCCCACTTCGGCCCTTGCAGCTCCGGCATCGGCTTGGCACGGAAGAGCTTCTTGCACTGGTGCGCCGTCCACCGCGCCCAGCGCTTTGACTTCTTGCGCCGCGCGCTATCGGTGGAGATGCCGGTGCCTGCATACATCTGGCGGTAGAGCTTGGAAAGGAACATGAATGCGATTCTGGATTTAAGAGTCGGCGTGCATGCCGAGCGCTCCCAGATCGAACTCCAGTTATAGAACCGGTCCCACACCTTTTGCGTGCGTTCGCGGATTTCGTCGGAACTCATTGTGGGGTGCGGGGTAAACATCTTGGGGCGCACCTCGGTGGGAATGAGCCAGTATCGTGTGATGGGGACATCGCCCACCATGGTGGGGTTCTGCGACTGCTCCTTCTCCCAGCGGCCGAAGTCGACTGTGCCGGGAAACGGCGTCATCATGACGAACTGCGCAAAGGTGACGCCCGCCTTGATGGCCATCTCGACGGTCGCATCGAAGGTCGCGGCGCGGTCGGTCGGCAGGCCGAAGATGAAGGAGCCGAGCACATGCACTCCGTGCGCCTTGAATGTCTGGAGTTGTTTGGCCAGCGCCTCGCCGGAGTAGTTCCAGTCCTTGTAGACGGCCTTCAGACCCTCAGGAGTGACAGCTTCTACGCCCACCAGCGCGCCCTTGATGTTGGCCTTCTTCATGGCGTCGAGAAAGACGCCATCTTCGCCGGCTTCCATCGTCATCTGCGTGTAGAACACCATGTCTTTGGGCAGCTTAGCCAGTTCTTCCATCAGTTGGAAACGCTCGTTGCGAATCGCGGTCAGCTCTTCCACCTTGGCGGTGTTGTTCTGCTCGCGCGCCAGGCGCAAATCGGTAAACGTGACCGGATAAAAGTTGTCGTCGGCGAGAGCGATGAAGCGGAAGCCGAGCCGGCGCAGCGCGATGATCTCGTCAACCACGCTTTGAAACTTCCTCTGCCGGGGCTTCTGTCCATCGGTGCGCCACACGGAACAAAAGGAGCAGTGCTTGGGGCAGCCGCGAATGGTCTGCACCGAGGCCCACATATATTTCTCGGGATCCATCAGGTCCCAGCGCGCGGCCAGAAACTCGTTGCCTTCAATCCGGCCACCGGCATAAACCTTTTCGGGCTTGCCAGCCAGGCAATCGGTGACTGCCTTGCCCCAGGCAATGTCGCCATCGCCGGTGACCACGGCGTGCGCCTGGCCCTGCTCAAATACTTCTTCGGGAAACAGGGTGGCGTGAATGCCGCCATAGACGACCCACGCGCCGCGGCTGCGCGCCATGCGGCCCACGGAGTATCCGCGCAGGGCATTGCCGGTGTGCACGCTGATGCCAACGATGTCTCCGGGCTGAATGGTCTCGGGCACAATCTGCTCCAGAGACTCGTCGACGAGGATAGGATCGCCAGCGATTTGCGGCGTGGCCGCAGCCAGCACAAACAGCCATCTCGGCGTGATGACAGCGGTACCGAATGAATTGTCGCTTGGATTGACTAGATGAACGCTCAACGATTCCAACCTTTCCTGGTGCAGGTGCGGTTGGCTTCACAGCAAGTACAGAGTTGCCGGAATGCGAAGGTTAGGGACCCAAGTGGTCTCTCGATAAAATAGACCACGCTTAACTTCGACTAAGGCAAGTTGACCCAGAAACCGATTGAGCAAGCCTATCTGCCAGGAACGCCAAGCGAGAATATCCGGCTCCGCATGACCGCGGATGACGGCGCTTCCCAGGCGGAAAACCCTCCTGGACAGTAGTGCCAATCCTACAAGATTTACGTGATGTTGTGCAGCCAAAATCGACAAAGACCCGCAATTTTGGGCTGTTTTTACCGCAAAATGACAAAAAATGCTTGAACCGATGTGAGTTAACTCACCTGACTGCACTCGGTTTTGACTACGCGGCTTGCAAGCGGAATGGCCACCTGCTCGACGATTTCCAGGCCAAAGCCTTCCAGAGCCGGAATGTGCATGGGGGTGTTCGAGAGCAGGCGGATGCGATGGATGCCAAGGTCGGAGAGGATCTGGCCGCCCAGGCCGATGGCGCGCAGAATGCGGCCGCTGCGGTCCTGCGAACCTTCGCGCGCGCGCAGTTCCTGGTGCAGAACAATCCGGCCGGACTGCGATACCAGTTCGCCGGCAGGCACCGCCTTCCCTCCCGGTCCAAAGGCCGCAACCTGCGTGTGGTCGATCTCGAAGCCGCGCGAGGTGTTGTGCAGGTAGAGCACTACGCCGCAACCCTCCTCGGCAATCATGCGCATGGACTGGTCGAGCGTGTCGCGGCAGCGGCAATCGGCGGAGAACACATCGCCAGCGGTACAGCGGGTATGCACGCGTACGAGAACCGGATGCTCACAGGGAGGCCGCAACTCGATTTGAACGGGCAAATCGCCTTGTGTCTGCGCACTGCCAATGGCCGGGCCCGCGTTGAAGGCGGCACATTCCTTGCACAGGTCGCCGCGCACCAGCGCGATGTGGCTCTCACCTCCAGTCACTTCGCTCTCGTAGGCGATCATGCGGAACTCGCCGTATTTGGTCTGGATGCGGGTTTCGCCGGCGCGGACGATGTAGCGCTCGTTGCGCAGCCGGTAACGGATCAACTCGGCCACGGTAAGAATCTTGAGGCCGTGTTCGTTGCAGAACGGAATCAGGTCGGGAATGCGCGCCATTTCGCCGTCGTCGCGCATGACCTCGCAGATGACGCCGGAGGGATTGAGGCCGGCGAGGCGGGCCAGATCGACCGATGCCTCGGTTTGGCCGGCACGCACCAGCACGCCGCCCCTGCGTGCGCGCAGCGGAAAAACATGGCCGGGACGAGCCAGGTCAGTGTAATTCGAGCGTGGGTCGATGGCGGTGCGGATGGTGTGCGCCCGGTCGGCGGCGGAGATGCCGGTCGTAACGCCCTCGCGTGCCTCAATGGTCTCGGTAAAGGCAGTCCCAAATCTTGACGAGTTCTGCTGCGTCATGGGAAAGAGGCGCAGATGGTCGGCGCGTTCCTCGGTGAGCGTGAGGCAGATGAGGCCGCGCCCTTGCCTGGCCATAAAGTTGATTGCCTCCGGCGTCACGTGCTCGGCCGCCAGGGTCAGGTCGCCTTCGTTCTCGCGATCCTCGTCATCGACCACTACCACCATGCGGCCAGCGCGAATGTCTGCGACTGCGCCGGGGACGTCGGTGAAGGGGGGCTCGAAGCTGCGCTGCGTATCTGCCATGGCTACCCCTTCATTCTCGCCGATGGCGGCGGGAAAGGGCAAAAAGCGGCGACCAATGCCAATTGGGCCGTGTTCCTCTTCCCCACCTCTTGTGCACTTGCGAGGTTTACGCTCCCAGGCCGTAATGCTGCTGCAGCGCGCACATGCTCACCAACAGCATCAATATCTGGTCGTTTGCTGTTCGCGCGCCAACATCCATGCCCGGCAACTCGTCCAGAAGCGCCACTACCCTCTTCTGATCGAAGAACGGCAGCGCCTTCAGCACCGGTCCGCGCAGCATGTCCTGCACATAGGTGTTGAATGTGTCCTCCGGATTCAGCGTTGCTGGCGGACTCAGGAACGGATGCTTCTGCCGCCGATATACGGTATCCGTGATCACGTCCTTCACTGCCTCGCGCAACACAAATTTTTCTGTCATGCCCCGCACCTTCTGGCTCACGGGCTGCCGCACAATCGCCTCCACCACCTTGTGATCGAGAAACGGCACGCGCCCTTCAATCGAGTGCGCCATCTCCATGCGGTCGCCCAGCATGGTCAGAATGTAGCCCGCCATCGCGGTCTTCGACCACAGATAGAGCGACTGATTCAGCTCGTCGCGGCCTGTCAATTGCCCGCGCACGTCCACTTCGTCCAGGATTCCGTAGCTGCCTTCCGTGGGTCCATACTTTGCCTGGAGTCCTGCGTCCAGCAACGGCCGCATCTTGACCTGCCTGCTCGAGAACGTCTCGATCCAGCTCGGCGCATAGCCCAGAATCCGCTTCACCTGCTCCATGGATCCTATCTCGCCGTCCGGTAACAGCAGCCCGCGAGAGACGGTATTTTGCTGGTCCAGCCATTGCAGCAACTCAGCAATCGCGGCCTCGTCCTGCCCTTCCCGGTTATAGAGCAGCATGTCGCGCCGGAAGTGCGGGTAGCCGCCCAGAATCTCGTCCGATCCCTCGCCCGTAATCACAACCTTGTAGCCCGCGTCCCGCACCGCGCGGCTCAGCAGGTACTTGGCCACACCGTGCGCATTCACGCACAGAGTCTCCGCCTGAACGATCGCATCCGCAAAGTTATCCGCCAGGTCTCGCTGCCCAATCGGAATCGGGTGGAACTCCGCTCCAGCTCGCGCCGCCATCTCCCTGGCAATTGGCCCCTCGTCATAGGCTGCCTGCTCAAATGTGAGGGTGAACGCCTTGACTGCGCCCGGATGGTGTTTAGCTGCCAGACCCAGCACTGCGCACGAGTCCAGCCCGCCGCTCAGGTACACGCCCACTGGCACATCCGCGCGAAGCCTGATTTTAACTGCCTCTTCCAGCACCGCGCGGAACTCCTCCGCATATTCACCATCGCTCCGCGATGCCTGGTTGTTCTCCTTCAACGGGTAGTCGAAGTCCCAGTACTGATTCACCTGCACATGCTTCTCTGTCGCCAGCAGAAAATGTCCCGGCGGAATCTGGAAAACTCCGTTGTACAGCGTCCGCCCCATGTGCCCAGCCATCGACACCGAGTTGTACACGCCCTGCTCGTCCCAGCGCGCCGGCAGTCCTGCCGCCCACAGCGCCTTCACTTCACTCGCCAGAAGGAGCTTTCCCTCGTGCCATGCATAAAACAGCGGCTTGATCCCGAACCTGTCCCGCGCCGCCATCAGTTGGCGCCGCGTTTGGTCCCAAAGCACCATCGCAAACTCACCGCGAAGATGATGCAGGCACTGCGTCCCAAAGTCCTCATACAGGTGAAGAGCTATTTCACTGTCGGATTTGGTGCGCAGCTTATGCCCACGACCTTCCAGATCCTTCTGAATCGCCTCAAACCCGTAGAACTCGCCGTTCACAATGATCCGCGTCCGCTCATCCTCGCTGGCGATCGGCTGGTCTCCCGTTGAAAGGTCAATGATGCTCAGCCGCGCATGTCCGAGGCCCACATTCCGGTCGGCGGAAATCCATTGCCGTTGACCGTCGGGCCCGCGATGATAAAGGCTCTTGGTTGCCCGTTCGAGCGTCGCCGGTTGCACGTCGCCGCGGCGCGAGAAGATTCCTACAATTCCGCACATGCGCTTGTCGTCCTTGCTTGGATTTTTGAAATTGGCCCGTAAGGCGAGGTCTGATTAAGGGAGAAGCCGCCGACCCTCAGGACTTATAGCACCCCAAATACAGGACCCGCAATCAAATTCACCCGGAGGTACGGTCCTCGTCGTCGACCACCACCTTGCGTCCCGCTCGAATGCCGGCTGCGCGGGAAGAATTATTCCTGGGGTGATTACGGTCCTCCGGCGGGTCTGCTATCGTCGCACAAAATGGAATTCACCCGGTCTTGTCCGGATCACCCCGATCGGGGTAAGGGAATCGGGCTAGCGATACGGGCTATGAAGGAGACAAGCCATGCCATGCGATCCTGACGAGTTACGACACGTTCCCCTTTTCGAACTTCTTGACGACGATGAAGCGCGGGTTCTGGCAGCGCAGGTCGAGATCAAGCGATTTTCGCCGCAGCAGCGCATCTTTAAAGCAGGCACGCCAGCCGAACATGGCTACGTGGTGATGTCGGGCAAAGCGCAGGTGTCAGCTGTAGACGAGGACCAGCAGGAAGTCGTTGTGGACGAGCCGACGCACGGAGACTTTTTTGGTTTTGCGTCCATGCTGCAACAGATCGAACACCAGACAACCGCTGTTGCCCTGGAAGAGACGGTCTGCCTGGAAGTGGGGCGCGACGACCTTGCCGAGCTGTTGATGCGCCGGCCGATGGCAGGCATGGACATGCTGACCGTGCAGGCGCGCCAGTTCCACGCCGCGCAGAAGCTGGTCCAGAACCGGATGGCCCGCAACGCCAACGATTTGATCGAAGAGCGGTTGACGTTCGGCGAGCGGCTTGCGGATTCCGTTGCGCGCTTCGGAGGCTCGTGGTCGTTCATCATCTCGTTTGGCATTGCTCTTGTGGCGTATGCGGGAGTGAACACCGCGCTGCATAATCGTGCGTGGGATCCGTATCCATTCATTCTGCTGAATCTGTTTTTGTCCATGCTGGCGTCCATTCAGGCGCCGGTGATCATGATGAGCCAGAACCGTCAGGACATCAAAGATCGCGTGCGAAGCGAGTTGGATTTCGATGTCAATCGGCGCGCGGAGGCGGGGATAAAATCGGTGTCGCACCAACTGAGAATCCTGATGGACAAGGTGGAGGATGTGGAAGATCTGGCGCGAGAGGTGGCCAACCGGAAAGGGACAACAGAACCCGGCGGAGCGAGCCAGGCGACGACCTGATGGATCGTGAACTGACGCCCGCATCAGCATGGGCTGAGGAATATCAGCATTTCTACCAGCCCGGGGGGTGTTTTCCGATTGCAATAGTCCAATACTTCAACGGGCCACCAGCGCCTTTCCAATGTAGGTGAAGATATGAGATCCATACTCGCTTCCATCGCTTGCGCGTCGTTGGCAATTGTGGTCAAGATCCTTCCCGAATGCCGGTGGGCGATTGGGTGGCGTGTTGATGCATTCACCCATAGGGCAGTATCTTTAAATGCGGCAGTATTTTGGATACTAATCGTTCTTGCCCTCGTATTGCTGCTGGCAAACGGGATGCATTATCTGGCCACTCACAGATTTCGATAGTCCACTAACGCGTCACCCAGGTTTCCCATGTCTCGATTTTTAGACCTGGGAAACAGCGAACCTCAATCGCCCAACTTGGCTCGCCTCCGTCCTTAAACAGCAAAAGCGCTGCCCGAGGGCAGCGCTTTTGGGAAAAACGTCAGAAAGCGGCCTACAACGTCGATTCGATCTCGAAACCCCAGGCCTCGAGGAGCGCCTCAGGGATATACTTGGAATTCTTGTTGCGCCGCGCCCACTCCCGAAGACGGGTGGACCGGATGTACTGGTCCGGGGGCAGCTTGAACTCCTTCACGATCTGCTCGAAGGAGGTAACAGTGGGCACAACGGGGCCGATGGGCTCCGGTTTGCCCCAATTAGGATTTCCACGACGCTTTGCCATTGATTTTTTGTCCTTAAGTGAGGAGTAAAGTTGCCCGCACATCCTTGGACGGGGGATGGGGAGTCCTGTGTGTCCAGAGGGATAAATACCTTTCTATTTTAAGGATATTTTCTTCAAAAATCAATAGAAAAATGCGTTTAACTCCAAAAAAATGCCGCCGTAAGACAAATCAATAAAATCACTCAACTTATTCATTTTAAATATATTAAATGTATTACATTCTCAAAGATGCCCTAATTTGTTGCAGTTTTGCACACTAGACTAGCGAGGACAAGGCCGCCAATGACAGGATACTACTATGACAACACTCCTGCGCATCTTTCCTCTCAGCCTGGCGGTTTTGGCGAGCGTCGTGCTTCTGGGTAGTCCAGCCCCGTCCGGGGCCGTGGAAATGAGGGTAAGCCGCGACGCCATGGAGCGGACCCTGAAACAGCAGCTTTTTGCTGGACCCGACGGCCGCTATTACCTGAAGGGCAGCCCGCGATCGGCCTGCTCGACCTATGCTGAAGACCCCAGGCTCACCTTTGTCGAGGACCGGATCGTGGTGCGGGTGAAGACCCATGCGCTCCTGGGCAAGTCCGTGAGAGGAGCTTGCCTGGGGCTGCCGCTGTCGGTTCCGGCCGAGGTGTCGCTCTCTCCGGAGGCCGAAGGCGAAACGATCGGCTTTCGCGATGCGCGCCTGGACCGGGTCTCGGACCAGAAGGAGCTGAATTTTCTGCTGAGCCCATTCCTGAGCCACCAGATTCCCGCGAGCATGAAGGTGAATGCAGCCGACTTGCTGCGCAAGGCTCTGGCAGGGTCGACGGCGACCTCCGGTTACAAGGTGACACTGGACCGGTTAAAGATTCACTCTGTTCAGATCGAAGGCGACACGCTGGTTGTGGACGTGGATGGGGCCCTGAGCGTAAAGTGACTCGGGCGTACTGCTGAAAGAAAATGCGAGCGCTGAGCCGTTGCGGCCTTGATGGAGAGAACGATGATTACGCGGCGCGAGTATCTGAAACAAACGGCGCTGGCCGGCTGCGGCCTTGCGCTTACTCGTGCCACGGCGGCAGAGCCAAACGCACAAATTGAGGGACGCGGCTCGTTGAAAGCTCACGCCCATAAGCGCGGTCTGCTGGCCGGATGCGCCGTGAGCGCCGCAAATCTGCACGAGGACGCCTTTACGCGGGTGCTGGCCGAGCAGTACGACCTGGTGGTGGCCGAGAACGCCATGAAGTTCGGTCCGATCCAGCCCAAGCCAGACAGCTACTTTTTTGATGACGCCGACGCGCTGGTGGCCTTTGCCGAGCGGCACAAGATGAAGGTGCGCGGGCACAACTTTGTTTGGCATGAGCAACTGCCGGCGTGGTTCGCCGGGACCGCGACAAAAGAGAATGCCAGGAAGATTCTCACGGATCACATCATGACGGTCGCCAGCCGCTACAAAGGCAAAATTCAGAGCTGGGACGTGGTGAATGAAGCCATCAACGTGAGCGACGGCAGATCCGACAGCCTGCGCAAGAGCCCGTGGCTGGAGCTGATGGGGCCGGAGTATCTTGCAGTGGCATACCGCACGGCGCGGCAGGCCGACCCCAAAGCCAAGCTAACCTACAACGAGTACGGGATCGAGAACGAGAGCGAAGACGACGCCCGCAAACGCGCGGCCACGCTGGAACTGCTGAAGCGCCTGAAGGCCGCCGGCGTGCCGCTGGATGCGCTGGGGATTCAATCGCACATCTCCGCCGGCAAGGGCCAGACCTTTGGCAAGGGGCTGCGCGAACTGATCGACGGAGCGCAGTCGCTGGGCCTTGAGGTTTATCTGACCGAACTCGACGTGAACGACGACGCCGTCGAGAACAACGACATTGCCGCCTGCGACCAGATCGTGGCCGGCATGTACCGCGATTACCTTTCTGTTGCCCTGGAGAACAAAGCAGTGAAGGCCGTTCTGACTTGGGGCATGACCGACGCACACACCTGGCTTAACGGAATCAAAAGCCACAAGGAGAAGCAGCCCAACCGCCCGCAAAGGCCGCTGCCTTTCGACGCAGAGTACAAGCCCGCGCCCGCATTTTTCGCCCTGCGCGACGCACTTGACCATGCGCCGCGCCGATAAAGCATCTCAACAGCAGCGCTGATTTCCCCGCGCCGATTTTCGTCGCACAATCCATCACGAGAGGAAACATCCATCGCCATGACACTCACACGCAGAGATTTCACACGCCTCAGTGCCCTTGGACTGGCTGCACACTTTGTCCCCGCTCTCAACGCGCAAAGCGCCCAACGCAAAATCGGCTACGCCGTCATCGGCCTGGGCCGCATTGCCGACCATTTCATGCGCGGCGTACTCTCGACCAACAACTCTCGGATCACTGGGCTGGTAAGCGGCCATCGCGACAAAGCCGACAGAATCGCCGCGCAATACGGCGTCCCGCAAGGCTCCATCTACAGCTACGAAAACTTCGACGAAATTATCCGCAACCCGGCCATCGACGCGGTCTATGTCGCGCTGCCAAACTCCATGCATGCCGAGTACACCATTCGCGCGGCCAAGGCCGGCAAGCATGTGCTCTGCGAAAAGCCGATGTGCATCAGCGTGGCCGAAGCTGAGGCGATGATTGCGGCGTGCAAAAAGGCGAACGTCAAGTTGATGATCGCCTACCGGTGCCACTACGAGCCCATCCATCTAAAAGCGATCAAGCTGATCCGCGACGGCGCGCTGGGCCAGGTGCAGGCAATCGAGAGCGCGTTCGGCTTCAACATCGGGCAGGGCGAGTGGCGGACCAACAAGAAGCTCTCCGGCGGCGGACCTCTTTTTGACGTGGGCATCTACTCTCTCAACGCCTGCCGCTACCTTACGGGCGAAGAGCCCGTCGACATCGCTGCCTTTGCCTCAACGATCGACCACGATGGCCGCTTTGACACAGTAGAAGAGAACGACTCCTGGACAATGAAGTTCCCGTCGGGTATCGTGGCCAGTTGCGCCACGACCTATGGCGCTCAGATGGATGGCTACTTCCGCGTCTACGGCTCGAAGGGCTCGATTGAAGTTGACCCCGCGTTCAATTACGACGGAGTCCATCTTCGCGGCGAGTTGTCGGGAGTAAAGATCGATGACCTGAACACCTCTCGCGATCCGTACCAGTTCCAGGCCGAAGCCGATCACTTTTCCAACTGCGTGATCAATAATCTGGAGCCGCAGAGCCCCGGCGAAGAGGGCCTCCGCGATATGCGCTATATCACCCAAATCTACCGTTCCGCCGGCATATCAATTTAGATCGCCGCGCCGCATACTGGTCAGACCACTGAGATATAATCACAGAAGTGCAGCCATCAGCGGTGATAAAATTCGTTTTTTGGAGAGCATATGTCAGAACCAGTGTGTGATATCGGCCTTATCGGCCTTGCAGTCATGGGACAAAACCTTGTCCTCAACATGAACGACCACGGATTCAAAGTTGCGGTCTACAACCGCACGGTTTCAAAAGTCGACGATTTTATCGCCAATGAAGCCAAAGGAACGCAGGTTGTGGGCGCGCATTCGATTGAGGAGTTCGTGAGCCTTCTGAAACGCCCGCGGCGCGTCATGCTTATGGTCAAGGCTGGCGACGTTGTTGACAAGATGATCGATCACGTACTTCCGCATCTTGAAGCAGGCGACATCATCATCGACGGCGGCAACTCACTGTTTACCGACTCGAACCGCCGCACCAAAGATCTGGCCGCCAAGGGCATTTTGTTCATCGGCACAGGCGTTTCGGGCGGAGAAGAGGGCGCGCGGAACGGCCCCTCGATCATGCCCGGCGGCAATCCGGCCGCGTGGCCGCACGTCAAGCCAATCTTCCAGGCTATTGCCGCCAAGGTCGAGGACGGAACCCCCTGCTGCGACTGGGTGGGCGAGAATGGCGCGGGCCACTACGTGAAGATGGTCCACAACGGCATCGAGTACGGAGACATGCAGTTGATCTGCGAGGCCTACGACCTGCTGCAACGCGGACTGGGGCTTACCCCCGATGAGCTGCACGACGTCTTCGCCGAGTGGAACAAGGGCGAGCTGGACAGCTACCTGATTGAAATTTCGCGCGACATCTTCGCCAAGAAAGACGAAGACGGACAGCCCCTCGTCGACAAGATTCTGGACACCGCCGGCCAGAAGGGCACGGGCAAGTGGACCGTCATCAGCGCGCTCGACACCGGCCAGCCCGTTACGTTGATTGGCGAGTCAGTCTTCGCGCGGTGCCTCTCCGCGCTCAAAGATGAGCGCGTGGTCGCTTCCAAGACGCTCAAGGGACCCAAGGCAAAGCCTTCCGTGGGCGACCGGGCAGCCTTCATTGAGAATGTGCGCCGCGCGCTCTACTGTTCGAAGATCATCTCTTACGCGCAGGGCTACATGCTGCTGAAAGCTGCCGCCAAGGAAAACGGCTGGAACTTGAACATGGGCGGCATTGCGCTGATGTGGCGCGGCGGCTGCATCATTCGCAGCATCTTTCTGGCCAACATCAAGGCGGCCTTCGACAAAAAGAAGAAGCTCGACAATCTGCTGCTCGACAAGTTCTTCTCGCGCGCGGTGAACAAGTATCAGGCGTCGTGGCGCAAGGCTGTGATGGCTGCAGTGAAGCTGGGCGTGCCCACACCGGCGTTCTCAACCGCGCTGGCATTTTTCGACGGCTACCGCACCGAGCGCCTGCCGCAGAATCTTCTGCAGGCACAGCGCGACTACTTCGGCGCTCATACCTACGAGCGCATCGACCAGCCGCGCGGCCAGTTCTTCCACACCAACTGGACCGGCCACGGCGGCCGCGTCTCGTCCTCCACCTACACCGTCTAATTCAAAACGGATTCGCACCAAAGGCCAGGCCCCCCCTCGAAGGGGAACCTGGCCTTTGGTGCGTTTGTAGCGAACGGCTGTTACGACTCCCTGATTTTGGCCACCAAAGACTTGTAAACAGTTCCGGGCGGGAGCAGGATCTGGTGCGGCACTCCTGCTGGCACGATCACCACATCGCCTACGCCAATCTCCTTCGACGTTCCGCCCTGCACGCTGGTTCCTCGGATCTCCCCATTAGCTCCCGTCTTCGGGTCCACGAGCGAACCGCCCGTCACCAGGGTCGCGCTTCCCTCCTCCACAACCATCAGATCGTCAAAATGCTGATGCAGTTCTCCCACGCCGCTGGTCGTGCGCACTGAAAGCATCAGCCCCAGCTTTCCGTAACTCGCAATGATCGGTCCCGCGCTCCCCGTTGGCTTCGCCTGCGGAACCAATTCCGCCAGTTGGGTCTTGAGATCTTGCGCAGAAATCACCAGCGCCTTATCCCCGCTCAACGTCACTGCCGGAGCCCCCAGCGCCAGTGCCGCAACAATTGCCATGGCTATCTTCATCGCACTGCTCCTCTATCCGTCTCTACCGAATTTTTGCTGATTGAGTGTGAACGCCAGAGGCGGCAATTCTTTAAAAAAATTGCCGCCTCTAATCTCACATGAAATATTACATCCGCAATGGAGCAACCCTATCGCAGGGTCTGCACCGGTGCGGGGTCCATGTCGGCGTAATCCTGATTCTCGCCGCCCATGCCCCAGCAGAAACTGTAGGCCCGTGTGCCCACACCGGCATGAATCGACCAGCCGGGCGAAACCACGACCTCCTTATCGGCCATCACTATGTGGCGCGTCTCGTCCGGCGGCCCCATCAGGTGCACAACGCGCGCGTCTTCTGCCACGTTGAAGTACATGTAGACCTCCGAGCGGCGCATGTGCGTGTGGGGCGGCATGGTGTTCCAGTTGCTGCCCGCGGCCATGTGCGTCACACCCATCACCAGTTGGCAACTGCGCGCCCCCTGCATAAAGATGTACTTGTAGATCGTGCGCTTGTTGCATGTTTCCACGCTGCCCAGCTCGGTCGGATTCGCCTCTTCCTTCCTGACCAGCGTGACCGGAAACTCAGCGTGCGCCGGATAGCTCAACAGGTAGAAGACCGCCGGTTTCGTCTTGTCCTTGGTCGCAAAGCTCACTTGCTTTGAACCTTTGGGAATGTACAGCACGTCGATGTTGTTCAGCTCGTAACTCTTGCCCTCGACGGTCACCGCGCCAGCTCCACCAATGTTCAACACGCCCAACTCGCGCCGCTCCAGAAAATACTCGGCGCGCAGTTCCGGATATGTCGGCAGCGTCAGCGCGCTGTCGGTGGGAGCAGCAAAACCCACCACGGCGCGATCCAGGTCCACATAGTTCACAAGCAGCTTGCCCGGCTCGCAGAGCCCGTCCAATAGAAATGTCTCGCGAATTTCACTCGTCGTCATGCGCGGATACCGCACCGGATCGGCCATCATTACCGTCTTCATCGTTCCTCCAATTCAGTGGCTTCGCTCGGTGCGCGGCTTGCAGCGCAAAACGCTGTTCACACCGTCGTCACGGACGAAGCCCTCACTCCCATTTTACTGCGCAAGCAGACCGGCTCTACTTCTTGCTCGATTCGGTCGGGTCCCAGTTGTCTGCGCCGCGGAGAAAGACCGCGGGCTCATATTGCTTTGCTTCTTCTGGAGTCAGGAAATGCGTATGCGGATCGCGCTCCTTGGGATGCGCTCCGGGGCCGGTGGAATCGAACTCCGCAAAGAAGGCCGTCTCCAGAGAATGCGTCTCGCCGAGATGCCACTCGCGCCAGCCCGCCGGGGCGATCTTGTCTCCCATCTCCGTGTGCAGATAGACCACCGTCGCATACGGCCGCCACGGCCGGCCCAGATACACATTGCCGGTTACGCCTGGATCCTGGGTCAGCGTGCAGTGATCGATAACAAATCCAGAATCCTGGCCGGGATAGTGCTTCGACTGAGCGGTGATAAAGCCGCCGTCATGCGGAGTTGAATGAATCTCGCAATGATCGAAGACTGCCTTGCCGTCTCCGAATATGAAGTCAACGTTGCCTGCGATGTAGCAGTCGGAAAAATACTGCCGCGCGGGTCTGCAATTCTTTTCGCCCGCTTCGCAGCCGCGGCTGCCGGCATACACAGTATCCTGATTGCCGAGCAGGCGTACATTGTGAAAGATAGCCCGGTCACCCGTGACCAGCAGAGCCAGAGCCTGCGAGCCGGCGGGAAGCTGCGGGTGGGTCTTGTTGAAGTCATTCTCAAACGTAATGTTCTCCGCCGTGAAGTTGTCCGCCTTCACGTTTACCGTGGCCGAGTGCAGCGTGCCTCCGTTCTGGCCGGCGCTGTGATCGTCGACCACTACGGTTTTACTCGCATCGGGATTGTGGCTGCGGATGGTGATGTTCGGCTTCGTGACGGTCAGCACCTCGCGATACTCGCCAGGCGAGACCATCAGCACCTGTCCCTCCTTCGCCACATCGAGTGCTCGCTGAATGGAGTAGAAATCTCCCGTACCATCGGCGGCGATATAGAGATTCTGGTCCTCCGGCGGAACCTTCCCTGCCATCTCGGGCGCCGTCGTCAGCGAGGGAAAGGGCACAAAGCGCGCATCGCAATCGAGCGGCTTTCCAACTGCGGAGTTGGGCGCCTGCGTAATCGTCACATCATCTCCCGTGGGCCTCAGATTCCCGAGCCTCGGCCCGATGGTGATCTCCGCGTCTTTGTCATAAAAAAGCGAGTGCTGCTGATCGTCCGCAAACACATTGTCGAGCGTAATTCCGAGTTTGTGTTCGGCATCCAATCCAAGGAACGTGAACGCGCCCGGCATCAGCACATGCACATTCTCAAGCGTGATGTCGCGATAGATGGGCAGCCGGTCGCCTTTGAATGTGGTGTAGTGCGGCGTAAAAACCAGCGGGTTCATCACATTGCGAATGCAAACATCGCGATAGGTCACGTTCTGCACCAGTCCGCCGCGGCTGGGGTCGCTCTTGATGCGCAGCCCGTTATCGGCGCCGTCGATCGTCAGGTCGTCGACCAACAAATGATTCACGCCGCCAGCAGTGCCGCTGCCGATCGACATTCCATGACCGGAGTAAAAGTGATTATGGAGAACCGACATGTTCTCGACTCCGGCTGCGGGCGTTGGCTTGAGGCAGACGTCATCGTCGCCGGTGTTGATGCTGGAGTAAGCAATGGTGATGTTGCGTGAGGAACCGGGATCGATGCCGTCGGTATTACGCGCCGTCTTCGGGGTCCAGATCTTCACGCCCCAGGCGGTAAAACCATCCGTCATGCCGACTGAAACGTGAAAGCCAGGCGAATTGCGCAGCGTGATCTTGTACATGATGAAGCCGTCGGCATGGCGCAGAACAATCATTGCAGGCACGCTTTGCGATAAGTCCTTGACCTTCGCCTCGTGCGCCAGATCCCACCAGGTCACATCCTGCCCGAGCAGTTTGGCGCCGCCACGCGCGTCGATGGATCCCTCACCCATGATGCCGCCGTTTTTTACGCCATCGCCAAAGATAAACGGCTTGCACCCACGCCCTCTCTGCGCCACGATGCCGCAGCTTCCCGGAGCAAGATCGTAGAGGCGCGGATCGCGCGAAGCCACCAGCGCCGTGCTCTTGTCGACTACCAGCGTGACACCGGGGCGCAGGGTAAGCGGGCCGCTGATGAACACATCCTTGTTGCCCTTCGCGCGCAACACAACGGACCTACCTTGCGCGCAGCTGTCCATCGCGCTCTGGATGCGCGCAGTGTCCAGCGCTTTCTCGTCCTGCTCGGCAATCACACCGTTCGGCGCGGCAATGGCCGCGTCCAGAGTCACGCAGGCAGCGGGGATGTGCGGCTCGGTTACCTGGCGGGTGTCCTGCGCTGACAAAGAACAGGCAAACAGCAACGGCAGCGCAACGGAAAGCGGGCGCAACAGGAAAGAACGCATGGAAGTCTCCGATTGGCGCGGCTCCAGGCCGCACCCGCTGGACAGAAATAGCGCAGTCAAGAGGACTGACCACCAGCAGCATCCAATGTACAGGAGATGAGGCATCCATCGTCAAGGCTCGCGCCTTGATTTCCGCTTATTGGCCACATTCTCCGCTTTCCGGCGACAATTTCATGGATGCGGGTTGGCATGCTTGCTGGTCCGACCTCAGGAAGGATAGAATCGACAGCGCGTCCAAGGCGCATCCCCGGCAGACACATTGCCTCAATGCAGATTGCACAGGAGCCTTAATTCCATGATGAAGCCGCTCTCGCTCGTTCTCTTATCAAGCATTCTCTCCTCTGGCTGCCTCGGCTACGCGCAGCAAGCTCCGCATCCGGAGGCAAAGATCAGAATTGCGCTGATTGGCGACTCCACGCAGACCAGAAACGCCGGCTACGGCCTGGGTTTCTGCGCGAATCTGACTGATGACGTGATATGCATCAACGATGCCAAGGGCGGGGCCAGCACCAAGACTTATTACCAGGAGGGCTACTGGGAGAAGGCTCTGGCCGACAAGCCGAACTACATGCTCATTCAGTTCGGCCACAACGATGAGGAGACCAAGGAGCACCTGCCGCGCCAAACCAACCTGGTAACCGAATACCCCGCCAACCTCAAGCGGTTTGTGGATGAGGCGCGCGCGCATGGCATCGTTCCAATTCTCGTGACGCCGCTGACCCGCCGCTACTATGAAGCCGACGGCAAGATTCACTCGGATTTGCTGGCACACTCCGAGGCGATGAAGAAGGTGGCTGCCGAAGAGCACACGCCGCTGATCGACCTGCAGGCCGACAGCATCGCCTATCTCGATACGCTGACCGAAGCGCAAGGCCAGGCGCTCGGCATCACCAAAAAGGACGAACAAGGCAACACCATCCCCGACAAGACTCACCTGAACTACGAAGGCTCGTATATTTTTGGCCGCATGGTTGCGGTTGATATGGGCAAAGCCGAACCCGTGCTGGCCAGGTACGTGAAACCAACGCCCGCGCCGCTTCCGCCGGAGGGTGTTCGCAGTATGGCGATTCTGCACGGCGCACCGGTGCGCATTGTGCTGGTGGGCGACTCGACGGTGAACAACGGCGGAGGATGGGGACCGGGCTTCTGTCCGCTGATGACCCAGAACGTCACATGCATCAACGAAGCGGCCAATGGGCGCAGTTCAAAGAGCTACTACGACGAGGGACTCTGGCAGAAGGCGCTGGCTCAGCACGCCGATTACATGCTGATCCAGTTCGGACACAACGACCAGCCCGGCAAAGGTCCCGCGAGAGAGACCGACCCCGACACTACTTATGCCGCAAACATGCGCCGCTATATTGAACAGGCGCGCGCGGCGGGGGTGAGACCTGTTATCGTCACTTCCCTCTCCCGGCGCAACTATAAAGACGGCAAGCTGGTGCAGGATCTGACCGCATACGCCAACGCAGCCAAGCGCGTAGCGATTGAGGAAGACGTTCCTGTGATCGATCTGAACGCGGCTAGTACCAAACTGCTGGAAACCATGACCAAGCAGCAGGCAGACCAATTCGATGCAGCCGCGCATCCCGATGCCACAGGCAAAGGGCCCGACCGCACACACCTGAATCCGACCGGACAGGCCGTTTTTGGGCGCATGGTAGCCGACGCGCTGGCCAGAACCTGCGTGGAGCTTGGCCCCGACGTAAAAGGCGAGCCGGCGCCAAAGCCCACGACCGCAGTGAAGCCCTAGCGCGGAACCTGCCGCAAGAGCCAGCGCGCAAACTCGACACCGGCTGCGTAGTTGTCGTATGTGGCGGGCAGCTTGCGGCCGTCGGTGTACTCGTTGTAAAGCCACGGATCGACAAATGCGAAGACGGTTCCCTTGCCGTACTTCGCCGTGGCCATAAAGATGTCATCGCCTTCCTTGAGCACTGAAACTGCCGGCGGCTTCAAGGAAATTGTGCAGACATCTTTGACGTAGATTGTGTGTGGATGATGGAAGATAGGCCCGCTGCCGTCAAGCTGGATCTTGCCCTGCTCCCAGTTAGTGCCGACAACATGCTTGCGCAGCACGCTGTTGAAGTGGATACCGAACTTCTCCGAGATCGCATTGAAGTGATCGAGATCGGCAAAGGAAGTATCGTTCTCCATGATCGCGAGCACGCCGCCTGCCTTCACCCACGCGGCAATCTGCGTTGCATCCTCCGCTGTCGCGAAGTGCGGATGCGGATTCTTGTCCAGATTATCCGGCGATACGATCATGTAAACCTGCGCGTCGCGCAAATTTTTAAGCGTAGGCTCCGCATCGAGTTCCTTTGTCTGCGCACCGAAGTTGCGGAAGATGTGACCCAGCAGTGAGTAGCCAGGATTATCCTGCGTATCCCACTTGTAATGGAAAATTACTTCCTTGCCGAATGCATCGGGGCGATTCTGCGAGTTGAACCAGCCGTCCATGAGCACTGTATCGCCGCGCCCCAGCTTTGCATTCTGCGCATTGTCCATTTCGCTGGCCGCCATGATGAACGCCCCAACGCCCTTGGGATCGTTCGCAACCACTTTCTCGCTGAGGTAGTAGGCGTAGCTGCCGTCGCGGTAGGGTTCGCCGCCTAATCCGCCTACTCTCACCGTGCCAGTGAGGGACACGTCGCCGTCAGGGCCCACCTTGATGAAGTGCGTGAGAATCCCCTTGTAGCCACGCTCCGCATTGGCCAGGTAATGTTCAGGCAGATAGCCGCGGCGCACGCCCTTCGCGAGCGCATACACAAACATGCACGAGGCCGATGACTCCAGGTAGTTGCCCTTTGCGCCGCCCTTGTCGAGCACCTCGTACCAGAGGCCCGATTGCGCATCCTGCACGCGCACCAGCGCGGCCGCCTCCTCGTTAAGGATGGCGATCAGTTGCTTCTTTCCTGGATCGCCGTCAGAATAGTACGGAATTGTGTCCACAAGCGCCATCATGTACCAGCCCATGGCGCGGCCCCAGAACTCGGGCGAGTTGCCAGTCGTCTTGTTGGCCCAGCGCTGCTGTTTCGACTCATCCCACCCGTGGTAAAGCAGGCCCGTCTTCGGGTCGCGCATGTGTTCGGCAACCAGCACAAACTGATGCGTAATGTCGCTGAACTCCTCGGGATGATGCGAGATGGAAGCGTACTCGGCGCGGAACGGCTCGGCCATATAGAGCCCGTCGAGCCACATCTGATTTGGATAGCGTTCCTTGTGCCAGTAGCCACCGGAGGCATTGCGCGGCTGGTGCGCAAGTTGATCAACAAGCAGTTTTGCAGCGGTCAGATAGCGTTTATCGCGCGTCATCCCAAAGAGCTGCAGCAACTGCCGTCCCAAAAGAATGCTGTCGAGCTCATACTCGTTCGACTTGTAGGTCGGAATCGCTCCGTCGGCCGTCACAAGCTCGTCGACCGCGCTCTTGATGTAGTTGTAGTAGCGCGGATCGGCGGTATTCAGGTAAACATCGTCGATGCCCTGGAGCAGCGTGCCCAGTTCATATTTGAACGCCGGCTTGGCGTTCGGCCCATCGATATGGCCCTGCGGCCAGCGCGCCATCGCGGAATCCGCCACGCGTTGCGACCACGGATACTCATCTGTATTGGCCGCTGCAAAGGCACTGCCCACCGTCGCGGCAAGCAAAAAAACAAAAGCAAAAGTGCGGAGAATTTTCATTCGGACTCCGGATGTTGCTGGGCCCACTTGTCATAGAGGTCCAGTGCGCGCTGCGGTGCAACGCCGAACCAAGCATACCCATTGCGGCGTTCCCTCGACAAATCGTTGACGTTATCGTGGATGGTCTTGTCGCGGTCGCCAAAGATCGGAATTTCCGTATCAATCTGGTAGTACCGCGCCCAGATTGGCCCTGCGCCTGGCATGGCCGTAAGGCCGCGTCCGTCGCCGGTGCGCCCGTACTTCTCGCCATAGATTGCGGTCTTCTTGAACCACGCTGCCGCGGCGCGAATCGAGCGTTGCTGCTGCGCGGTGGGATGCGGCAGATCGTCCATGAGCATCATCAGCAGGTCGGCGCTTTCGCCGCTCGACTCAGCCGGCATCTCGTAGTTGCGTCCCGAGACGGGCTTCAGTGTCAGCGCATCGTCCTGCTGCGGCCACACGGTCAACTTGCCTCCGCTCACAATCTGCGCGGCAAAAATGCAATGCAATCCCCGCGCGAAGCTGGCTGCGGCGCGCACGCGAACGTTCTTCGGCACAAAGGCATACTCGTCTTTGCCGCCCGCAACATGGTGCAGAATGTCCATCACCTGCGTCATGGCGCTGTCGTTGTAGGTGATGGCGTCATGATAGCTGCCCTCGAGCGGCCACACCTGCGGCCAGCCGCCGTTGGGAAACTGCGCCGCCAGCAGGTAGTCGATGCCGCGCAGAAAGGCAGCGCGATACACGACGCCGTCCTTGACGCCCGCGGCCGAAGTCACCCTGGCCAGAAACTCGATCTGCGTAATCGTGGCATCGTTGTCGATGGTGCCGATGTAATTCCAGTCTGGCTCTTTGGGGGTGTCAAAGTCGCCCGGGGCCAGGAATCTGGACTCATTGTTCGGTCCATAGCGCTCGCCGGAGCGGCGCACGTCCTTGCTCATGTCGAGGTTCTTGCTCCAGCCGCCGGCCGGAGTCTGAAATGAAACAACCACATCCGCAATGTGACGAGCTTCCGCGCTGGCATACCATGAGGGGTCGCGATCGAGAGGGATGCTGCGTGCCGAATATCCATGCGGCGGTTCAGTCGGCGTCGTGATGCCGTCGCGCTTCAACTCCGCCTGGAATGCGTTCTTGTCGGCCTGGCGCTGCCGCTCGGAGCGATCAAGATACTTGAGCCATGCTCCGCGCTGGGCCTGCGGAAGCTCGACAATACGAGCGCGCGTGATCGACTCAGCCGGCGGGTTGGTTCCGATGGTTGAACCTGCGGCAATGGACACGCCTGCGAGCAGGCACACGGCGACGGCTGGCATTGCCAGCCGACTGATACTTTTTGCATTCATTGAGAAAATTCCCCACTAAGAAATTGAAAAAGGTTAACTAGCGCGCGCTCCGGGCCGGAATCCAGCCATTCAGCCGCAGCCAGTTCTCCAGCAGCCCCGGCCATGCAGAAAGTGCTGGATAGCTTTGCGCAAGTCCGGTGCCATGCGGCCCCTCCTGAAAGATGTGCATCTCCGCCGGAACGCCTGCGCGTACCAACGCCGTATAAAACACCACGGTACTCAGTACCGGAACCGACTGGTCCGGCGTGGTGGCATAGAGAAAGTACGGCGGCGTCCGCGCGGTTACATGCTTGTCCGGGGACAGCTCGTCCTTCAGCTCAGGCGTGGGATTTGGGCCCATCAGCGATGCCATTGCGGTTGGCTTTGCAATGCCCGGCTGCAGAGAAAGACCGCCATAGGAGCTGATGACAAAGTCGGGACGGTCGCTCACCCGTTCGATCGGGTCGGCGGATTGTGCGTCGCCATCGTCGAAGTGCGTGCCCATCATGCCAACGAGGTGCCCTCCGGCGGAAAAGCCCCACATGCCGATGCGATCGGGCGCAATGTTGAACAGCTGCGCGTGGCTGCGTACCCAACGAACGGACCTGTGCCCGTCCAGAATCGGCGCGGGATAGTGGTAGCGCGGCGCCAGCCGGTAGGTGAGCACAAAGGCCGTGATCCCGCGCAGATTGAGCCACTCGGCGATGCGCGTTCCTTCCTTGTCGTAGGCCAAGTGCGTATAGCCGCCGCCAGGACAAACGATCACAGCCGTATGCGGCCCAGAGCCCGGCGCGCCGAAAATCTCGAGATGCGGCTTGTCCTGCTCTTCCGTGCCCACCGCACCGGGCGCTCCATTGGGCCAGAGATATTCAATCTGTCCATGGGGTATGGCGATGTCTGGAGCGGGAGATGCAGCGGCGGCCTGAGTGATGGATGGAGTCTGCGCAGCGCTGGCCAGGCACAGGCCGATTGCTGCGATCGCAAACGAAAGGAAAAACTTTTCTCCGTTCCGGGCAAACCGTGCAGATGGGCAGAGCGGACGGCAGCATGCATTTCGCAGTTCTGTAGAAATCATCGTGTGATCCTCAAGAGTGGAGTCAGCGCGCGGAAGCAGTGGTTGGCTCCCTGTTGCTATGGACGTATCCGTTCCGCAGCAAGTTGATATAAATCGAACGATCCATCAAAAGAAGAGGCTGCCGTTTCAAACCGGCAGCCTCTTTGGTTAAAGCATTTGTTCACTCAGCCTAGAAGTCGATACGGGCCGAGAGTTGCGCACCCTTGCGGGTGTAGATGCTGCTTTGGGTTACCTGTCCGAAGCTGCCATTGCCCACGGCGGTGCTGGCAATGCCAAACAGGGTGTGATTGGTGACGTTGTACCACTCGGCGCGGAAGTTCAGCTTGGTCGCCTCCGTGATGTGCAGCGGGAAGCTGCGCACCAGGGCGAGATCGAGCTGATAGTTGCTCGGGCCGTAGAGGTTGTAAGGTGCAGTGCGGGGCGCATCGCTGAGCTGGTAGGCATACGAGCTCAGAACGCCCGACACCGGGTTCATGAAAGGACCGGATGCGGTTGCGACCGTGGTGCCCGTGCTGGGTGCGATGTAGGAAACCGAGTTCGGATAGCGCGGGTCGCCACTGGCGCCGTGGCCCCATTTCCCATTCACGCGCACAGCGCCCGTAAAGTTAGGGTTCATGATGGGCTGGTTTGTCACCTGCGCCGGGTTGGTCTGTGAGCTGGATTCAGTAAGCGTCAACGGCGAACCGGAGTACGCCTGAAAGACGCCCGAGAGCTTGAATCCGCCCATGATTGCCCGCTCCATTGGACTCTCCGCGAGGATCGTCTTGCCGAAGGGCCAATCCCAAACAGTCGTGGCCACAAAGTGGTTCGGCTGGTTGGATGTGGATACGGTCCGCTCGATGCGATCCGCCGCATACGAGGCTGTGGGGTGATTGGCGAGGGTGCCGGCGGGAATTGCATAGCCGGTGCGGAATGTTCCGCCATCGTCGATCGAACGCGCATGGGTGAAGTTGGTGCTGACCGTAAGCCCATGCCAGGCGCGCATGCTGAGCACGGCCTGCAGTGCGTGATAGTTCGAGTTAGACACGTTACCGAACGTATCGCTCACCGAATGGAAGGGGAACGGCTTGAGAGCCGTACTCAATGGCTGGCTGGTGTTGAAGTTGGCGGGACAAGTAAGACCATTTGCGGTGCAAGCCGTGGCGATATTTGCGCCCGTGTTCGCCAGCGTCGTGCCCAGGGCCAGATACTTGGGATCGAGCGTGTTTGCCCAGTAGCCGCGGGTATTGCTGCCGTCGGATATTTCGAAGTGGCCTTCGGAACCTACATAGGTCACGTTCAGGGTCATTGCATTGGTCAGCTGGCGTTGAATGCCGAAGGTCCAGTTGATGAATTCCGGTGCCCGGCCGCCGAGGTAGGGATCCGCGTAGCCCATACCGGAAGGAGACCCGGTGTAGCCCGAAGTGGTGCTATAGCCGGTGCCATATGCGGGGCCGGAAGCAACGCCCAATGCGGTGGCTCCGGCGGGAATTACGCCGTTGGTGCCCGTCAGAGGAGCAGTACTCAGCAATTGGCTCGATGAGAACGAAGGCGCCAGGGAGAAGCCCAGAGTACCCAGGCTCGTGGTACCGCCGCCTACACCGCCGCCATGGGTAAACATCACCCCGTAGCTGGAGCGGATCACGGTCTTGGAATCAAGCGAGTATGCCAGGCCGATACGAGGACCGAAGTTCTTGTACCAGTTGTTCACCGGCGTGCGTGCGTTGATGGTACCGGCGCCTGTACCTGCGAATGCCAGTGCGCCGTTGATGCCGGTGACCGGGTTGGCAAGCGTGGGAACAAAGAAGCTCTGGGCGTTATGAACTTCCGTCAGGGTCGGGAAGAAATCGTAACGCAGGCCCAGGTTGACCGTCAGTTTCGGACTCACCTTCCAGTCGTCCTCGACATAGGGTGAAATGGCCCTGAAGCGCGTCCCAAGTTCGGTTTGCAGATACCTCGTATAGCTGACCTTGTCGATCTGGCCGACTAGGAAGCTGGCATAGGCCAGCCCGGTACCGGAAGTCGCGCTGTACTTCGGCGAACTGTTGCTGGAAGCAACGATCCCCGACGTCTCCGTGACCGTATTCGCCAGGGTAAGGGGGGTCGATCCGCCTTTTGACTGGAGGTTGTTGTAGAGCAGCCATGCAATCTGCCCACCGATGGTTAGCGAGTGCTTGCCAAAGTTCCACTGCACGTTATCCAACAACGTGTAGTTCAATGCGGTGGCCGTATTCTCGTTCGTGCCACCCCAATTGGTAGGCGAATTGGTGCCGGAGAATGTAGTGATCGGGAAGACACTCGTTGCTTGGCCCGTGGGCACGCCTGAAATCCCCATAGTGGCTGCAGAATACGCCGGCTGATCCGCGGGATTGACGGTCTTGCTGGAGTAGTAGGCATAGCCATATTTCAGCTGGTTGATCACGTTCGGCGAAAAGACGTGCGTCTCTTCCAGCGTCCAGACCTTCGTCTTGGGAGCGTAGGACTGGCCGTAGTTGTACGGCACCGGACCCACGTTGCGGCCCGATGAAGTTTGCCCGGCAGGAACCGAACTGGCTTGACGCCCGATGGCCCCGATCAGCGAAACCGTGTCATGCGGATTGACCACGTAATCGATGCGCGATGTTGTCGACCAGTTGATTAACCCGGTGAAATTCTGAGCTGTAAAGTTGTTTCCGGTGCTCGTGGAGGAGATCGAAGGAAGCATGGCTTGCAGATTGCTTGCGACCGTCGAAAATTCCGCCGCCGGAACGTGATTGATCGGAGCGCCGCTCAGCACGGGATTACCCGCGGGACCGGTACCAACGCCCGCCATGTAGCCGTACTGGTACCGGCAAGGGCCGTTGGTGCTGTTGGCTGTGCAAGCAGCCTGGGTCGCCGGGTCGTAGATCGCCGAGCCGTCCGCGCTGAAGTCGCCAGTCCGCTCTGCGTTGGTCGGGAACCGCATGGGCGTCGGATTGCTGCTGCTGTAGCGGAAACCGTTGTAGTTGGTGAAGTAGAAGAGCTTATCCTTCCACGAACCGAACGGAACCAGCGGCCCGCCCAGGTTGATGCCGTACTCGTTGCTATGCTCAACCGGCTTGACCAGCACGCTGGGGTTGGCGGGGTTGGCTGCCTTGAAGAATCCCCACGAATCCAGAGCCGTATTACGGAGAAATTCATATGCGGAGCCGTGTTGCTGGGCGGTCCCGTGTTTAATCGAATAGTTCATCACACCCTGGCCTTCGTAAATCGCCGAAGAGCCACTGGTTTGCACTTGGAACTGATCGACTGCGTCCACTGAGATTGCGGTCCATACGAAGCGCGGGTCGCCGTTGCCGGCAGCGCGAACAAATGGCAATCCATCGATATAGACCGTCGCAACCGCACCCCTGCTGCCCGAGCCATTGATGACGCCAGTATTCGTAGTGGCGTTGCCGTTGGTTTCATTGCCCTGAACGCCGGGCATCAAATAGATGAAGTCAGTTGCGCGCCGTTGGTCGGCCTGGCCAAAGGCGCCCATCTCGATCGGAAGAGCAGCGTAGGTCTCTTGCTCCATGGTGGAGCCCAGCGTCGCATTACTGGTTTCCAGTTGCGGAGGCGCCGCCGTTACGGTAATCACCTGATTGCTGGAGCTCACCGTCATGATAGGGCTGTAGGTTTTCGTCTCCATCGCATTCACTTGGATGTTTTCCTGCTTCTGCTGCGCAAAATCAGGAGCCGTGACTGTGACCGTGTAAACACCTGGGTCAAGGTTGGAGAAGGTGTAACTGCCTGCTCCTGTAGTCACGGTCGTCGTCGTAATTTTTGTGCCGTTGTTGGTGGCGGCAACAGACGCGCCAGGGATGACTGCGCCGGTCTTATCCATGACCGTCCCGGTGATTGCGCCCTTGCCTGAGAGCTGCGCCATTGCCGTACCGGCGCACATCAGAACAAATATGGCTGTTATGCATGCAAGCCACGAAACACTGCCCAGCGCTTTGCGGGCCATTTCATGCGCTTTACTGTTCTCTTTGCACAAGAACATGTTGTTCATTATCGAATTGCCTCCTAAAAAAAACCTCTTGAAACCTGCCCATTCATTGAGAACGTATGTCCTCATCTGTTTTTGAGCCTTTTGCTCATTGTGGTCAGACCACAATTCCGGGCCGCCTTAGTGTCGTACAACCACCTAACAATTGTCAACTGGGAATCTCGGCCATATTGTGCCCTGCATAAATATCCCGGCGAGGAACAGGCCGGGGGCCGGCACATCCCGACCCGCCTCACCCAGCCAGTGGGAGAAACAGGTCGCTCTTCCCGCGCACGCTGGCGGCGTTAACCACTTCGTGCGCTTCGAGTTGCGCTGGGCGCGATTCAAAATGCCGCATTGCGACAGCTTGATTCATGCACCACCTCAGTATATTTCCGGAAAGGATTCCTGGGGAAAAGTCCGCCTATATATCTCTGATTCAGCTTGTTTTATGGTTATCTCTGCAACTTTTTAGCCATCGATTGCGATCTCCGGTCCCTTGGATGGCCGCCGGTTTTTCAATGCGCCGGTAAGATTCCTCAATCCGGTCGGAGCACATCCAGAATGTCCGCCTCAGGAGTTCTCGGAAGGCGCAAATAACATCCTCAGCCAATCAATTGGATTGAAGATCTGGCTTGTACTATCTGACCGGGGCTTCGGCGCGCTCGTTCCTGCTGTCGGCGTGCAGCCGGTTTGCGCCCTGGTTGGCCTTGCGATCCGGGGGCCGTTCCATGCCCTGAGAGGTCTGAGCATTGCGCAGGTGCTGCTCCATGAGCTTGCGCGCCTCCAGAGGCTTGCGGGCACGAATCGCGCGATAGATTTCGCGGTGCATTTCGGCAGATTCGCGCATGTCGATCGAGCGCTCGGCCGTCTTGCGGCGCTTGTCGTAAAGCGCCGACGTAATGGTCTCGATGACTGATGCCAGAATCGGATTGCCTGAGGCCTGGGAAATGATGCGGTGGAAAAGCACATCGTGGATCAGAAAGTCCGACGGACTGTTCAAGGCCGCGAACATCTCTGCCACTTCTTCAGACATGGCGGTGTAGTGCTCATCCTTGCCACGCTCGGCGGCAAGCGCGGCAATGCTGCTTTCCAGAATGATCCTGGCCTCGAACATCTGCCAGGTCTGAAAGCCGTGCAGCGCCCCCATTAGACCCAGGGAGGCCTTGCCGAACTCCGGCGGGCCATCCGCCACAAAGGTCCCCACGCCGTGGCGGACCTTCATTACTCCCATGGCGGCCAGATATCCAATGCCGGTGCGAAGGCTTGCCCGGCTGATCTTCAGCGTGCGGGCAAATTCCCGCTCCGGGGGAATCTTGTCGCCGGGTTGCAGCGTTCCATGCTCGATCAGGGAGCGAATGTGGTTCACCACTTGCATGGTGCGGTGGGTATCGGGCTCATCCTGCTTTGTGCGCGGCATACGTCGCAAACCCCTTCTCAAGATTCTGCAAATCGAAGTGAAATAAGCCTAACATCACATGCGCACCGTTGGCCTAAAAACTTCGCCTTGCGAACGAATTCACGGCTCGCGCCTAGATGTGTATACTTCTGGTCTGACCTCCAAGAAGGCCAGATCGCACCACTACTATGCCGAGAGGTAGAATAGCTGCCATGCTGCTCCATGAAGATCGCCTGTTCCCAGTTGAGTCGAGCGCCCTTAGAATCGCCCGCGCACTGTACGCCCAAGTCAAAGGCCTGCCCATCATCAGCCCGCATGGGCATACGCAGGCCTCCTGGTTCGCCAATAACGGTCCGTTTTCAAATCCCTCCTCTCTGTTCGTCCAGCCCGACCACTACGCCTTCAGGATGCTTTACAGCCAGGGTGTTTCGATGGACGATCTGGAAATCGGCCAGCCCGAGATCAAGGACCCGCGCAAGGTCTGGCGCATCTTTGCCAAACACTACTACCTGTTCCGAGGCACGCCCACGCGCATGTGGCTGGACTTTGCCTTCCAGGAACTGTTCGGAATGACCGAGCGGCTCTCCGAGAAGACGGCCGATCTCTACTACGACACCATCGACGCCAGTCTGCGCACGCCCGAGTTCCTGCCCCGCGCCCTGTTTGAGCGGTTCAAGATTGAGGTTCTGTCCACCACCGACGCGCCCACTGACTCGCTTGACGATCACAAGAAGATTCGCGCCTCCGGCTGGAAGGCGCGGATTCTGCCCGCCTTCCGTCCCGACTCTGTGGTCGATCCGGAGTTCACAGGGTTTGCCGGCCTCATCGCAAAAATGGGGGAACAAACCGGCGAAGACACCTCCACCTGGCCCGGCTACCTGAAAGCGCTGCGCAAAGCGCGTGCCCGTTTCAAGGAGATGGGCTGCACTTCCACCGATCACGGTCATCCCACCGCGCAGACTGCCAATCTGCCTGCCGCCGAGGCAGCCGCCCTCTTCGGCAAGGTTCTCGCCGGCAACGGCAGCGCCGCAGAAAACGAGTTGTTCCGCGCCCAGATGCTCACTGAAATGGCGCAGATGAGCCTGGAAGATGGCCTGACCATGCAGATTCATCCCGGCAGCGTGCGCAACCACAATCGCAAGGTATTTGAGCGCTATGGCCGCGACATGGGAGCAGATATTCCCGGGCCGACCGACTACGTGCATGCCCTCCGGCCCCTGCTCGATCGCTTCGGCAACGAGACCAAACTGACCATCATCCTGTTCATGCTCGATGAGTCGACCGTCAGCCGCGAACTGGCTCCCCTGGCTGGCCATTATCCCTGCTTGCGCCTTGGGCCTCCATGGTGGTTCCATGACAGTCCTGAAGGCATGATGCGTTTCCGCCAGAATGCGACCGAGACAGCGGGCTTTTACAACACTGTTGGCTTCAATGACGACACCAGGGCCTTTCTTTCCATCCCGGCACGGCACGACGTGGCACGGCGCATCGACTGCGCTTTCCTCGCCAACCTCGTCGCCCAGCACCGCCTGGATGAAGACGAAGCGTTTGAATTGGCACACGAGCTGACCTACTCGCTGGTCAAGAAGGCCTACAAGCTGTAAGGAGCAAGACATGGGTGGCAGTAAGGATTCGGCTGTCGAAATCCAGCAGGATTTCCCGATCGGCGAACGGATAGGTCGCGTGCGCTGGTCGATCTGCGCCATGCTCTTCGCAGCCACGACCATCAATTACATGGATCGCCAGGTCATCGGCATCCTCAAGCCGACGCTTCAGGCCAGCATCGGCATGACGGAGCTGGACTACGGCTACGTCGTGGACGCATTTCAGGTTGCCTATGCGCTGGGCCTGCTAGCCGCAGGCCGCTTTGTCGACAGGATCGGCACGCGCATCGGCTACATGGTCATTATGGCCATGTGGAGCCTCTCGGCCATGGGCCACGCGCTGGCCAACACGGTCATGGAGTTCGGCATCGCGCGCTTCTGCCTCGGCCTGGGCGAGTCCGGCAACTTTCCCGCCGCCATCAAGACCACGGCCGAGTGGTTTCCGCAGACTGAGCGCTCGCTGGCCACCGGCATCTTCAACTCGGGGGCCAATGTCGGCGCAATCCTGGCTCCGCTTATCGTGCCCTGGGTAACCATTCACTACGGATGGCACGCTGCCTTTCTCGTTACAGGTTTCTTCAGCGCCTCCTGGATACTGCTCTGGTTCCTCAAGTACCACAAGCCCGCCGAACACCCCGCTCTCGGCGCAGCCGAACTGAATTACATCGAAAAAGGAATCACCGAAAAAGCCGGGCCTTCCACGCCGTGGATCAAACTCCTCGGCTTCCGCCAGACCTGGGCCTTCACCATCGGCAAATTCCTCACCGATCCCATCTGGTGGTTCTATCTGTTCTGGCTGCCTTCTTACTTCACCCAGAGATTTCACCTCGATCTCTCCCATCTCGGCCTGCCGCTCATCATCGTCTATAACTGCACCACCATCGGCAGCATCGGCGGAGGCTGGCTGCCGGCGCCCTTCGTCAGGTTGGGTATGTCGCCCACCAAGGCGCGCCTGTCTGCCATGACACTGTGCGCCTGCTGCGTGGTGCCCATCGTTGGCGTCAACTACATCCACTCCGAGTGGGTAGCAGTGGCCCTGCTCAGCCTGGCCGCGGCAGCGCATCAGGGCTGGTC
>DATKWA010000022.1:0-8857 GCA_035529815.1 Occallatibacter sp. | reverse complement strand
ACTACAAAGCGCACCCGCTCGTCCATTACACTGCTCACTCTCCAGCCCATCAAGACGTTCTAACCAATCGTCCAAAGGCTTGTGCAGTGTCAGGTATGTCCCCGGTTCAATCTGTCAGGTATGTGCCCGGTCCGTACCCCCTGCCCTACCCCCCACCCCCCTCCCCGTCAATTGCACCGATTATGGTGCAGTCAAAAAATAAGCCTATCGTAATCATAAACATACGGACACCTGTATGTTACTAAACAGTAAACTACCCCGCGAAAATCGACGTTTATCGACGAAATTCTTCAAGAAAATAGCCCCTTTTCAGGGGTCTGAGGGCTAATTTGCGCGCAACTCTTCAGGGCCGCCCAGCGCCGCCGCCAACGTCCACGAAAGATTTTTTCCGAAGCCTTGAAGACCAAATCCAGGATCGCCGTCAGCGCTCAGTTGCCCACACTCAACCGCCCACGCTCAACCATCGAATTCGCCCAGCGCCAGCCGCAACTGCTCGGCCTCGCTCCACGCCAGCCGCAGTCCGCCAGTCAGCGGCCTTCTGCCCAGCAGTTGAACCATCGCAATAATCCCCTTCATCGCCAGCGGCGCCGATCCATTCGCCCACAACTCGCTCAGCGGCCGCGCCACGCCGTTCGCGTCCGGATGGTACGCGCGCTCGTCCCAGTTCCGCGAGCCCTGCGGAAAATCAGGGTAGTTGCGGATCGCGTCGATCGTCGACCGCAACAGCCGAAGCTTCCACGGCTCCGCATACTGCGGCATGAACAGCACATTGCTCATCCGCTGCCGCCGGATCTCGTGAACGAACTCCGTAAAGCTGGTAGCGTTGGTCAGGTTGATGTTGGCGTTCGGCTCCACGCCGTGACGGTCCCCGCCAGAGACCAGCACCATGTTCCACTTCTCCGCCAGCCGCCGCACCGCGCGGTTCTCGTCCCAGTGCCGCAGCCCGTTCAACTCCAGCGCATGCAGGTAGGCGCCGTTCTTCTGCAGAAACTCGTTCACCAGAAACTGGTGCTTCTCCGCGCCGATCAGGTAAAGATCCCACATCGGATGGTTAAAAACCACCAGCACATTCGGCTCGTTATGGAGTGCCCTCAAAATCTCCGTCAGCCGCGCATCGCTCGGGTTGGCCGTAAACTCCGCCAGTGTCGCCATCCACTCCGCCGCACGCCCACTCGGCAAGTTATGCACGCCGATGTGGAACGATTGCTGCCCCGCGTAAGGAGCGCTCCACTCCACCGAAACAGGAATCTGGCGCGCGCTCGGCACCGTGCGCAGCAGCATCGGCGCGTTGATGTTGTCGTGGTCTGACAGCGACACCATCGACGACAAGCCCAGCTTCTCAATCTGCCGGCTCTCCAGGTCGAAGGCCAGCTTCGGAGTCATCGGCGGCGTCCAATAGCTCGCCGCATAGTCGATCCGCACCCCATATATCTCTTCGGCCCGCCGCTCCACCCGCGCCAGCAGCGGCCGCAGCACCTGATACTGGTTGCCTAAGTTCGCTAGAAAATCAAGCGTTTCCTGAGACTGGTTGGTGTGGCTGTGCAATGAGACGCCGGTCCGGAACGCCCTGGGCGCACTTTGGTCGCGCCAAAGATAGGAGATCGTCTGACTTGGCATGGCTGCTCCTGGATCCGCGATCCAGTACATGCAATCGAATCCGGAATCCTGGCTCAAGTCTCCATGCCCGCCATAAAAGGACAGTGAATATCCCGCGAATTCCCCTTCAATTGATCCAGGAACCAATAGAGTTACGGCCATGCGCGAAAAGCGCCTCGCCATTCAGTGTCAAATCTCGGGAAAAACCGGAGGATTCCAGTACGCGGGAGCGCCTATTTACTGGTTTTGGCTATTTCGGGACCAAGAAAGTCTTCGATCGTCCACCCAGCCATCAGTTCGTCGTGGTGGGGCGCCTCTGCGCCCTCGGCATGTTCGCCCGCTGCTGCCGCAGCCAGTTCCGCCGCCAGATGGTTCTCCGTCAGCCCTTTTCGAAGCATCTCGAAGGCCTGCTCAGGTGTATTGGCAAACTGGAACAGCTCAATGTCCTTGGGAGAAATAGTCCCGCTATCGACCAGCGCCTCCAGGTTCAGCACCTTCTTCCAGTAATCCGAACCGTAGATAACCACCGTGATCTTCTTCGCCAGTTTGCGGGTCTGCGCCAGCGTCAGGATCTCGAACATCTCATCCAGCGTCCCAAATCCCCCCGGAAACACCACCAGCGCCTTCGCCAGGTAGGCAAACCAAAGCTTGCGCATGAAAAAGTAGTGAAACTCGAAGTTCAACTCCGGCGTAATGTAACGGTTGGGGGCCTGCTCGAAGGGCAGAGCGATGTTTAACCCAATCGTCTTTCCACCCGCCTCCCACGCCCCGCGGTTGGCCGCTTCCATAATCCCAGGCCCACCCCCCGACGTAATCACGAACCGGCTCTTCCGCGAAGGCACCTTCCCCCCCCATTTTGTCAGCAAGAAGGACAGCCGACGCGCATCCTCGTAGTAGCGCGCCATCTCGACAGCGGCCACAGCGCGCTTGCGCTGCAGGTCGGTGGCCCTTCCGGCCGCAATGTCAGGGGGACTGGCGGGCTGCTCGTGGCGCGGTGCAGGCTGGCGGGAACCGGTATTCTCAAGCAGTTCGAGGGCGTGATCGGCCTCTTCACGCCCGTGAAAGCGCGCAGAACCGAAGAACACAACCGTGTCCTGAATCTTCTCGCGGCGAAAACGAGCCAAAGGCTCCAGGTACTCCGAGACAATGCGCATCAATCGCCCATCGGCGCTGTTCAGGAAGGCAGAGTTTTCATAAGCAAGCGGAGCGCGTTCCAGCGGTGGAGGCGCGCCATTGCCAGGGATCGTCGCCGCGGCCTCCCGCACAACCGCTGATTTCTGTTCCTGTTCACCATTTCCTGATCCCCGTTCCCCGTTTTTCATCGCTCATCCCTCCCGTCGACCGAGCACATCCTGAAGAGCAATCCACAGATTTAACAGACCGAGTCCCGACACGACTCCGCGCACGGCTCCGGTAACTGCAAAGCTGGAAAGGACTGGAAACTGCAGAAACAGAGGATTCCGGTCCCAGAACGTCGGGGACCAAGGTGCGTAGCAGATCGCCAGACCTATATACATACGCAGCATCACCCTAAGAAGCAATTCTATGCGCTCAAGCCATCGTGGGATCCGTTGCGGCGCTTGCCCAGATGAATTAGGTGGGGTGGGGTACACACGCTCAACCTCTTCTTCGGGCAAAGAGGCCGGACTCACTGCGAGCGTAGGCGATGTCGATTCCGGCTGCTGGGACATTCTCTTGTGTACGCCCTCCGCGCCATATTCCAACTAGGAAACAGGCACTCGCACAGACCGGGAAGCCCCGGCCCGGCTTGGGACGCTGTATTGCAACGGTAACACAGTAGAGGGCGTGGACGCGGCAGCGACAGAACCTGAGGCCCTCCAGGACTGAGGCCTCTACCTACCCCCCGGTGATTCGGCAAATTACCGGTTCAACTGCAAATTCTGCAGCGGGTTCCGTGTGATCTGGTACTGGCCGTAGTCGATGGTGAGGACTGCATGGCCCCCTAAGCGCACACTGGTTTCGCTGCGGAGCTCTTGCGGTAGCCAGAAGTCACTCGTCTTTGCGTACTTGCATTGAATCAGGGTCCGGGAGATCCAGAAGGATGGACTTTTGGACGGCTGCGTGTCCATCCTGGTGACTGCAAACTCTGCCACATCCACCCATATTTTGCCACGATACAGAAACTTGCTCTCATGCAGCGGTTCAACATCCAGAACGTAGGAGGGGCGGTCCCCCACGATTTCGCTTCCAAGCAGGTTGAATCTGTAATTGGCCGGGGTCAAGGCTGTTAAGGCTTTGTTACGCGACGCCTCAATTTCGCTGTCGACAGCATGTTTGAGAACCTTGTCGATGAGAAACCCAGAACCACTTTGGAAGACGATTTGCAGGTGCTTGCCCGATGCTTTGTCGTAGTTGACTTCGACGTCCATTGTGGCTGCTACATCGGTAAAAAATCCGCGATACTCTACCGCATAATGGCGAAGGGAATGGTAGCTCAACAACTCCCTATTGCGAGCCTGATCGTGAAGTTGCATCTGCTCGACAATCTGCCCCACGGACAATGCGGGAGTAGATGCAGATGTGCTGCCTTGCGGCCATGCTGCTTCTGCAATCGCAATGAATACCGCTGCCAGAACACACTGTCTGCATCGCAGGATAGACATGACTGCATGATAGCCACGTCAGGCCGAGTGTGCACAACGGCGGGCGGAATGTTTATGGCATTACGCCACCAAAACTCCAGCCCGCAAAGCTTCAGAACCGGTAGTACACGCCGCCCATAGGCTCCAACGAACGGGTGAAGACGCCGGTAGCCGGATAGATCGAAGAAATATTGGGCGCCTTGTACGTATTGCCACGGACCTGTGCGCGGATGCCAAGATGCGAACTCAAGTTGTAGTCCAAGCCGCCGCCGTAGACGTAAACCGGCCTTACGGAGGTGTTGTTGCCATACGGAGTGGCTCCCGGGATGCTAACGAAAAAGCCGAGGCCGCCGACAGCAAACGGCCTTAGATTCCCAAATTTGTGGGAAACCACATAGTCGAGCGCGATTTCGGTCGCGTTGGCCGTAATCGTGGCTGGCGGATTCTGGCAAACCAAGGCGCAGGCACCGGTCTTGGGAGCATAGGCCTGTTTGGCGGGGTTCACCGAAAAGGTCATTTCGTAGCCGACAAGCGAATTGACGATGTGGCGCACTTCGAGCATGCCGCCGAGCGAGTTAGTCGGAGTCTGCTGGGTACCATTGCCGCTGGTGGCGCTGGTGAATGCCTCGTAAACGCTCAACCCTACATCCGTTTGCGGGCGCTTGGCAGCGGGAGCAACGCGGTCGCCTGCCGCGCCACCAGTTTGCTCACTTGCCGGAGTTCCGGCCTGGCCGCGGGCAGCAGCGCCAGTCAGCGCTGTCATTCCAAACAAAATAAAGGTCGTCAGCATCCACTTCATTCGCATCATCGTCTCCGAATTCGATTTCACTCCGGTTTTGCAAGCCCACGACTACGGGCGCCGGCCTCGGAAATTGCCGAGGTACTGCTCTCCGCCGAAAGTTGGCAGAACTCTTGATGCCTTACTGGAGCGGTTCTCCAGAAAATTGGGCGTCTTTGTCATCTTACTAGGCGGGCCCTTTGTCCACCACAACCCCCAAAAGACCGGTCGCCGGGAAGTGTCGCGGAAAGCCAATCCGATTATATCGGCTTTGTTCCATGGCACTCCGGGACCAATGCCTTCCGGCCGCACATCGCGCTTGCGCAGCGCAACTGACATGAACTTCACTTCTTTGGGCACCTGTTTACGCAACACCCATCGCTCTGTGCCATGCGTTTAAGAGTGCGACAATAGCAGCAGCGGCGGCTTCGTGATTCAAGATGAGCCAATGCGAGGGAACTGCTGAACATGTTGCGCGTCCTCTCTACCCATCTCTTTCTGAACGAGCGGTTGCACCCTGGCCTTCTGGATCTGGCCGACAGATCCGGCGCACAGGCAGTTGAAATATTTGCCGCGCGTCAGCACTTCGACTACACGAGCCGCGAACACGTGAACGAACTGCGCGCTTGGTTCCGCTCAAGCCCGTTGCAGCCGTTTTCGATGCACGCGCCGCTCTATCCTGACCGGGAGATGGGCCGTTCGGGAGCGCCGGCAGTCAACTTGCTGCATCCGGAAAAAGCACGCCGCATCGATTCCATGGACGAAATCAAGCGCGCCCTGGAGGTTGCTGAGCATATTCCGCTGCGCAATCTCATCGTGCACCTGGGCGAGAGGACAGACGCCTGGTCGCCACGTAGCATGGAGTACGCCATTACAGCCCTGGAGCATCTGGGCGCCTTTGCCCGCCCTCTCGGTGTGCGCCTTCTGGTCGAAAACCTGCTGAGCGACCCGACCACTCCAGAGCATCTGGTGATGATCCTGGAAATGGGACACCAGAACAATGTCGGCATTTGCCTGGACCTGGGGCATGCACACATCACGGTGGGCGTGGCCGCGGCCATCGCCACGCTGGGCAAACGCATCGTTTCAGTCCATGTTCACGACAATCATGGGTTGAAGGACGAACATCTTTGGCCTGGAGACGGAACTATCGACTGGGCGGCCACGCTGGAGGCTCTCAAGCAGCTCGAAAATCCCCCTGCCACCGTACTTGAGATAAGCAAGAATCTCGGCGAGACTCACTCGACAATTCCCGGCAAAGTTGGACAGGCCTTCGAGCGACTGGCCTGAGCTTGGGCCGCATGTTTGATCCGGCTCCTTCTGGCTGACGATCGTTATTGGTCCAGGTTGAGAGGATGCGAGCGGACCGGAACGGGGGCGTTGCAGGGCGACCGCACTGAGCGCAGGTAGCCGAGACAGAGTCTGGGTTTCGATACCTGGACGGTGATGACCTGGGTGGATGTCAGCGAATCCCCTGCGGCAGTGACCGTAAGACTGAAATTTCCAGATATTGAGAGAGCCGCGGCGTTCAGCGTGAGGGTGAGTGCGTTCGCACTTTGGCTTGCGGCGGGGGTGAGGGGGTTTGCGGACCAGGAGGCGTTGAGGCCGGAGGGGAGACCGCTTACCGAGAGGCTTATGTTTCCGGCGAAGGACCCGCCGGTGACGACGGTGAGTGGAACGGAGATGGAACTGCCTACGCTGACGGGGACCAGGGTGGATGCGGCGGTGAGCGCGAGCGTGGGCGGCGGGGCCGAGGCTGGAGTCCAACTGCTGGCAAGAGCAGTGGCATCGACCGAGCCGAGGCCGGTGGCAAGGTTATAGTCTGCGCCGTTGGCCCAGAAGCCGGAGACGCCTGGAACTGTGTTGTTTCCCGACGGCGTGGGATGGAATGGACCGCTCTCGGCATTTACGAGCGCATAGAGTCTGGAGTTGGCGCTTCCCTGCCCTGTGCCGCCGGCCTTTTCGACGACCAGCGCCATGATTCCGGCAAAGGAGGGCGCCGCCGCCGAGGTTCCGCTGAAGATATAGGAAGAGCCGTTCTGATCGACGAGGTAACCGTCATGACTGGCGGCCGACAGGGAGACATCCGGAACGGCTCTCATGCCATTGGCGGCGCTGGCTCCGGTAACCGCGGCTTGCCAGGCTGGCTGCGCATAGACTTGGCTCGGGCCGCCGCCCGAGGCCCACAATCCCGTGCCGCCGTTGGAAGCGCTCTGGTTCCATACCTGTTCAGGAATGTAGCCAAGGGCCGAGCCATACCCCGCGGAGTTTGTGGAGGACCAGTACTGCGCGGGGTTCAAGCCCTCATTGAACTCGGTGCCGCCGACGCAGGTGGAGTAGGGCGAGGAGCAAAGGCCATTGACGCCGGTCCCGGAGCCGCTGGCCGAGGTTGCCTCCGAGCAGCCCGCGGCTCCGGCGTCTCCGGAAGCGACGAAGACGGTCATTCCCTGGCTGGCAGCCTGCTCCCAGAGGCTGTTGTAGAAGGCGAGTTCGGCCGTGCCCATTGCCTGCTCGCAACTGCCGTAGCTGACGCTGACGATCTGTGCGGTGCGGTGGTTGACGATGTACTGCGCGGCGAGGTCGATGCCGTCGGTTGAGGCGGTGGAGGCGGCCGTGACCAGCGAGACCTGCGCCGCGGGCGCGGCGGCGCCGGCCCACTCGACGTCGAGCGTGGACTCGTCCTGGTCGTTTGCGACGAGGCCTGGATTGGTGCCCGCCAGAACGACCGAAGGAGTGTTGGCGGCGAGTCCCGCGAGGGAGCGGAATGCGGCGACGTCGCTGAGGTTGATGTTGCTGCGGCCGGCGATGGCGATGGAGACTCCGGCGCCATTGATTCCGGCACTGAGGAGCGGGTTGAGATCGTAGATGGAGGCGAAGTCGGCGGGGAAGAGGTAGTGTGTGGCGCCGGCGGAGTAGAGCGGCGCGGCGACCTGTCCGGAGGGCAGCGGGCCGGCGTTCGGCTGCGTGGCTGCGTGCGCGGCTGGCAGCGGCGTGCGGAGGGCGATCTGCGAGGCATGGCGGAAGTCGTTCATGGAGACGATGCCGCCGACAACGCCGGCGAGCGCGGCGGGAATCTGAGGGTCATCGGCGTTGGCGATGTGCGCGACGCCGCCGACGCGATAGCGATGAATCTGGACGTGGAAGGCGTCGGCGACCTGGCCGACGGTGCCGGAGAAGACGATAAGCTGATTGCCGGGGGGAATTTCGACCACGGTGAAGCCGTTTGCCTGGAGCCAAGCGATGATGGTGGCAATGTCCTGCGCACTGGCTCCAAAGCGTGCTCCGTACTCAGCCGGCGTGAGCCACTGGCGGTAAAGCGGCGAGGCGGGATTCTGCTGGGCTGCGACGAGGGTATCGAGCTGGGCCTGCTGGTCTGGCGAGGGCTTGAGCAGCAGGAGCATGCGGTCCATGCGCGTCTCTGAATTGACGAGGCCTTGATCGAACTCGGGGCGGGCGAGCGGAAAGACGTTGCCGGCGAGAGTGACGGCCTTCGTCTGGTCTATGGTGGCGCGGCCGCTTGCGGGGCGCGGCGCGGCGGCCTGGGCCAGAACGCAGGAGGCCGATGCCGCGAGCGCGAGCGCTCTGGCCAGACTGAAACAGGGACGGATCAATTTGGGGTTCTCTGCCTTTCCCGATCGGGAAGCCAAGGGCCAGCTGCGGCGGCTTGACGATCATCGCTACCAGTTATCTCGGATAAAAAGTTAGAAAACTTTCGTTAGTTTGCTCAGATTTTTGCGATTCCGAGTCACCCAGGTAATTAGTGCTTACGAAGAGCGCGAAAAAGGCCTCTGGAAGGCCTGAAAGGGGCATTTTTTGGCTATGAAAACGTCGAAAAACAACGCCATGGTTACTACTTATGCACTGGTAGGCGCCTGTATTG
>DATKWA010000021.1:0-8559 GCA_035529815.1 Occallatibacter sp. | reverse complement strand
GAGACGCCGAATGGCCTGGGCGGTGAAACCATGGTCGGCTACCTCTACGATGCCAATGGCACCCGCGTGGCCAAGGGAACCATTACCTCCATGACCTGCAATCCCGGCTCAAACGGCTTCCAGTTGACCGAGAGCTACGTGCTGGGCCAGGGCGGCGAAGAGCTGACCCAGCTCGATGGCAGCGGCCACTGGCAGCGCACTAATGTCTACGGCGCCGGCGTGCAGGTCGCCACCTACGATGTCGCAACCAACCCCGCGTATACCTCCGGCAGCGGGCCCACGCTGCACTTCCAGTTGCTCGACCCGCTCCCGGGGTCCCCGGCGACAGGTCTTCGTCGCTGGGGTGGGCTGGGCACGCGCCGCATGCAGGTTAGTTCCGTCGGCCAGCCGGAGACGGAAATTCAGAGCCTGCCCTACGGGGATGGGCTAGTCACCGCTAACGACCAGCACGCCCCGGTCACGGCGGACGACGCCACACCGCTCCACTTCACCGGCAAAGAACGAGACTCCGAATCAGGAAATGACTACTTCGATGCGCGCTACTACAGCAGTGCGATGGGACGCTTCATGTCCCCCGACTGGAGTGCTCAAGAAGAGCCGGTGCCGTACGCAAAACTGGATGATCCACAGACACTGAACCTGTACAGCTACGTCGGGAATAATCCTCTTGCTCGGGCCGATGCCGATGGTCATTGCTTCCCATTCTGTTTACCGGCACTGGCCCTGGCCGGCGGAGGAGCAGCTGCTGCAGGCGGAGCAGAAGGAGGAGCGGAAATCGGTGCATTTGGAGGACCTGTTGGGATTGTTGTAGGTGTTGCGGTTGGAGCGGGGGTCGGTTATCTGGCGTACAAGGCTTTCCACCAAGATGCTCCGGCGGCAGCAGAACAACCTCGTACGCCGGATGGGAAATTCGCACCGAAAACAGGCGCAGAAGCAGCGCCTGGCGCAAACGCTGAAAAAGGAGCACTGGAAGCAGAGGGCGCTACTAAGACTGGCACTACGTTGCCCGGCACGACGCGGAAAGTGGATGGAACGGTTACCGATACAGGGCAAAAGATAGAGGTAAAATCTGGGGAGTCGGTCAGCAATACAGGTCAGCTCGTCGCAGCGGGACAGGCCGCTAAAACCGCTACAGGACAACCGCTCCTTGTGGTAACGACGAATCCGAATGTCAAGGTCTCGGCCCCGGCTCAGGCAAACAAAAACCTCGTTATTAGACCGGTAAAGCAACCACAACAATGAAGAACGAATTAGCAATGGCACTATTTTCGCAGCGATCACTGACTGAGTCGGTTGCTCGGGAGCAGATCACTGCTCTCAGCGAATTTAATGGCGGTCTCATGTGCCCCGATAAAGGCAGTGAGTTCGAGCCGATCAGGACCCCATTTAACCCGACTGACCTCAGCGGTCCGATTCAATGGCTGACCAAACCACAGGGAGAGTTCCTTTATCGAAAGGGAAAGCCAGTTCATCTAAGTGGCGAAATGTGGAATCTAACCCTCCCTCCAACTTCCCGTTTCCCATCCCCGCTGTTCAGTAATTACTGGACGGGCAGGTTCGACGGCAAATGGGCGGAACGCATCGGAATGCAAAAGGTGGAAGACTTCCTATCGGAAATGTTCCGAGTAACGCGTTCCGAGTTTGCTCTGCTGACCACCGGGGTTGATCTGAAAGCAAAAAACCAAAGCGCAGCGATGTACAGCTTTCAAGGGCTCAGTCTAGAATCTGGCGTTCCAGGATTTTACTGGATCAATCTCTTCAGCGACGATCTGGCGGGATGGCTTGGACTGAGCACGATTCCCAAGGAGCTTGCCTCCTTGAGGCGTTTGGCTGGCGGCGGATGGCTGCTTAAGTTCTGTGAGTCTCCAGACCAATGCAGGGATATCGATGTCCTTCAGAAGCAACGTGCGGCAATCGAGTGGCTGGGGGCTGAAAGGTTCTTCGATATCCGTTTTCCTGATCGCAAGCTGGAAGCTCCAGACTGGAATAGTGCGACCTTCCGAAACGTGGAATCGACGGTATAGACTCGCCCACTGCGTTGCACAGGCCCGTCTCTGGGCGGCCTGAGTCGCGTTTACGTCTGTAAGCAGCAGTGAGCCGTTCCCGCCGAGAAGCACGCCGCTAAAGCGGCGGCAGGATAGGGACACGTCACCCCAGAATGGTTGCTGTAGAGCAACTTCAGGTTGCTATATAGCAACCTGAATGGAATGAGCAGGCTACAGTCAACAAGTGCGAAAATGCTGGCGTTTACAGGTTGCTATATGGCAACCGCTGAAAATAAAGCAGTTATACGTGGTTCCGCCGATTCCGGTTGCTGCGGCGTTAACTTGTTGAAAACACAGGGGCGGGCCGCATGGGGTACGTGGGCCGTGGTTCGCGCCGCCGGAGCCGGGGGAAGGCGGCGCTTTGCGCCGGAATGACTGCGATACTCCATCCCTCAATGGGAACTGTTAAGTTCCCTGCGGGAGCTTATGAGTTCCTTGGCGAGTTGGCGGCGTTCCGGGCGGGGCTGGTTGGCGGTCTGTTGGGTGGAATGCAGTAGTGGAACATAAAGCGCAGACGCACTTGAGGGGTTTTGCTCTTGTATCCCGTTATTTTCGAGCGAGTTATCTTGCCGCACCGATGTACTTTAACGGGGTCCATGTGCGTCACAATGAAAACCGGCCAGCCAGGGCGGAAAAGGCTCAGAAAGCCTCATTCCGTGGCGGCGCGGGGTCGATGAGGCTTTATCTGGCTTTATCGGCTTTAGTCGTGGTTTTTCGTTGAAAGTCGTGGTGAGTCGGGCTTTTTCGCGCTCACGCGCCGTACCCTCCGCTCCGTCATCCGTAAAGGCTCTCCGCTTCGCTCCGCCCGCTGCGGCGGCGCTGGCGCGGCCTTGACTGATGCCTCCGCTGCGGGTGTTTTTCAGCTATGAAAAGAATGTCTTCTTTTCATGTTCCACATGACCAGGGCGACGGCTCCCGGCCATCGGCGGCGCGGTGAGTTCCGGCAATGAAGCGTGCAGTGCAAGGGCGTTGGCGGGCTTCCGTGGCGCATCGGGCGGCGTGTTGTAGCAAGACACCATCCCTAAGCCTGACGGCTTAGCGGGGCCGGTTCCCGGCCCAGAATCGAACGCGGAACGAACGAAGGCCGGACACTGTCCGGCCTTGTTCGTGATGGGTTCGGGGTCTGTTCGGCTGGCATCCGTGGCCAGGGCGCGGCCTCAGTCGTGGGCCTCGGCGGTTCCGGTGAGCGAGTTTATCAGCCTGATAACGGCGCGCTGGTCGCGCTCGGGCAGCAGCGCGATCCGCTGGAATCTCTTCCACTGGCGCATACTCTCGGGGTCGCTCGTCACTTGCTCGAACTTCGACGCCTCGCGGGTCTGCGGTTCGATGCCCAGCAGTTCATCCGCCGTGACGTGCAGAGCGTAAGCCAGGGCAATCACTGCGGGCGCAGGCGGGAACCCGGCCTCGTTCTCGTAGTACGAGATCGCCCGCTGTGTTGTCTTCGCGGCCTTGGCCAGTTGAATCTGGGTCATCCCGCGCGCCTTCCTCAATCCCATCAGGCGTTCACCGAACGACGACTCTGTGTACTTTTTCCTTGGCATGACAGAAGCGATTTTAAGGTTCACTTGTCGGTTCTCCTGGTCTGAGGGTCGTTGACAGACTGACGTATAACGTATAATCTCACGACATCTAAAGGCTGTGCAAAAACTCCCTCATTACGTCACATTTTTCGCTTGACAGGTTTTTTGCAGAAGGTCTGAAAACGGCAGAAAGGAGGGTTCACGGATGCCCTACGTTCCCCCAGAGGTGAAAGAGCGGCTCAAGCGCGAGGTGTCAATCCAACGTCTGGCCGAGGCGCGGGGGATCAAACTGACGCGCAGCGGCAAGGAGCTTATCGGCCTGTGCCCGTTCCACGACGACCGGAACCCCAGCCTGAACATCGACCCGGTGAAAAATGTGTGGAGTTGCAAGGGGGCTTGCGGCGAGGGGGGCGACGTTTTTCTGTGGGTGATGCGGGCCGAGGGGGTGAGCTTCCATCATGCGCTGGAGTTGTTGAAGCGGGACTATGCGCCATCGGCTGGGCCGGTGGTGAAGATCGCCACGGTGCCGAAACTGCCGCCGCTGATCGACGCCACGGCGGACGACAAAAAGCTGTTGGGAACGGTGGTGGACTACTACAACCGGACGCTGAAAGACTCGCCGGAGGCGCAGCGGTATCTGGTCAAGCGCGGCCTTGAATCCTCTGAAATCATCGACCGTTTCAAGCTGGGTTACGCCAACCGCTCACTGTGCCTGCATCTGCCGGCGTCGAACCGCGCCGCCGGCGAAGCGCAGCGGACGCGGCTGAAAGAGCTTGGCATCCTGCGCAACCAGAAGCCAGGGCATGAGCACTTCAATGGTTCGCTGGTCGTGCCGGTGTTCAATCTTGCCGGTGAAGTGGTCGAGATGTACGGGCGCAAGATCACGCCGAATCTGCGCGCGGGAACGCCGGACCACACGTATCTTCCGGGGCCGCATCGCGGCGTGTGGAACGAAGAAGCCTTCATCGCATCGAAGGAAATCATCCTGTGCGAAGCGCTGATCGACGCCTTGACGTTCTGGGTTGCGGGCTACCGGAATGTCACGGCGAGTTATGGCGTGAACGGCTTCACAGCGGACCATCGCGCCGCGTTCGAGCGGCACGGCACGGAGCGTGTGTACATCGCCTATGACCGCGACGACGCAGGCGACAAAGCCGCCGCGAAGCTGGCCGAGGAACTGATGGGAATGGGCATCGAGTGCTTCCGTGTGCAGTTCCCGAAGGGCCAGGATGCCAATGAATACGCGCGTGTGACGCAGCCAGCGGCGAAGGCTCTGGGCGTGTTGCTGACCGGCGCGGCATGGATGGGCAAAGGCCCACGGCCAGCGGGCCGCGCGCCGGTTCCGGTTGTCGTGGCCGAGCCAGCAGCAGCGGCGGCGCCAACCGTCGAGCCACTGCCAGCGGAAGCAAAAAGCACAGCTAAAGAAAAAAAGATCGAGGAGCCAATGCCGGAACCAACGCCAGAGCCGACGCCGACGCCAGGCGCGGCAGTTGCGCAGGTTGCGAGTGAGCCAGGCCCAGAGCCAGAGAAGCCGCAGGAGAGAGCTTTTTCTTTAGCTGTAAATGCCGTGCCTTTACCCGCCGTTCCTATCGAGGAGCCAGCCGCGCGGCCCATGCCTCTGTCTGTGCCGACAGAGCCACAGGTGAAGACAGAGGGCGGCGAAGTGGCTGTGACCATCGGGCCGCGCGAGTATCGCGTTCTCGGACTCGACAAATGCACGAGCCGAGGCCAGATGCGAGTGAACGTGAAAGTGTCGGGCCACAATGTGCGCGGGGAGTTCTGCTATCACGGCGACACGCTGGACATGGAGGCGTTCCGGCAGCGGGCGGCGTTCGTCAAGCAGGCCGCGCACGAGCTCGCCGCGAAGGAAGAGACAATCCATCGTGAGGTGGGCCAGCTATGGACGGTGCTTGCGGAGTTGCAGCGGGAGCGCATCGCCAAGGTGCTTGCGCCGCCGGAAGAAACGGCGCTGATGACGGCCGAGGAGCAGGCGGCCGCGATGGAGTTGCTGCGCGATCCGCGTCTGTTGGAGCGTGTGCTTGAGGACTTCGAGAAGTGCGGCGCAGTGGGCGAGGAGACGAACAAGAAGGTCAGCTATCTGGCCGCTGTATCGCGGATGCTGGCGAAGCCGCTGGCTATCGTGGTGCAGTCGTCCTCGTCTGCGGGCAAGAGTTCGCTGATGGAAGCCGTCTTGGACTTCATGCCGGAGGAACACCGGGAGAGCTACACGGCCATGACCGGCCAAGCCCTGTTTTACATGGGGCAAAAGAATCTCAAGCACAAAATCCTTGCCATCGCGGAGCAGCAGGGCGCGGAGGCCGCGAGCTATCCGCTCAAACTCTTGCAGTCCGAGGGCAAGCTGAATATCGCCAGCACAGGCAAAGACCCGGTGAGCGGCAAGCACGTTACGCACGAGTACACAGTGGAAGGCCCGGTGATGCTGTTCCTGACGACGACGGCGCACGAGGTGGACGAGGAACTGATGAACCGCTGCCTTGTGCTGGCCGTCAACGAGGACCGCGAGCAGACCCAGGCCATCCATCAAAAGCAGCGCGAGGCACAGACACTCGACGGGCTGAAAGCGCGGAGGCGGCGGGACAAGATCGTGCGCCTGCACCGCAACGCGCAGCGTCTCTTGCGCCCGGTCGATGTGGTCATCGAGTGCTTGAAGGAGCGCCGCTTCCCGGACACGATGACCCGGACGCGGCGCGACCACATGAAGTTCATCGCGCTGATCCAGGCGATAGCGTTGCTCAATCAGCATCAGCGCGAAATCAAAACCAGCATCGATGAGGACGGCGAAACCTTCGAGTACATCGAGGCGACCGAGGCCGATGCAAAGCTGGCCTGGGAGCTTGCCAGTCATGTGCTGATGCGTTCGCTGGACGATGTGCCGCCGCAGACGCGCCGCCTGTTGCTGCTGATCGACAAGATGGTGACGGCGGAATGCGAACGTCTCCAGATCGAGCGGCTGGACTATCGCTTCACGCGGGCCACGGTGCGGCAGTTTACCGGCTGGGGAGACTCGCAGCTAAAGAAGCATCTCTCGCGCCTTGAAGACCTTGAGTATCTGGCCCTGCATCGCGGCGTAGCCGGTCAGAGCTTCGTCTATGCGCTCAACTTCGAGATGGACGAAAACGGCAGGCCGGTCCTGCCGGGGCTGAGTTACGGCGCAAAATCCGTGCGCGTGGAGGCCGACCGGTCACGGTTGGAGGAGGGGGTGTCACACTTCGAGGCCGGGGTGTCACCCGCCGGACACGGGGGTGTCACGGGGGTGTCTGGGGGTGGTCACGATGCGAAATCGCCAGCAATGACGCGGGTGGAAGACGGTTTTTCTGTTAAAAGCGCGAAAAACGCATATATGGGGGCCGAGGCCAGCAGCGCTCCGCAGACTCCCGTCGTAGTCGTACCTGTGCCCAGGCCCAACGGCAGAACAGGGGGCAGCGCATGGCCCGCGTAACCAAAACCCGCAAGCCCCAGGCCGCGCCCAGGACGCCGATGGAACTGCTGATGTACGAGCATCTGGACGCGCTCAGGGTGCGCGGCTACTCCGAGTTCACGGTGAAAAACCGTCTCGTTCACATCGGCTTCTTCATCGAGTGGGCCTATGAGCACGGCTTGCGCGAACCCATCGAGGTCACGCGGCCAGTGCTGGAACGCTATCAGCGGTACTTGTTCTTCTACCGCAAAAAGAACGGGGAGCCGCTGACCTTCCGCAGCCAGCACGCGCGGCTTGTGCCGCTGCGCGTGTGGTTCCGTTGGATGACGCGGCAGAATCACATCCTGCATAACCCGGCGTCTGAAATCGACTTGCCCAGGCTGGGCCGCACGTTGCCCAAGACCATCCTCTCCGTTGAAGAGGTCGAGCGCATCATGACGCTGTGCGAGGTCGAGGAGCCAATCGGCTTGCGCGACCGCGCCATCTTGGAAACGATCTATGCGACCGGCTTGCGGCGTTTGGAGGTCGTGCGCCTGAAACTCTTCGATCTCCAGCTTGACCGCGGCCTGATCCTGGTCAACCAGGGCAAGGGCAAGAAAGACCGATACGTGCCGATCGGAGAGCGGGCGGCGGCGTGGTTGCGCAAGTACATCGCCGAGGCGCGGCCCCAGCTTGCCATCGAGCCGGACGACTTCACGGCGTTCCTTACTGCGGACGGCGAGCCGTTCAGCCGCGACCATCTGACCTACGTGGTCAAGGAACGCATCGGCGCGGCCAAGTCTGGCAAGGGCGGAGCCTGCCACTTGCTGCGCCACTGCATGGCCACGCACATGCACGAGAACGGGGCCGACATCCGTTTTATCCAGCAGATCCTCGGACACGAGGACATCAAGACCACGCAGATTTACACGCAGGTTGCGCTGCGCGCTCTTCAACAGGTCTACGCGGCGACCCATCCGGCAGCGTTCATCGAGCCGGAGAAAGCGCCGCCGTTGCCCGCTCCGAAAGGCTTCCAGCTTGGCAATCCCGCCGCCGAAGAACTGGCGGCGGCGCTCGAAAGAGACGCGGCAGAAGACCGCGAAGAGACCGGCGATTAGTCGCCGAATCCGTCCCTTCTGAGCCACGCAAAGGCCCGGTTACAACCCGGTCAAAGTCATGTGAAACAATCAAGAATCCTTCCCCCTTTAGCTGTTGTATTTACAGCTAAAGAAGAACGGACTATGCCCGGAATCCGTCTCCGATCCCGGCGCGCATCCGGGGCGGCATCCGCTGCCCATCCCAAGCCCTTAAGCCGTACAATCGTAGCCACATGCAGCCAGCACCAAGCACGCGTATCCCAGACGGCCTCTTGGCCGCAATGCGGCTTGGAGGCGAAAAACCGCATCAGGGGCTTCCGAGCAGAAATCCGGCCTTGTATCAGGGGCCGACTGCCTGCAACTCCACGACCGCATTAGGCTTGCGCGGACAGGCGGAATTAAACCGTGTCGGGTCGTGTACTACCGGCAAAGAACGTGATACCGAATCAGGAAACGACTACTTCGGGGCAAGATACTAC
>DATKWA010000020.1:0-2704 GCA_035529815.1 Occallatibacter sp. | reverse complement strand
CGGGCGGCCGGAGTTCCGGAAGAAGTTGTCTTTAAGAAGAAGTGGGAATTGGCGTTGGATCTGCTCGATCAAGCACGGGGTTGGGGCTTGCCGGACCGGATTGTGCTTGGCGATGCGGGATACGGCGAGGCAACGGAGTTTCGCGAGGGGCTGGAAGAGCGAGGTCTGCGCTACGCCGTGGGCATCGCGCCGCAAACCGGAGTTTGGGTCAAAGCGCCCAGCATCAACGTGCCGGAATATAGCGGGCGCGGGGCTCCGCCGAAGAAGTGGGACTACGGAGACCAACGGCCGAGTTCGGTGAAAGACGTGGCGCTAAAGGCCAAAGGCTGGAAGACGGTTCGTTGGCGCGAGGGGTCCAAAGGCTGGCTGGAGTCACGCTTCCTCGCTCTCAGGGTACAGCCGTCCCACGGATTCGTCGATGGGGATCCGCCGCACAAGGAAATCTGGCTCCTGGTGGAATGGCCGGAAGCGGAGAAGGAACCGGTCAAATACTTCTTCTGCGATCTGCCGCCGAGCTACACGCTGCGCCGCCTGGTGCGCATCACCAAGTGCCGGTGGAAAATCGAACAAGACTACCACCAGTTAAAGGAAGAGCTGGGCCTGGATCATTATGAAGGAAGGAGTTGGAACGGCTGGCACCATCATGTGACCCTGGTGATGCTGGCGCACTCCTTCCTGACCCTGGAAACTTTGCGCAGTAAAAAAAACTTCTGGGTGGACCCTGCCAAGGACTCGGCGTGAAATCCAATACTTACTTTTCACGTGGACAGGCAACTGCGCTTACTGCGGGGCTGCGGTGGATCACTCGCATAGTCCTTAGCGCTTAACGTTGTAATACTAGGAGTGTGTCGGGAATAGATTCCCTTTTCGGTGAAATTCAAGATGAAGGCAGTCGCATCGGTTTACGATGCGGACATGGGGAAGAGTTTTCGTTTCGACGCTCTGGATCAGGCGCTGCTGCTGCCGCCATCTCTACACGATTGGCTTCCGGATAACCATCTGGCGCGCTTTCTGGCCGACGTGGTGCAGCATCTGGATCTGAGCGCGATCTACGCTTCCTACGAGGAAAGAGACGGCCGCGGTCAGTCGGCGTATGCGCCGGAGATGATGTTGCGGCTGTTGCTGTACGGCTACGCGACGGGGGTGTACAGTTCGCGCAAGATCGAAGCGCGGAGCTATGAGGACGTGGCGTTCCGGTATCTGAGTGGGGATCAGCATCCGGACCACGACACCATCGCGGAGTTCCGCAAGCGGCACCTGCCGGCGCTGGCGGGGTTGTTCACGCAGGCTCTACAGTTGTGTGAGAAGGCGGGGTTGGTAAAGCTGGGCCATGTAGCTATTGACGGGACCAAGATCAAGGCCAACGCGAGCAAGCACAAGGCGCAGAGTTATCAGCGGATGACAGAGACCGAAGCGCGGTTGAAGCGGGAGATCGAAGCGCTGCTGAAGCAGGCCGAAGATGTGGATGCGGCCGAGGATGCGCAGTATGGCAAGGGACGGCGCGGTGACGAGTTACCGCAGGAGTTAGCCCGGCGGGAGAGCCGTTTGAAGAAGCTGGCCGAAGCCAAGGCGGACTTGGAACGAGAGGCGCGGGAGAAGGCCGAGCAGCAACGCGCCGAAGCGGAAGCCAAGCTGGCGGCGCGGCGCGAAGAGGAAGAACAGACGGGCCGGAAGGCGCGCGGGCGCGATCCCGAGGTGCCGGACCCGGAGCAGGCCAGGCCATCGCCCAAGGCACAGCGCAACTTCACCGATCCGGACAGCCGCATCATGCCCGATGGGGCTAACAAGGGCAGCTTTGTTCAGGGTTACAACGCGCAGGCCGTGGTGGACTCGACGGCGCAGGTGATCGTGGCGGCCGAGGTGACGCAGGAGGCTAACGACAGCAAGCAACTGCTGCCGATGTTAGGCCAGACAAGAGAGAACATGGGCCGCGAACCAGGGGCGGCCAGCGCCGACGCGGGTTACTTTAGCGAAGCCAATGTGAGCGATGAAAGCGTGGCAGGCATCGATCTTCACATCGCTACGGGACGCATCCAGCATGGAGAAACGCTGGAGACGGCCAGCGGGCCGCCGCCGGACGGAGCCACGGCTAAAGAAGCGATGCAGCACAAACTGCGCACCGAGGCCGGGCGAGCCGTTTACAAGATGCGCAAGGCGATCGTCGAACCGGTCTTCGGACAGATCAAGGAGCGACGAGGGTTTCGGCGCTTCAGCTTGCGCGGCCTGGAAAATGTCCGGTCGGAGTGGAAACTGGTGTGCCTGACCAGCAACCTGCTGAAGCTATTCCGCTCCGGCTGGGTTGCGCAAGCGGCTTGAAGGGCGGGCGAGAGGCATATCAGCTTTTCTGCAACCCGCATAACTGAAAATCCCATCGCAACTGGATCGAAACGGCCCCCGAGGTCTGCTCCTGGCGGTGATGCGGCCTCGGCCCAAGGCATCGGCAAGATCAAACTTCCAAAAGCGTATCCGCTATCCCCGACAGACTCCTAGCGGACCTGATGGAGGGACTTCGATGAAGTACCCGGCGCAGGGCTGTAAATTTAATTCTGCCGCAATTGTAAAGATAAATGCGCCGGGCAACGATGCGGGCGGCAGTTTCAATATTAGCGACATTCTGCAGTATAACATATTGATTAATTGGTTTCCTCTACAACTTGGCGCAAGAAAAGAGATGGACATTCCCATCGATATCGGCGTATTTATA
>DATKWA010000019.1:0-11560 GCA_035529815.1 Occallatibacter sp. | reverse complement strand
ACTCGGCTGGGTTGCCCTGTGCGGCTCCACGGTGGGCGCTGCGCTGGTCACTCTCGGCGCAAGCCGCACCACTGCCGGAGCAGGCGAAGTGCCCACGCTGGCCGGCGACCTGATGGTGTTAGCTTCACTCTTCATCGCCCTGGCCTGGATTCTTCTCAGCAAAAAACTGATGGAGAACCACAGCCCGCCGGTTGTGACTGCTTACACAATTCTTTCCGGAACCGCCATGCTGGTGGTGTGGGTCATGGGGCCGTGGATGCTGTCTCCCCTCACCCACAGTCACGCGCAGCCGCCGCCCTTCGCCCACGTAAGCTCGCTCGCCTGGACTGCTCTGGCCATCAGCGGCCTGCTCTGTACAGCCACCACCACGCTCTTGTGGAACTGGGGCATTCACCACGTCCCGGCCTCGCGCGCCGGCGTCTTCCTCAACATTGAGCCGGCCATGGGCTCCATTCTCGGCGTCGAGCTGCTCGGTGAACACCTGGGCCCTTACGCCTGGGCAGGCGGCGCGCTGATTCTGGCCGCCGCCATTGCCCTCACTACCCACGGCCACGAACCCGAGCCCGCCATCATTCTGGAATAGCGGCAAGCGATTGGCTTACCATCGTCTGCATGGCAGACCGGGCGGCAGCTGGAAACTCGGCGGAGATTGGCGGCAAGCGGCGCGCCCTGCTCGAAATCGCCTTCGCCTATGCGCTGATTCTGTCCGTCATCTGGTCGCCGCGCCCCTTGCAAAGGTTCCTGTGGCTGGCAGCCGTTGCCGCACTCGCAACCATGACTGTCCTCTCGTTTCAGGGGCTTGAGGCATGCGGCCTGCGCAGGAAGAATTTCTTCCGCTCGCTATGGATCGCTGGAGCGGCCCTGGCGCTGGCGGCCGTAGCTTTCGCCGCGGCCGGCCGGATGCAGACACTGCACATTCCCACCAGTCCTCTTCGCTTCATCGCCACCTACTGGGCCTACGCGCTGTGGACCTTCGTGCAGGAGTTTCTGCTCCAGTGCTTTTTCCTGCTGCGCCTGCTGCGCTTGCTCCCCGGAGCAAAGTCGGCGGGCTTGGAGGCGGCGGGCTTGTTCGCGCTGGCGCATCTGCCCAATCCTATTCTTGCTCCGGCCACGCTCATCTGGGGTTTCGCCGCTTGCCTGCTGTTTCTCCGCTACCGCAATCTCTATCCACTGGCCATTGCCCACGCCATCTTCGGCATCACCATCGCCGTCACGATTCCCGGCCCGGCCGTCCACAACATGCGCGTTGGCCTCGGTTACCTCACCTATGGGCACAGGCACACCGCGTTACTTCAGCCACAAGGACCAAAGCGCGTCCACTGAGGCGTGGGTCACGGCCGACGCGCCCACGCGCCGCTCCTGCCGCCATGCCCGGCCATAGAAAATGCCCGCCAGCGCCGCCAGCAGCACATAGCGCCAGTTGAAGTGCACGGCGCGCTTGTTGAAGTGCGCCAACCCGAACAGCACCGAGGTCAACAGCAGAGCCGGCAACCGTCCCATGCGCCGCTCCAGCAGATTCTGAAGCCAGCCGCGAAAAAACAGCTCCTCTGGCACCGCGATGAAAAAGAACGTAAAGATCCACGCAAAGCCAATCGCACCAAGCCCCGGCCATGCCACATGCAGATGCAGAAAGCCCAGGCTCAACCCGAGCCCGAGCGCAATGGGCACATAAAAAACCAGCTCGCGCAAGCCGAAAGCAGCGTCGCGCCAGCGCAGACGAAGATCGAAGCCGGTCCCCCCAAGATTCCGCACCAGCACGAAGCCGTAGATGCCCGTGTCGAGCAGCAGGACTTTGTTGAAGATTGCAAGGTGCGCCGGCCACGCACCCTCAAACCAGCGCAGATCGACCGCCAGGCCCAGCACTGCGAGAATGAGAAAATCCTGCCAGCCACCGCGTTGCTCTGCGTCAGACTGCGCCACCTGCCAGAGCAGAAACGCGATCGTAACCGGCAGCGCGGCATACAGCGCAAACCACCCCCATCGAAAATTGCCCGCCGCGCACGCCACCACCAGATAAGGAACACTCACGAGCGCCGGGCACGCCAGTTGCGCCCAAACCGGCAGCGCGCGGGCACTCCCGGCGAGCCGCTCCGAAAAGAAGGCCACCGCCAGAAACGGCACGAGCGCCAGACAGGCGGCAATGACATTGGCTGGGGTGATCAGGTGCGTCAAATCCATGGTGCCGCCTCGCCGCGCGCTTGCTCGCCACAAAATTCAACATCATTCTCGCGCAATTTCCTCCCTCCGCGGGCCAAATGGCCGCGAATAAGTCCAGTCTTTGAGCGCCACGGCTCGTCTATAATGATAAAGAATCGCGTCAATCGAGAATTGCGCGAGAATTGCGCATTCGCGGGATGTGCCCGGTTGCAGCCGTTTGGAGAGCTGCCTCGGGAGACATGCCGTGTTCGCGCGTAGAGAGTTGAAGGTCCAAGTCCATCCATGATTCGTTTCCTGCAAACAGATAATCGCCTGACCAAGGCACTTCTGGTCGTCATCATCGGCGCCGCTTCCGTTTCGATGTGCGTGTACCTGATCCCCGGCCTCATGGGCGGCGGCTCGGCATCCGCCGACACCTATGCCGTCGTCTATCCGCACTGGTACAGCCGCTTTTTCTCCTCCGGAGAGTCGGTTAGCCAGATGCGCGTGGAGCAGGTTGCCCGCCAGCAGTTGCAGCAGCGCGGCCCGCAGTATGCTGACAACCCGATGATCCTGAATTTCTTCGAGCAGCAGGTTGGACAGCAGCTTGTCCAGCAGCAGGTGATGCTTGAAGAGGCAAGCAAGCTGGGCATCCGCGCCACCGACGAGGATGTGAGCGCTTACCTGCGCACTGGGCCGACAGGCGAGGTTCTGTTTCCCGATGGCAAGTTCATCGGCGACGAGCAGTACGCAGCGCTCATCTCTGAGCGGCTCAACATGTCGGTCAAGGACTTTGAGAACAGCATAAAGACGGACATCATCGTCCGCCGGCTGCAGGCGCTGATCTCGGGCAGCGTAACCGTCAGCGACCAGGAAGTCCGCGAGGCCTATCGCAGGAGCCATCTCAAAATTAAGTTCGACTATGCGGTCATCTCCGCCGACGATCTGCGTAAAACCATCAATCCAAGCGACAGCGAGCTCCAGGCCTTCTTCAAGAAAAATGCCGCGCGCTATGCCTCGGCCGTGCCGGAAGAGCGCAAGATTACTTACTTTGCGTTTACGCCAAGCCAGATTCCCGGAGGCGTGCCACAGATCACCGAGCAGCAGATTCAGCAGTACTTCACCCAGCACCAGTCAGAGTATTCGGTTCCGGAACAGGCCAAGTCGCGCCACATCCTCATCTCTGTGCCGGCCGGCGCGGACGCCAAAACGGATGCTGCGGCCAAGGCCAAGGCAGAAAGCGTGCTCAAGCAGCTCCAGGCCGGCGGAAGCTGGACCGAGTTGGCGAAGAAATACTCCGACGACCCCGGCAGCAAGGATACAGGCGGCGAGCTCGGCTTCTCCCAGCGCGGCCGCATGGTCCCGGCGTTTGACACAGCCATCTTCTCGCAGAAGATCGGCGACGTCCAGATTGTGAAGAGCCAGTTCGGCTATCACGTTGTGCAGGTGGAAGCGCGTAATGCGGCCCACGCGCAGTCGCTCGCCGAAGTGGAGCCGACGATCAAAGCAACGCTACAGCGCCAAAACGAGGCGCAGGCTGAGAACGACTATGCCAAGACGCTCACGTCGGAGGCCATTAAAAACGGCCTGGAAAAGACCGCGGCGGCCCATCATCTTGAGCTGGTCACCACGCCTCCGGTCGGCGCCCAGGGCGTGATTTCGGCCCTGCCGGACAGCTCGCAGTTGCTGGAGAAGGCATTCGCGGCCAAACAGGGCGACCCGCCGCAAGATGCATCCACGGGCGAGGGCTACGCCATCTTCCAGGTCACCGGAATTGCAGCGGCCCACGCACCCGCGTTTGCCGATTGGAAGTCACACGTGCTCGACGACTATCGCGACGAGCAACTCCCCGGCCTGCTCGCGCAGAAGACCATGGAGTTGTCCGAGCGCGCCAAGTCGGAAAACGATCTGGCCAAGGCAGCCAAGGAGATGGGCGCGGCCATCAAGACCAGCGACCTCGTCGATCCATCCGGCCAAGTGCCCGATCTGGGCGCGGTGGCGCAGGTGGCGCCGCAGCTCTTCGACCTCTCGGTGGGCAACATCAGCGGCCCCATCAACGCACAGCGCACCGGAGTCGTCGCCCGGATCACCGACAAGCAGGAGCCCACAGCGGACGAGATTGCAAAGAACTTTGATGCGACGCGCGACCAGCTTCTGGAAGAGCGCCGCGCCGAGGCCTTCAACATCTTCATGAACGGCGTGCTGGACAACTACAAGAAGCACAACCTCATCCAGTTCAACGCCAAGGCAAAGAGCCCGTCGCTGCCCGGCATGTAACCCGGCCGGCAACTCACACACGAAATGGAAAGGCCCGCAACCACAGTGGTTGCGGGCCTTTCCGCGTAAGGGAATGGTTACCTTACCGTAGCCCGATTGTCTGATACGGCAGCCAGGTTGCAGGTGAGTGCATTGGATCCGCGTCGAGGTTCGACGCCACCGACACACCCTTGAACTTCGCCTCCGCAACCATCACATTCCATCCGTCAAAGACAACCAGTGCATCTTCGCCGTTGAAGTTGCTCACGGCTGCATCGATGGTGATGGTCCGAGTTTCGTTCGGAACCAGAGACACATAGTTGTCGCTGTAGAACGCCGGCAATACGCGCTCACCAGACTTCTGCCGCCGCAGTTGCAGGTGCGCCATCAACGCGATATGTTGCGACGGATTGTGCAGCGTCACCGTCACTGTCCGCTCGCCACCCGAGTCGTTGCTTGCGGCCTTCGCATCGAGCGTGACCCGCGCCATTTTGTTCAGATCGCCGAAATCATCCGGATGCTCAGGCAGACTGCGCCAATAGAAATTCGACGACAGCAGCTTGCCTTTGGAGTCCAGCAAGTCCAGCTTGATAAAGTGAACCGGCGAGACCGTCGCCGGAAATTCAATCGCACCCAAGTTCGTAGCCACATCCGGCTCGGCATTCACTTTGGTCTCGTGCTCGTAGGCCAGCGTGCCGTCAAGGTTGTAAATCGCAACATGCGCAACCGCATCCCTGACAGGCGTCGGGAAATTATTGATCACCTGCAGTTCGCCGTTCGCTTGGTTGTACTGAATATGAACCATCTCGCCGGCCTTCTGCACCGCGAAGAACGACGACATCGGCTCAAAATCATAGTGATAAATCTGCCACACAAAGCTGGGCTGCGCCGGATTGCTCATCCATGTGATGACGGCCGTCGTCGGATGAAAGAGCTTCGCATTGCGCCCCTCGTACATGGCACGAAAGGCTTCATAGTTTGCCAGTTGAGCCTTGCGCACAAAGTCGGCTAGATTGCGAAACGCGCCGTAGCGCGCGGCGATTTCTGCAGGATACTTGTCTGCGCCCGAGTTTCCTTTGGCAAAATCGTGCTCTGCCCAGTCATCGTTGATCGATTCCCAATCCTTCTTCGGCATCATGCCCTGAATCGACTCGAGCGTAGGCACCGACACGCTGCCGGTTTCGGTCTTGAAGTAGTCGTCGGTGATCGTGTAGAACTCGCGCGGCGCACGCCAGGAATAAGGTCCATGCGAGCGCACCCCGCCTCCGTCGGTCGAGCTGGGCTGGTAGCGGCGCGTCGGCTCCAACTTCGCTAACAGCGCCCGTAGCGCCGCGTCGATCTCCGGCGGAGGGTCGCCTTCGTTGCGCGCGCACCACAATACAATCGAAGGATGATTGCGAAGCCGCAGTATCTTGTCACGCACGTTGGCCATGTAGGTGGGAATGTCGTCGGGGTTCGGCCCGTCGCCCGGATTCGGCTGGAAGAACTCGTCCCACACCATGATTCCGTACTTGTCGCACAACTCGTAGAAATCTTCGCCCGTACTCTGCCCTACCCAGTTGCGAATCAGATTAAGATTCGCCAGCTTGTGCATGCGAATCTGTGCCTCGAGCCGCTCGCGCGGAATGCGCTTCATGGCTTCATCCAGGCCCCAGTCTCCGCCGCGGATAAACACCAGAACTCCATTCACCGAAATCGTGAGCGTGTCCGTTCCAGGAACGCTGTAACTGATCTTGCGCACCCCAAACGGCACATCCTCGGCGTCAGATATTTTGCGTCCCTGCTTAAAGCTCAGACGTAGCTTGTACATGTTTGGAGAACCGTAACCATTCGGCCACCACAGGCGCGGATGCTCCATGTGCAGCGCCGGCGTCGACTTCGCATCGAAGCGCACCGTTTGCGTGCTGTGCGGGGCAAGCTCCACTTCTTTCTTGAACGAGATGCTTTCAATCGTCCCCTGCACCACGCCCTTCTGCGTCTTGTCGCTCACATTTTCTAGAGTGGCCTCGACGGCCACGTCAGACGAATCGGTGCGGGGCAACGGAAGATCGGTCGTCACCAGCGGATCTTTCACGAGCACCGGGCCGGTCGCCGAGAGAAACACCTTCTGCCATATCCCCGTGTCGCGGTCGCGGATCGCGGGAATCCAGTCCCAGCCGAGCGTTGAAAGAAACGTCGGCCCATCGATGGCGCTGATACCGCCGTTCGGTCCCACGCCCGCCCGCAGCGTGTGTTCGTGCGGAACGCCTGGATGCGGCTGCGGCGTCACCAGCACGGCCACCACCGCCGCCTTGCCCGGCTTCACAACGGCCGTGATATCGAAGATGCCGCGGATAAAGGCCCCGCGCATCGTGCCCACTTCAACGCCATTCACCCACACCACAGCCGAGTAGTTGACACCGTCGAAGTTGAGCCAGACCTCGTGGTTCTTGTAGGACTTTGGAATCTTGATCAACGTTCGATACCAATACGACGTCCGCGCCAGGCTGTCGGGAATCACCTCAGGACGATTGTTCTCTCCGTAGAGCGGCTCCGGGTAAACGCGATTGTTCACCAGGGTCGTCAGCACCGTGCCGGGAACCGTCGCCGCATACCAGCCGGCTGTCGAGAACCCCGGCGACGCAATCTCCGCGCCCGGCTGCGGCGCCTTGGCCACGTCCTGCAACTGCCAGCCGCTGCCGAGTACAACCTGCGGCGGTGGCGCCGATTCTGCCGCTGCGGTCAGGGGCGCGATAACGGCAAGCGCGAGAACTGCAAACTGCGATGTCAGCAAGGAATGAAACGAGCGGCGAAATCGTATCTGCAAGCGATGTGTCCCCGGAACTTTCTTGAAAAATTTTTGGACGTGGCAGGCCGAAGAGAGGATTGCCAAAGGGATTATAGTGGTTTGGCGCTGCTCCGGGCTGATCCCCTTGCCGCATCCGGCGATAATGGAAGCATGCAATTTCAGCGTTCCTCCGGAGTTCTGCTCCACGTCAGTTCACTGCCTTCCTATGGTGGCATCGGCGACCTGGGGCCAGCCGCGCACGAGTTCGTCGCCTTTCTGGCCGCTGCCAAACAGCACGTGTGGCAGGTTCTTCCGCTCGCGCCGACCGGCTACGGCAACTCCCCCTATGCGGCCTCGTCTGCCTTCGCCGGCAATCCTTCTCTCATCAGCCTGGAGCTTCTGGCCGACTGGGGATGGATCGCCAGTGAGCGCATCGCCGGCTTCGCCGGATGCACAGGCAATGTCGATTTCCACCAAGTCGAGCAGCGCAAGCTCCCCCTGTTGTATGAGGCGGTGGGCAACTTTCTCGATCGTGGGCCGCACGATGCTAAGCTGGCGGAACAATGGAAGCAGTTCAAGCAGTTCTGCCGTGCAGAAGCGACCTGGCTCGACGATTACGCGCTCTACGCCGAACTGCGCCGGCAATTGAACACCGGCGCATGGACGGCCTGGCCCGAGCCGCTGCGCAAACGCGAGCCGAATGCGATTGCTGAAGCAACGAAGAGCCGTGCGCGGGCACTGGCCCAGGAGAGGGTGCTGCAGTTCGCCTTTTCCCTGCAGTGGGAACTTCTCCGAAAGGCTGCGGCAAGCCATGCAATTCGCATCCTGGGCGATATTGCGATCTTCGTGAACATGGATTCGGCCGACGTCTGGGTTCATCCCGAACTTTTCGAACTCGACGAGGAACTCCAGCCCATCCGCGTCGCCGGCGTCCCACCTGATTATTTTTCTGCCACCGGCCAGCGCTGGGGCAATCCGCTCTATCGCTGGGACGTGCTTCAACAGCAGGGATTCGCGTGGTGGATCGATCGCGTGCGCCGCGCATGCGCGCTCTACGACATCGTCCGCCTCGACCACTTCCGCGGCTTCGAGGCCTATTGGGCGATTGCGGCCGAGGAGGAGACGGCCATTAACGGTGAGTGGATCAAGGCGCCGGGCCTCGAACTCTTCCGCGCCCTCGAATCCGCACTCGGGCCCCTGCCCCTGGTCGCGGAAGATCTAGGTCTCATCACTCCCGAAGTCGACGCGCTCCGGCTAGAACTCGGCTTTCCCGGCATGAAGGTCTTGCAGTTCGGCTTCAGCGACAAGGGCGCGCACACACACCTGCCCCACCAGTTCTCGCCGGCCACCGTGGCCTATACGGGCACCCATGACAACGACACGACGCAGGGTTGGTGGAACCAGATGGGCAAGACCGAACGCAAGGCTGTCGAAGCGTTGCTGGGGCCTGTTGGCAAGCACCCGGTGTGGCCGATGATCCGCGCCGCTACCGGCAGCGTCGCCGAAACTGTCGTGGTTCCCGTGCAGGATTTGCTCGAACTTGGCTCGGAAGCACGAATGAATACGCCCGCCGTCTCCGCCGGCAATTGGTCCTGGCGAGCGCCCGAGTCCTGTTGGACGGCCGAGTTGGCTGCGCGCCTCGCCGATCTCGCCGAAGTCACCGACCGCGACAACGACCCGCTTGGGGAGCCAGAGAAGTCCGCAACCGCGGACGATCTGCGTTTGTAGTCTCGCCGCAAGGCCGACTTTATTCGTCTGCCTTCAGCAAGCTCACAATCCAGCCGGCAAACGAAAGGACGAGGAACGGGTACGCGAAGAACGGCAGCGGCGACGTAGTAGGCAGTACGAGTTGGCCGCAAAAAATCTTCGCCGCCACAATCGCAAAAAGTATGCCCCCGACGATGCTCGCCGTGCGTGTCCACAGGGCAAACTCCTTTGGAATGCCCGTGAGCAACAGGGCCGCGGCCCACAAAGCCGTTCCCGCGGCAAAGGATGGTACGCTTGCCTCGAGAGTCCCAGCCGTCCCGCCCAGCATCACTCCTTCGCCAATTGCGTAGACCAGAAACCCGGCAGCAACGCAATCGTTGCCCTTTTCTGAAGTACAGGATGGCGAGCAGAGAGGTGGCCACTACCAGCCCGGTTCCGTCGATGCCCCACGCGATCGCGCGCACGTTTTGCTGCGTGACCATGGTTCCCACCATGCCGAGCACGCCACCAAGGACAAGACCAATTGCTGCTACTATTCGTGCGGATTTTTTCATAGTGGCGAACTTTAAAGTACTCGCGACACGAGCGTCAAGGCCATATTCAACGGGACAGGACGCAAAACAAACGGGGCATGCGACTGCGTCACTGGCCCACCATCTGCGCCGACGCAACATAACTCTTCGCGTGCGCAAATTCAGGCCGTGCCGAATGTGCGCCGTTATCGGTTGACTTAAGCAGAGCCGCATAGAACTCAAGCGCCTTTGTTTTGTCGCCCGCAGCCTCTGCCGCAAGTCCGGCGTGGTAAAGGCCATTCAGCCGGTTCGGGCTCTCCTTCAGCGCGGCTCCATATTCCACCAGCGCCTGCTGCGGCTGCTTAAAATCCAGCAGCATATCGCCCAGCATCTCGCGCGCGGGAATATCCACTTCGCCCTGGCCGACCTTATCCTGAAGATCGGCGGCAGCGCGGATGTGCTTCAACGCGTCGTCCTTATTCCCCTCGGCAAAAGCGACCCAACCCATCACCTCGTCGCGTTCGATCTTTGCGCCGGTGCCCTCAGCCATATACGCGTCCTTGCCTTCTTTGATCTCGTCGATCAGGGCATCGTAGCGGGCAAGATCAGCACGCGCCTCGTCCGGGTGACGCAGATGCCCGTCGGCAATCACGCGCGCCCAGATATCAAGCACCGCGTTATCCGGCGGCGCACCGGCCGCAGGCTCAAGCGCCGCTGCCGATTTCCAATCCCGCATCTCCAGCGCATAGAAAACAGGAAATTTGATGCGATAGTACGGGACCATCCCCGCATTCCGCTGGCCTGCCATCGCCGGCATGGTGGCAATCTGGTTTAGCACCGTATTGACTTGGTCCAGAACCCACTTCGCGCGATCATCCTGGCCGCTCTGCAGGTAAGCGTACATCAGAAAGTCATAGGCGTGAGGCTCATCCATGAGGCCGCTGCCATATTTTGCCTGTGCCACCTTTGAGGCTGCTACCGAGGCGAGGTTTGCTTGAATGTCCTGTGGCCACATGCCAAGGCGCGCGTAAATATGTCCCGGCATGTGCGCGGCGTGCGGCCCGGACGGCGCAACTTCGCCAAAGTGGTTGGCCGCGGCCAGCCCCTCGGCCGCCATCGCCGGATTGTCACACGAGTGAATCGTGTAATGGATCAGGCCCGGATTGTCTGGATGTTTCGCCAAAAGCGGAGTGAGAACCGCCATGGCTTTGTGTGCCGCCGTCAGGCTGGCGTCGTCGGGCGGCCTTGCCGCCATCAGCGACAACGCATAGAACGCGCCCGCGTCAACATCGTCAGGATACTGGCCGTACAGTTTGCCCATCGCAGCGGAATAGGCATCGACACGCTCTTGAAAATCCTGCTGGCCGGGGCGGTAGAAATCGGCCAGAGCCGCGATATAGTCGCGTTCTCTCGCGGTCTTTGCAGGCGTCGACTGTGCCTTCTCAATTTCCGCCCACCCTTGCGCAACTGCGCTCTCATCTGGCCGGTCCCATATCTGATGGAAGTAGGTCATGGCCACGCCCCAGTGCGCCATGGCGCAGCCTGGGTCGGCTTTGGCTATCGCTTCGAACTGTCGCTCCGCCTCTTCGAACCAGAAGTCATGCAAAAGCGCGACGCCACGGTTGAACGGCGCCTGCACGGCCGGAATGCACGAAACAGAAAAGGAGACAGTGCCGAGCCGCTCCGGAGCGGCGGCATTGGCAGGCTGGGCAGGATGGTCCATTGCCATCTGGGCTACACAAGGCAGGGAAATCGCGGCGAGCAGGGGAAGAACAAGCAGCTTCATAGCGTTTGATTATAGGGTGAGCGAAACCGTTTTGAAGAGAGTTCCTTGCAAGTTCCATCGGGACCGTTATTTTGTATTCAGTCCAGCGCCTAATTGTGGGGTTCGCAAAACCTTACAAAACTCATGAGGTACCGGATGACCAGATGATCGCCAGCTGTAAAAAGCGCATTTTGGCGTCGCCAAAAGCTCAATCCGCCCTACATTGAGGGCGGTCCGGCAAAACAAGACAAAACAACTCGCAGGTACAGGGCGACCCTGTAGAGTAGGCCACTGATTTGAGGCGATCTCCTCAGCGGCCCCTCGTCAAACCGTGCATGAAGTTTTCCCTCACACGGCTTTCCAACTGTCTTCGGCTTGCAGCTTTACGACGGCACCATACGGCCATACCGTTTCCCT
>DATKWA010000018.1:0-5870 GCA_035529815.1 Occallatibacter sp. | reverse complement strand
TGAATGGTTGCGGAACGGCCTCGGCGGCCGACGCATCACGGCCGCCGTGTTGGTCACCTTGTTCTTGTTGTTTTTGATCGCCGTCCCCTCGGCGCTACTCGGGGATTCCCTGGTGCGCGGCGTGCGCGGCGTCGTGCAATCTTTCCAGAGCGGAAACCTTCATATTCCCCCGCCGCCGGACAGTGTTGCTGCTTGGCCCTGGATTGGCGAACCAATTCACCAAGCCTGGGCACTTGCATCTCAAGATCTTGAGAAGGCTTTGCACCAAGCCAGCCCCCTGCTTAAGGGCTTCGGTAACTGGTTCGTGGACACCTTCGGGGGTACCGGACTCGCGTTTCTGCAATTCGTGCTTGCAATTGTAATTTCGGGTGCCTTTCTCGCCAATTCTGAGGCCGTAGGCCGGATGACTCGGGTTTTCGCGACGCGCTTAGCCGGACAGCGTGGCGTTGAGTTCGCGGGTGTTGCAGAGCATACCGTGCGCAGCGTAGCCAACGGGATTCTTGGCGTCGCATTGATCCAGGCGCTGCTTGTGGGCTTGGGTCTCGTCGTGGCTGGTGTGCCCGCGGCCGGGCTTCTTACCCTGGTCTGCCTTATCTTGGGTGTCATCCAGTTAGGCGCGGTGCTCGTGCTGATTCCGGTTGTCATCTATCTATTTTACACCGCAAGCACGGCCACCGCGGTCGGATTCCTGCTCTGGGCTATCGTGGTCGCTCCCATTGACAACATTCTTAAGCCCATTCTGTTGGGCCGCGGCGCTGATGTCCCGATGCTGGTTATTTTCGTGGGAGCCATCGGAGGCTTTATCAGCCAGGGGATTCTTGGCCTATTTGTGGGGGCCGTCATCTTCAGCCTCGGTTACAAGCTCTTTCTGGTCTGGCTGGCGCAGGACCCGACGGCTGACAGAGTTCCTCAGCCCAGGTAGCGCGCTTCGGGTGACTGAGGCGCTGTATCCTTTCCGAAAATTCCATCCGCTCGAGATTTAGCCAGCGATTTTCCCTGTTATGCGGGAAATAATTCCCTGTTAGCTCGAGAAAATTCCCTGTTCGGGTGCGTAGGGAATTTGGGTGTAACCAGCTGATTTATAGTCGGAAAACCGAGCCGTCTTCCCGCCTTCGCGGCCAAACCTGCGAAATTTCCCTGTATTTTTCCGCTTAACAGGGAATTTGAACCCAGAGAGCCATTCGCTGCAGACTGCGAGCACAGCCACGCTAACTCATTGATATACGAGCATTTTCATGCTCTGGCCAGGAGGCCGACTTCGCCGCGAATCGCGCGTGACAGAGCAGACGCCCGCTTCTGACCCATAGCTGACATGGCGCGTTCTTCCGATTGTGGAGGTTGGAACAATGTACTCAGCCCGAGCGAGTTGATTGAGGTCAACGTGCGCGGCCGACGGGGCCTTTATGCCTAACTTCGAGACGCTGACCCTAAGGGGGAGGATTCGATGTCACAAGTGCCCCGTAATCGCCTGCTCCCATGGTACATCGGTATCGTTCTCGTTCTCGCTGCCGTGGTCTTTGTGGGCTACCGGATGTGGGCAGGGGCCTGCCCGGCGCCCACGATCATCGAGATCGGCGTGCTCACAGTCATTCCGGTCGTCTACCTCGCCTTGATGTACCTCACTTTCATCAGCCAGAAGTAAGTGTCAGAGGGGCCGACAGGGTCGAGTCCGGCACGTCGAGCAGGGTTCCTCGACAATCCATCAAGGAGGGGACTAAGCAGTTATGCCAATCTGGTTGGTAAGAGCGACTTGGACTGCGGACGAAGCTTCCAACCGCATCACGTTGAAGCGAGGCTCAGCCGAGGCGGCCGATGAGGCTCGCGCGCGCGACTTACTGCCGGGCGAGGTGCGGCGGCTTCCACAGTGATCTCGGGTGGTCACAAGCGAGAGCAGTGACTTTGCGATTCAGTCCAATGCTGCCCTTGGCCGCTCTCACTGATTTGTCTGGCACTAAGTCGATGGCAAAAGTACACGCATGTTGAAAGGACGCCCATGACAGACACCAAAGACTATGGCCCCGCCCCCTATGTCGTGGATATCGAGAAGGACACGCTCGACAATCCCGACTTTCGCATCACGCGCTGGACCGGCAAGAACATCCAACTGACTTTGATGAGCATCCCGGTGGGTGGCGATATCGGGTTGGAGGTCCACGAGACCCATGATCAGTTCCTGCGGCTTGAGCAGGGAACGGGCCGGGTTCAGATGGGGACGGCCCAGGATCAGTTGAGTTTTGAACGGGAAGTCGGCGCGGACTGGGCCGTGTTCGTGCCTGCCGGCACGTGGCACAACATCACGAATATCGGCAACGAACCGATAAAGCTTTACGCGATTTATGGCCCGCCGGATCACGTCCACGGCACCGTGCACGCGACTCAAGCCGACGCGGACAAAGATCCGAACGAACATTGAATGACAAAGCCGCCCCGACAGGGCGGCTGCTCAGAGAGACCCCAGGTCCCCTAATGGGGAAAGGCTTGGGCCGCCAGTGGCACTTCTGCGACATGCACAGCCTCAGCCAGCTCGTCCCCAGAGCTCTCGAAAGCGGAGACGCTTCAGGCGGTCCCAGGCGCAGTTGAGAAGCGCGGCGGTGTGGGTCGCTAGGCCGCACAAGTCATTGATCTAAAGATGTTTGTCTGGATGCGTGTGAACTCGGCTTCCGACGAAATGAACGTCAGTTCACCGGGATAGGCTTTGTCCGGATACGTGTCGGTGACGACGCAGACCCGCTGACCAAGCTTGACACGACCCAGATCGGTCTCGTTGACGTAGGCCCGAACCCAGGCGTTAACGAGATCGCCGATGGTGACGACGGGCACGCCCGGCACCACGTACTCCCCGGGCTCGACGTTCTCCGACAAGATCATTCCGGATAAGGGCGCCTGCAGCGTTGCATAGCCGAGCCGCGTCCTGGCAACCGCCAAGGACTGCTTTGCCTGCTCGAGACGCGCCCGCGCGCGAGCAATCTCCTCCTGTCGGGGACCTTCGCGCACGAGGTCGAGCTGCTCGCGCGCCTCTTCCAGTCTTGCGATCGCCGCGTCGTGCGTGCTCCGGGCAGCCTCGAAGGTCTTCTCCGACGCGACACGGCGCTCCAACAAGCTCTTCTGCCGTTCGAATTCCAGTTTGGCACGCTCAACCTCAGCCTCAGCCTTGGCCACCGCCGCCTTTGCGGCGGCGATTTCCTGCGGCCGGGAACCGGCGAGGAGTGCGTCGAGTTCGGCGCCATATGCCGCAACCTCGGCTTTTCGGAGTGCGACTTCTTGAGCAAGCTCGGTGTTGTCGAGGCGCGCGACAAGGTCGTCTTCCCTGATCAGTTCTCCCTCTGATACCGGACGTGCCTCGACCCAGCCTGACATCCGAAAGCTCACCTCGACGTCGATTACTTCGATATTGCCGGAGACGCCCAGCAGGTTCGGATCGGCCTCTGGCCGCAGCTGGAAATACGCGTAAGCGGCAGCCCCTGCGGCGGCGAGTAGAACCGGAACGATGAGCAGTCGCTTGTTCATGGCGAACCTTCGATTGGCACTTCGGCTTGATCTTGCTCAGAAGTACATCAAAACGCTGTACAAGGACCTTTTGGGCCGATTCCGCTGGCTGATAGTCGCACTGGTGGCGCAATTGCTCGAAGCGGGTGAGTGGAAGAAGAGCTTAAAGTAGAAGACGCTTGACTCGGGAACGGATGGAACATGGCTGGAATACTCTCAAGGAACCGTCTACTGCCGGCATTCGCGCTCACGGCTTGCGTTGCGCTTGGCGGGCTAGTGCTGGCGCAAGATCAAGATATGGAACCGGTCTCGCCAAAGCTGACCCCGAAGCTCCAGGAGCTCCTTCGTAAGGAGATGCTGTCCATCAATGATGCCAGCCAGAAAATCTTATCGGCCATGGTGGCTGGAGACGATCTGCGCGTGGCGAAGCTAGCGCAACAGATACACGATAGCTTCATCCTGCGTAAGTTGATGACACCCCAGGATGAGGCGGACCTCAAGTCTGCCGTGCCGCAAGATTTCATCCGGCAAGACAGGGCTTTCCATGATATTTCAGCGGCACTGGCACAGGCCGCGCAGGTCGGAGACAGAGTGGAGCAACGGAAGCAGTTCAGTCGAATGATCGAAGCATGCACCGCTTGCCATGCACGGTATGCGACGGACCGGTTTCCGAATTTCGCCGAGTAGGCGCGTGCTAGTTGCAGGGTTGCGTGGTCGAAGTGCAACTAAAGTTGGCTGTGGGATTCAGCCAACCTAGGCCGATCGGTGTAACATTCACTTAGTAGTGCCTACTGCAATCGGGGCCTCGCTCCCTTGGTTGTGCGGAAGGCCGCCACTTGCATTCCGCATTTCGAGTAAGACCGATGTAGAAAAATCGCTTCGAAGCGGCGCGGAATGCCACATTCAGGTGCAGCTCATCGGGCGCGCGCCCTACGTACCGTTGGGCACTTCGGACGACAGCGGTCAAACCTAGCCCAGGCTTCTACTGTGCTCCCGCTTCATCTATGGTTTCCGTTGTGCGCGGGCAGCCCTGATCTAGTCTAACGGGTTCGCACCACAGGGCTTGATTGGCGAGAGCCCGCGCACATCCTTTCATGTCATGGCTTTTTGCCCAACGCCCCCCGCCGGGGCTTGTCTCTGACCGCTGTGTGTACCGAAAACCCCATCCGCATTTGATCGTCTTAAGGAATCACCTAACGTCAGAGCACAATGTTTGCACTGCTCTGCTTCGTCCTGGCCGTCCTGGCCTCGCCATTCAAGTCGAAGAGCCGGCTTGAAGCAGAGAACGCGGCCCTCCGACATCAGTTGATCGTTTTGCGGCGTAAGGTACGTGGGCGCCCCCAGCTGACTAGCAACGATCGCTGGTTCTTTATCCAGTTGTATCGATGGGTTCCGTCGATCCTGCAGGTTATCACGATCATCCGTCCCGAGACGCTCGTGCGTTGGCATCGGGCAGGATTTCGCGGCTATTGGCGTTGGAAGTCGCGTGCACCGGGGAGGGCGGCCGAAGATCGACTCGGACCTCCGCGCGTTGATCCGGCGGATGAGCATCGATAACCCGCTATGGGGGGCGCCGCGCATCCACGGCGAACTGCTCAAGCTCGGGTTTGAGGTCGCGCAATCGAGCGTCGCTAAATACATGGTCAAGCGACGCGGACCGCCGAGCCAGGGATGGCGGACCTTTCTGCGCAACCATGCGCCTGACATTGCCGCCATGGACCTGTTCGTTGTCCCAACCATCAGCTTCAACCTGCTTTATGCCTTCGTCATCGTTCGGCTCGACCGCAGAGACCTCGTCTGGATCAACGTCACGACAAATCCGACAGCGGAATGGATCGCGCGTCAGATAACGGAGGCATTTCCTTGGGATGATGCCCCAAAATATCTCATTCGCGATCGGGATCGGATCTACGGCACCATTGCGAAACGGCGATTGGGCGCCATGGGCATCCGGGATAAGCCTACTGCACCAGCCGCGTATTGGCAGAATGGCTTTGCCGAACGGCTGATCGGATCCATCCGGCGCGAGTGTGTCGATCATTTCGTCGTGTTGGGCGAGGCGCATCTGCGCTGGATCTTGCAGGCCTATGCCCACTATTACAACGACATCAGAACACACCGGTCACTGGCCAAAGATGCGCCGGTCTCTCGCCCCGTTCAGCGGACCGGAGCTATTAGTTCACACGTGATCCTTGGCGGACTTCATCACCACTACGTTCGGATTTAGGTTTTCGGTACACACAGGCGGTGCAGGACGCCGATCTGCTCGCGAAGGACACGCCGGACAACGAGGAGCGGTTCGACCAGAATGACCAAGTCGGGAAGGTTCTCGACCAGCTCCTTGATGCGCGCCTCGAACTTCACAGTGCCGACCACGCCCACCT
>DATKWA010000017.1:0-10745 GCA_035529815.1 Occallatibacter sp. | reverse complement strand
AACACGAGACCACGAAACACCCCACCCCCGTTCATCCCAAGCGCAAGTCTTAGTGCACGTTTTTCACGAGGAATTGTGCAATGTCAGTTTCTTCCGCGAAAGCCTTCTGCGCGCGAAAACGGCCGGCGTGTTAAGGTTTTTGCCATGACGAAAATTGACGAGCAGAGGTATCCAATTGGGCGCTTCAGCCCGCCGGCCAGCAGCACAACTGGCATTCGCGCAGCGCTAATTCAAAGTCTGCACATGCTTCCCGAGCGTCTGCGCGCGGCGGTGAACGGGTTGAGCGAGACACAACTCGACACACCCTATCGCGAGGGCGGATGGACGGTGCGGCAGGTGGTGCATCACGTGGCCGATAGCCATGTGAACGCCTATATCCGCTTCAAGCTGGCTCTGACCGAAGATTGGCCCACTATCAAGGCCTACGATGAGGCAGCATGGGCTGAGTTGGCGGATAGCAGGTTGCCGGTCGACGGTTCGCTCGCCATCATCGAAGCGGTGCACCAGCACTGGGTGGCGCTGATGGAATCCATGACGGAGGAAGATTTCCTTAAGGGATTCGTTCATCCGAAGAGTGGCCGCCAGAACCTTTCGACGGCACTGGCGCTCTACGAGTGGCATGGGCGTCACCACACCGCGCACATTACCGGCCTGCGCGCCCGCATGGGCTGGTAGGCAGAACGTGGCTGCAGAAGACGCCGCGGCCGCGACCGGCCATCTTGTCCAAAGCATCGAAACTTATCTCGCCGACCACCCCGGGGCTGTGCTGCTGGAGGACGGCCGCGTCCTCTTCGATATGCGTACGGCCCGCTACGCGGTGAGCGAGTCGCACGGGCGCTGCCTGCTGCAACTTTGGAGCGAAGAACGTAACCTCGTGCGCACGGTGGTGGAGGTGAAAGAGCGCGCGCAGTGCCTGCGCGTGATGACCAGGAGGATGGGCGCGACCAAGCCGCAGGCGCTGGAGCTTGTGCCCACGAGCGACAGGCGCACGCCTACAGCGCGCGATGCCAGCCGGCGCAGCTATCAGAAACTGCTGGGGCGCGTCCTTACGCGCAGATTCCTGGATGCGAAGGTGGATGGGCTGCGCTCGGCGATGGATCTGGAGCACAGCTTCGGGCCCGCTTATGTGCGCGGGCGGCTGCTGAAGGGAACTGCGGCAGACGCGGTGATCGGGGTCAGCGAGTCGGAGTCTGGTGCGATCATCGACGGGATTCTGACGCTGGGAATTCTGTGGCTCGAGTACTGCCGGCAGCACGGCGACGGGAGAAGACACTTTGGCGGGCTCAAGGTGATTTTGCCGGCCGGGGCGTGGCGGACAACGGCAGAACGCATGGCCTGGCTGAATCATGCTGCTGCCGATTTTCAGCTTTTCACTCTCGACGAGCGCAGCGAAGAATTGTTGCCGGTGGATTTCCGCGATACGGGCAACCTGGAGTCGCGGCTGGTTCATGCATTTTCAGCGGCTGCTGCAATTGATCGTTGCGAGGCGGGAATTGCGAGGCTGATGGCGCTGCTTCCTGATTCGGCCCGCGAGCGAGTGGAGGTGCGGGCCACTTCAGCTACCGAAGTGGGTTTGTTACTGCACGGTCTGGAATTCGCTCGCGTGCGGCACGGGGTCGGAGTCCACTCGTTTGCGCGTGAAGACGAAGCCACCTTTGGTGCGGGCGCCAATGAGACGCCACTCACTGAGGAGAACGAAGGGCTTTGCCGGGAGTTGTGCATGCGCTTGTTTCAAAGCCGGTATCCCGATGGCGTGCACAACGATTCGCTATTTCGCATGCAGCCGGAGCGCTGGCTTGAATCTCGATTGCGACTGGGAATCACTGAACTACTGCCGGGGCTGCGCGGCGACTTGATGTATGCACAGGTGCCTGCACTTTCGAGCGGTGACCGAGGACTGCTGGACCTGTTGACGCTGGACCGCAAAGGGCGCCTGTCGGTGATCGAACTCAAGGCGAATGAGGATCTGCATCTTCCGTTGCAGGCGCTGGATTATTGGATTCGCGTACGGGCCCTCAACAACGACCGGCAGCCCGTTGTTGGCGGCCGGCCTCTGTCTGCGTTTGAGCGGCAGGGATACTTTGTGGGCGTGGAGGTTTCGCCGCTTGAGCCACGGTTGTTGCTTATTGCGCCATCATTGCGGATTCATCCCGCCAATGAACCGGTACTGCGGTACTTTGCACCGCAGGTGGAGTGGGAACTGATCGCTGTGAGTGAACACTGGCGGCGTGAGTTAAAGGTTTTGTTCCGCAAGCGGAGTTCCGATCCACGCGCATAATTGTGCGAAGATCAGGCGCGCGCTCTCCCGAACATACATCCTTCTCGTAGATCTAGAGGACATGAACAGCTTGCTTTGGTTCGCGCAGCAGAAACAGCACCACGATCATGCCGATAAAAGGCAGCAATCCAGCAACAATCAGGATAGGGTCGAACGAATGGAGCAGTGCAGTATGGCGCGCATCAGAGACAACGCCTATCAGCAGTGATGCGACGATCGTGCACAGTCCCGCCCCCGTGTTGCCGATGCCGCTGACTGAAGCTACAGAAGCGTTTTCGAACAGGTCCGCAGGCAATACATTGGCGATGGTGGTAAAGCACCCGTACGAAAATGTTGAAAGCGCAAAGAGCGCGGTGATGAGGTAGACGTTGGCGGTGAAGATGGTGGGGATAAGCAGGAGGACCCCGATGCCGCCGCCGATGATGAAGGCTTTACGTGCGGCCGCGAGGGACCAGCCGCGGCGAATGAGGACGCCGGAAAGCCAGCCGGAAAAGAAGTTCCCGGCATCGGTGGCGAGAAACGGAATCCAGATTGCCAGCAGACTGCTACGCAAGTTGATGCCCTTCGCCACCAGGTAGATCGGGAACCAGTCGGTGACAAAAAACCAGACCGGGTCGGTGAAGGCTTTCGAAGCAACGATCGCCCACGTTTGGCGCAGCCTGAGCAGCCCAAGCCAAGGCGTTTTTGCGGTGCGCTCTAGCGGGAAGCTCTCATCGGCTGAGACTGCAGTGATGAGCTGTCGCTCCTCGGTCGAGAGTCTCGGATGACTTTCGAGAGGATGGTAAAGCCCGCGCCAGCAAAACAGCCACAAGAACCCGAGCGTACCAGGAACCATCACGGCAGGCCGCCATCCCCAGCGAAAGTAAATGCCGAGCACGATAAAGGGCGCAATCGCGCCGCCCAGCGAACTGCCGCTGTCAAAAAGCGCTGTTGCCAGCGCCCGCTCCTGGCGCGGAAACCACTCACCTACTACTTTAATGGCTGCCGGCCAGTTGCCCGACTCGCCCGCGCCCAGAAGAAAGCGCATTCCAGCAAAGCTCCAGAAGCCGGAAGCGAGCGAAGTAAGCAGCGACACGAGCGAGTACCAGGCCACCGTGAGTGTGAGGCCGCGTCGTGAGCCGATGCGATCCATCAGTCGCCCGCAGGCCGACTGGCCAATCGAATACGCAATGCGGAAGGCGATGACGATGGCGGCGTAGTCGGTGTTGGTCCAGTGGTATTGGACTTTGAGAAACGGAGCCAGCAGCGACAGCGTCTGGCGGTCGAGATAGTTGATCACCGTGGAAGCGAGCAGCAATCCGCCAATCCACCAGCGTAGACGGTGGATCACGTGGTGGGCGGTTTGTGGCTGGTCACCGATGACCCCTACCCCTCTGGGAGATTTGTGTGCGTTTAACGCGCTAACAGGGCGGAGGAGTCGCGATCAAGATAAACGGTCACATTTGGGTGCCGCCGCAGAATGGACGCAGGAGCGAGAGGCGTAATTTCTCCTTCGAGACACACCTTCACGGCCTTGGCTTTCCGTGCATCCGGGACGACGACCAGAATTTCCTTTGCTTTGAGAATTTGCCTGATCGACATCGACACTGCGCGGGTCGGAACTTGGGAGATATCAGTGAACCAGCCTTCGCCGGCCTGCTGGCGGCGGCACGCTTCATCAAGCTCGACAATCAAGTATGGCTTCTCGGTATCAAAATCCGCGGGCGGGTCGTTGAAAGCAAGATGCCCGTTTTCGCCGATGCCCACAAAGGCGATGTCGATTGGCGCGATATTGAGTTCCAGGCCCACCTGCTCGGCAACACCCTCGGGATCGGAATCGACTGCGAGAAAGTGGAATTGCGTGATGCCGGTCTTCTCGATCAGCCTTTCGCGCAGGTACTTGCGAAAACTAGCCGGATGGTCGGCGGGAAGACCGATGTATTCGTCCAGGTGAAACATCTCAACGTTGGGCCAGTCGATGTCGCGCTGAGCGGTCAACGCCTCCAGGAACTCAAAATGCGATGCGCCTGTAGCGGCGATGATGCGCGCATGATTGCGTTCGGCCAGTGCCTGCTGAATAGCGGCTACCGCACGGTCTGCTGCGGCCTTAGCCAATAAAAACTTGTCCTCGAAGATTTTAATAAACATAGATGCGGTCCCAATATTAGATTTCAAGCCGCACCCATTCTCTCATCCGAAAGGCAGATCAAGAAATCCTGACGCTACTCTGTCGGCTTCCAGCGGAGGATTGGTTTCCTTGCTGCCTGCACTTCGTCTAGTCGGGAGACCCGCGTGGAGTGCGGCGCGGTTTTGATCACTTCGGGTGTTTCTTCTACTTCTCTTGCAATGGAGCGCATGGCGGCTATGAAGAGATCCAGTTCTTTGAGCGATTCGCTTTCGGTGGGTTCGATCATCAATGCGCCGTGGACGATGAGCGGGAAGCTGACTGTGTAGGGATGAAAGCCGTAGTCGATGAGGCGCTTGGCGATGTCGCCGGTTTTGACCCCCCGGGTGGACTGTCGCTTGTCGCTGAAGACGACCTCGTGCATGGAGGCGGTCTTGTAGGGCAGTTCGTAGAGGTCCTCGAGATTCTTCCGGATGTAGTTGGCGTTCAGCACCGCGTCTTCGGTGGTCTGGCGGAGGCCGTCGGGACCGTTGGCGAGAATATAGGCCAGGGCGCGGATGAACATGCCGGTGTTGCCGTAGAAGGCGCGGACGCGGCCTACGGATTGTGGCCGATCGTAATTCCAGTGGTTTGTGCCGTCTTGGTTTTGAATTAGGACGGGGGTGGGGAGGAAGGGCTCGAGGAAGGCTTTGCAGGCGACGGGGCCGGAGCCGGGACCGCCTCCTCCGTGGGGGGTGGAGAAGGTTTTGTGGAGGTTGAGGTGCATGACGTCTACGCCGAAGTCGCCGGGGCGGGTTTTGCCGACGAGGGCGTTCATGTTGGCGCCGTCCATGTAGAGCAATGCGCCTTTGGCATGGAGGATGTCGGCGATCTTGTGGATCTGGCTTTCGAAGACGCCGATGGTGGAGGGGTTGGTGAGCATGAGGGCAGCGGTTTCTTCGTCCACCTGGGCCGCGAGGGCTTCGAGGTCGATGCCGCCTTCGGCATTGGACTTGAGATTCTCTACCGAGTAGCCGCAGATGGCTGCCGTGGCGGGGTTGGTTCCGTGCGCGGAATCGGGGATGAGGATCTTCTTGCGGGCGTTGCCCTGTGACTCGTGCCAGGCGCGGACGAGCAGGATGCCGGTGAACTCGCCGTGGGCTCCGGCTGCGGGCTGGAGGGTGATGGCGTCCATGCCGGTGATTTCGATGAGGCAGCGCTGGAGCAGGTCAATTACCTCGAGGATGCCCTGGGCGAGCGACTCCGGACGGTAGGGATGCGCTTCGGCGAGGCCCTCGATGCGGGAGACCGCTTCGTTGACGCGGGGGTTGTACTTCATGGTGCAGGAGCCGAGCGGGTACATGCCGAGATCGATGGCGTAATTCCAGGTGGAAAGGCGCGTGAAGTGGCGAATGATCTCGATTTCGCTGAGTTCGGGGAGCTGCGCGCTCTGCGAACGATGGGCTTCGCCCAAGAGGGACTTGGCGTCCACAGCGGGGACGTCGAGCGGGGGCATTTTGTAGGCGCGCTTGCCGGGTGAGGACTTCTCGAAGAGGAGAGACTCGTTCTGGGTCTGGTGGGGGCGGACTTTGCCGGTGGTTTTGCGAGTAGCGTCGGTAGTCATTATGCCTCCACCGGTGCGGCGGCCAGAAGCCTGGCGGCGGCGTCGATCTGTTCGCGGGTGATGACTTCAGTAGCGCACCAAAGAGTGGCGTTGCCTAATTCGGGGTACCAGCGACTGAGGTCGAGGCCACCGACGATCTTTTGGTCGAGCAGGCGCTGGCTCCAGGCTGCCGGGGCTTCGTCGGTTTGAAGAACGAATTCGTGGAAGCGGGGCGCGCCAGTAAACGGGAGCTTTGCGCCGGGCTGGGCGCTGAGGGTTTTGGCGGCGTAATCGGCTTTGGCCAGGTTGTGCTCGGCTAACTCGCGGATGCCTTCCTTGCCATAGACGGAGAGGAAGATGGTGGCCATGAGAGCGACGAGGGCCTGGTTGGTGCAGATGTTGGAAGTGGCCTTCTCGCGGCGGATGTGCTGCTCGCGGGTGGCGAGGGTGAGGACGAAGCCACGGTAGCCATTGCTGTCTACGGTTTGGCCGACGAGGCGGCCGGGGATCTGGCGGACGTACTGGTCTTTGGTTGCGATGACGCCGCAATAGGGACCGCCGTAGCTGAGGGCGACGCCGAAGGACTGGGCTTCCATGCTGACGATGTCTGCCTCAACGGGCGGGCGGACGACGCCGAGGGAGACGGCCTCTGCAATGGAGACGATGAGCAGAGCGCCTTTCTTGTGGGCGATGTCAGCGATGGCGGGAATGTCTTCAACGATGCCGAAGAAGTTGGGACTCTGGACGAGGACGGCCGCGGTTTCGTCTGTGAGGGTGGCTTCGAGGGCGGCAAGATCGATGCGGCCGGTTTCGCGGTCGTAGGGGACGAGCGTGGAAGGCAGGCCCTGGTGTTTGGCGTAGGTGGCCATTACTTCGCGGTATTCGGGATGGACGGTTGCGGCGACGGCGGCCTTGTGGCGGCCGGTGATGCGGACGGCCATCATGACCGCTTCCGCGGCGCCGGTCGATCCGTCGTACATGCTGGCGTTGGCGACGTCCATGCCGGTGAGCTCGGCGATCATGGTCTGGAATTCGAAGATGGCCTGGAGCGTGCCTTGCGTGATCTCGGCCTGATAGGGCGTGTAGCTGGTGAGGAATTCGCCGCGCTGGACGAGGGAGTCGATGATGACGGGGCGGTAATGGCGATAGGCGCCAGCGCCGAGGAAGCTGGCGTGGTTGGTGGCGTTCTTGTCGGCGGCGGCGCGGAAGTAAGCGACGATTTCGCTCTCGGCGTGCTGGCGCGGAACGTCGAGGTCGCGGCTCAGACGGTACTCGGCTGGGATGACTTCAAACAGCGAGTCGATGGAGGGCGCGCCGATGTCGGCGAGCATCTTGAGGCGTTCGTCTGGCGATTTGGGCAGGTAGCGCATTTTCAGCTTCTAGCCTCTAGCTTCTAGCTGCTAGCTAAAAGCCTGTTGGGCGAACTGGGCTGCAGCTCGCCAGGAGAGTGCTGGATGAATCGATGCTGCCTTCAGTATCGAAGAACGAGCTAGAAGCTAGAGGCTAAAAGCCGGCAGCTAGCTCGTGGTTTCTTCGGAGATGAAGGCTTCGTATGCGGCGGCGTCGAGCAGGGTGTTGAACTCGGCAGGGTTCGAGAGCTGGACCTTGATGATCCAGGTTGTGTGCGGGGCTTCGTTGATTTTGTCGGGAGCGTTTTTCAGCTCTTCGTTGATTGCGGTGACGGCGCCGCTGACGGGCGAGTAGAGGTCGCTGACGGCTTTGACGCTCTCGACGGAACCGAAGGTGGCGTTTGCAGTGACCGCGTCGCCAACCTTTGGAACATCGACATAGACGATGTCGCCGAGGGAGTTTTGGGCGTAGTCGGTGATGCCGATGGTGCCGATTGAGCCATCGAGCTCGATCCACTCGTGTTCGCGGGTGTAGCGATAGTTTGCGGGATAAGACATGGCGGTCCGCTCCTTCAGGAAAAAATGAACAGTGAAGCTTCAGTGTAAATCGCGGCTGTTGGTCAGAGAGGCTGAGGAAAAGGGGGAAGTTCGGGGAGCCGAGATCAGGGAAAAGGAAACAGAGATCAGGGATAAAAAATTTCAGCGGGCGGTTTTTCGGGCTTGTGAGGAATGCGTCGAGAAAGGGGGTTTGAGGGCTGAATTGGGCCGTTTTTTCTCAATAAAACGGCATAAAAACGTCATTTTACGCGGGGTAGTTTACTAATTAGTAATATTTAGGAGCATGTATCTTGCTGATTATGGGCTGGTTATTTTTCGACTGCACCATAATCGGTGCAATTGACAGGGAGGGGGGGGGCGGATTTGGCCGGCGGGGTGCGGCGGGCTCCGCGCAGGCGCTTGAGCAGATCGCGGACGACGGCGGATACGGAGGTGTTGTTGCAGGCGGCCCAGATGCGGGCAGCGCGGTAGGTTTCTTCGTCGACACTTACGGTGATGTTTCTCTTTTTCATGGCTTTTGGGGTGAGCGGGCGAGGAGTTGGATTTGGTGGTTTGGCTCGGGCTCTAACTACAAGTGTGCGCTAGAGGCGGGTAATTTTATGCAAATGAGGGAAACCTGGCTGGGCCGGTCATTGACAATAGTGCGGCAATGCCGCATAGTTCAGTAGGGTCAAACCATGAAGCGGAAGAATGTTGCAGGGGAACTTGTGGAGGCGATGCGGGAGGCGGCGGCGATTGCTCAGGGGGATGCGGAGCCTGCGGCGGTGCATACGTTTCCGCTGGCGCTTGACGTGGATGTGCGGGCGGTGCGGGCGGCGACGGGGCTGAGCCGGATGGAGTTTGCGCGGCGGTTTGCGCTGGACCCGCGGGCGGTGCAGGATTGGGAGCAGGGGCGGCGGCGACCGGATCGCGCGGCGCGAGCTTATTTGACGGTGATTGCGCGGCATCCGGAGGCGGTGGTGGCGTCGTTGGCTGGTTGAGGAGTCGAGTGCTTGGTCCCAAATGCAAAATCAGGCGGCTCGGACGGCGAGGCGCGCGGAGCGAGAGCGGGGCTTAGCCTTGATAACGATTTCTACATCCTGGCCGAGGACGACCAGAAAGCGCATCAGCCGCTCGACGGAGAAGCCTTCTAGCTTGTAGTTGAGCAACGCGGATACCTTGGGCTGATTGATGGCGAGGGCTGCGGCGACTTCGGCTTGCGTGAGGCGGCGGCGTTCGACAATGCGGCAGATGGCGGCTCCGAGGCGGGCCTTGGTGTCGAGTTCGGCGGCATCCGGTAGATTCATGTCGGCAAAGACGTTGCCGCTGCTGGGTATCACTCGCTCCGTGGTTCTAGTGGGCATATCTCTCCTCGTAATCCTGTTGCGCCATCTTCAAGCGTTCGTGCACCAGGTGAATATCCGATTGCCGCGTTTCAATTCCCTTCGGTGACTTCTTCTGAAAGGTGTGCAAGACGTAAATGGCGCGTGTGAAGCGGACTGTGTAAATCGCCCTGTAGGTATCGCCGTCATAGTCCTTAACAACCTCCAGCACTCCCGGCCCTTCGCCCTTCCACGGCTTGGCTGAGGGGTGCTTGCCTCCGTATTGCGCCGCGCTCAAGGCAAAACCGATGCTGCGTTGCACGTCGGCGGGGAAGCGTGTGACCTCCTTAAGTGCGGAGCCCACCCAGAAGAGCGGCTTCTCATCGCCAACGTTCGGTCGTGTCATGATTATCCTACTTTTGGGATATTTCGTCGAGGGTAGTTTGGATGTTCGCGCGGAAGTGGTGGTCGATAGTTTGTGGATCCCCACCCTCAGTTTATTGCTGGATCAGGGGTGGGGTACCCGACCTGCCTTTGCTTTCTTGGTTTTTTTTGATATGGATTTTTTGGGCTTAGTTTGTTTTGGCTCCGTGGCAACTTGCTCGCGCAGCGCTTTTTTTTCGATAGCATCAATCCGACGCGTAAGTTCCTCTACTTGTCGAACAAGGTTTTTCGTGTCGCTTTCTATGATCATCGCAGCTATCGTAAACGCTGGAGCTAGCGTGCCCATGGGCAGCGATGGTGCCGATAGTTGATGATCATGGAGGTGTTCCTCGTGCAAACGGCCCGCTTGATCGATCCGGCGAATCTCCACGGGTTGATTGATTAGCCTGCCTCTTCTCGGAAACCGTCCACGGATCGCGGCCCATCCTTGCAGAATCATAGGGACCAGCGAGAACAACGACGCAATGGATCCCGCAATGTACAGGATCTCAAGACCGGTCTCATGCTCCACGAGGAGAAGCTTCGACGTTCCGAAGCCTACCAAATATCCACGACCTTGTAGGTCACCATCAACTTCCGAGTAATGAATTCCGGCTTCGTGCTGAAGCGTATCGAGAAGTTCCCGATATTCGTCGTATGATCCGACGTTTTCGCGAAATTTCATCGATACAACTCGGTCGGAACTGACATTCAAATGTTGAGCAGCGCTGCTGAATTTGCGCCTAAAGGATTCCTCGCGGTAATCCATAGCGGATCTCCGTTCTTGTACCTTGGATCGCTTGAATTATAACCTTGGTCTCAGTCTCTAGGCCTCGATGTTTTGAGTCCTAGAGACGGAGGCATTGTGCGAGCGGAAAGCGAGCGGCTGCCCCACCGCAGGTGGTTACTCTTCCTCTTCTTCTACGGGGCGTTTGGCGTTGTTGAGGATTTTTTCGGCTACGGGTTGGGGGACTATGTCGTAGTGGTCCATTTCCGTTTGGTAGTTGGCGATTATTGATCCGGCAAGAAAATACTGCTAAGCGGCATATGCGACGAGTGGATCTTTGAAGAAGGCTTTGATTCTTTCAGGATTGGTCTCGATAGCGGCCATGTGATTGGTTGCGGCCTGGCGCAATTTGTCTTTGGTGCG
>DATKWA010000016.1:0-18526 GCA_035529815.1 Occallatibacter sp. | reverse complement strand
CGCACCAAAGACAAATTGCGCCAGGCCGCAACCAATCACATGGCCGCTATCGAGACCAATCCTGAAAGAATCAAAGCCTTCTTCAAAGATCCACTCGTCGCATATGCCGCTTAGCAGTATTTTCTTGCCGGATCAATAGCGTGTGACCTCACCGACCGGCTAAGAGCCGGTGGCTTCGGAATTACGGCTGGAAGCCGGATTGATCGGCCATGCGGCCGATATTGCTGCTTCAGCTTCGTTACCCTGAACGCCTTTGTGCTCACTACGCCCCTCGTGGTCTGGAGAGGCTAAAAGGCAAGAACAAGTACCACTGCCGCCTGAAGGCGTGGGGTTTACCCGTCCCCGATAGGCGACTCTAAATTAGCTTCGCCTGAAATCGAAACGGCTGTCTGTTCTGTTTTGCTCAGCTTTGAACGGTTTTGGTGGAGCCGATTGGGGGTCAAATGCTGCAAGATAGTCATGCCTTGCCCGGCACAGCACAAACGCCCCGATCCCATCGGCCTGTTGGCATCAATTGAGTAGATGCAGCTCCATCACCGGCCTGTTTCCTTCAAGCTGCTCAGAAGCCCTGAGTATCGCTTGTGTGACTGATCATTCCTGACGGCGAGGCCCAGGGCCTTCTTCTGTCCGATCACCACCAGTAACCGCTTGGCGCGGGTGATGCCGGTGTAGATCAGGTTGCGCTGCAATAGCATGTAGTGCTGCATGGCCACCGGCATGACCGCCGCGGGGAACTCCGAGCCCTGCGACTTATGGATGGTCACCGCGTAGGCCAACGAGACTTCATCCAGCTCCCCGAAGTCGTACGTGACCCACTCCACGAGGCCGGCGATCTCTTCCGAAGGGGTATGCGGCCGTGGGGAGGAGTTGTTCATCCTGGTCGAAGTGTATTCGGTTGGAGTTGACCCTAGCGCTGCGAATCGTGACGTGCCAGTTTCGCGCCCGGTCTATCGCGCCCTGCCTGGTGGGCGAGCAATCACCGTTCAATGTGCTCCGTGGACACATTTTAGAAGCTTCATACGTTGGGCTGCTCCCATATTGGTCTGGAGGCCTTGGGCGGGAGCGAGCGGATGCGATGTACTGCCGGCGCTTAAATTAGGCCGTATGTCGTTTATCGGCTATAATTTGGCAGACGGTTTGGCAGGTACGAATCCACCCTCCAGCGGGAACGCCAGCCGGGACGAATGAACCGACAAGATCTCACAGCCTGTCCCTTGAGTTGAATTGTGAGTCGTTCAGTTCAAACCAAGGGCAAAAGAGCAAGCAACCGCGATGAACCACCCTCAGGAGCTCCTTTGTTAGTCAAGAAGGCTGTCATTACTGCCGCCGCGCCTTCTCAGCGCGCGCTGCCTCTTCAAACCCTTATCGACGGGGACAGCAATGAGAAATCGCTGCTTCGTATCCTGATCGAACAATCGGTTGCGGCCGGAGTTGAGGAGATCGCGGTCGTCGTCTGTCCCGGAGATGAAGCGCCCTATGCGCAAAGCGCAGGACCTTACGCTTCGTCGGTCCGGTTTATTCCTCAGCATGAACCGCGCGGTTACGGTCACGCTATTCATTGCGCCCGTTCATTTACAGGCGACGACGCATTTCTCCACCTGGTGGGCGACCATCTCTACATCAGCACTGCTTCAAAGACTACCGCTCAGCGCTTGGTTGAAGTTGCACAAGAAGAACGATGTTCCGTGAGTAGTGTGCACCTCACGCGCGAGAGCCTTCTAACGCGTTTCGGGACTGTCGGCGGCCACCGTGTTCCCCCACACAACCACCTGTATCGCGTGGATACGGTGATCGAAAAGCCCACGCCAACTGAAGCCGAACAGCGCCTATTGGTATCCGGCGTTCGCGCAGGTCACTATCTCTGCTTTAGCGGTATCCACGTGCTGACTCCGACCGTGATGGAGATCCTGGACAGGCTGCTGGGGGGCTCTACCGACGCACGCGTAAATCTGTCGGATGCACTGGCCATATTGGCACGCCAGGAACAGTACCTCGCCATCGAGGACGACGGCCGGCGCTACGATCTCGGTGCCCCGTTCGGTCTATTGATCGCCCAACTCGCTCTCGCGCTGAGTGGCCGGAACCGCAGTGAGGTGTTAACGCAAATGCTCGAACTCCTCGCCGACCGCGAATTGGCCGCGAACGGCGGAGGTCCATCTTTGTGAATCAGCTGATTGAGGTCATTACCAGCGGAGAGGACCAACGCAATTCCTCACTGGATGCTCTGTGCCAGGGCTCCACCCTCGAATCGCTTCTTGAAGACTGCCACGAGCTTGACAGCTTCCGCCGCACCTGTGACAACCTCTACGAGCGCGTCCGTGCGCTCTTTTTCCTTTACGCCATCCATCGTTTTCATATTCCTCGGCTAGTACCATCGATCGCACCTGCACTTATTCCCTTCCCCGGCTTCAAGAACCTGCTGGAGCGGCGCTTTGAGGAAGCGATCGCAGTTTTCCTCGCTGCGCAAACCGAACATGGTGCCAGCGCCTCTATCTCCAGTGCTCTTGCCGCCAGCTACCATGCGCTCGGCTTCCAGACGCTCGCTGACCAGGTACGCAATAGCGTGCGGAACGTGCGCGGTAACCAGTGGATGTTCCGTGCCGGCCATACCTATGACTATCCTTTGCGCCTTCGCCCCGAGCTTCGCGCCGGAGGTCACACGTTCCCCATCCTCCATGAAGCTACGCCCGTCCGAATGGACTTCACGCACAGCGGATGGAGTGACATTTTCTTCCTCGGGATGGATTTCCCTGAGGGCGCGCGCGCCCTTAATGTTTCCATAGATCTCGCGGTCCGCGGGACGAGCCAGGGCTCCACGAAACCTCGGCCGCCTGTCGAGGCATGGCTGCGCGTGATCGACCAGCCCGTCATCCGCCTGACCAGCGTCGACCTGGGCGTTTCTGGCGACGTTTCTTCCATTGCCGAAATCTTCGATTTTCCCCGTGACTACCTGGGCCTGTTGAAGGCAGGAGTGATTGCCAGCGGTATCGTGCCTCCAGGGATCGAGGGGGCCACGCAGCCTCTAGCTGATCTGCTGGAGCGGCTCACTGGGAGGCCCGGCCACGGTATCGAGATCGTCAGCCGGGTGAATGATATCCCCAAGGGCTCAAGATTGGCGGTTTCCACCAGCCTGCTGGCCTGCCTCGTCGCTGTCTGTATGCGTGCCACCGGCCAGATCAATTCCCTTACAGGTGGGATGGCAGAAGATGACCGCCGGCTCGTCGCCGCACGCGCGATTCTTGGAGAATGGCTGGGCGGAAGCGGTGGCGGGTGGCAGGATTCTGGCGGTGTCTGGCCTGGTATCAAACTCATCCACGGCGTTCTGGCGGCAGAGGGCGATCCAGAATTCGCCATCAGTCGTGGGTGTTTACTTCCGCGCCACAGGATCTTGACCGAAGTCGAAGTCCCCCGCGAAGCTCGCGATAAACTCCAGCAGAGCCTGGTACTCGTCCATGGCGGCATGGCACAGGATGTCGGTCCAATTCTTGAAATGGTCACTGAGAAGTACCTCCTGCGCAGCGGAAAAGAGTGGGAAGGCAGACGCCAGGCCATCGGGATTCTCGATCAGATCACCGATCAACTTCAGCGCGGTGACATCCGCGCGCTCGGCGCCTGTCTGCAGCGCAACTTTGATGGCCCCATCCAGACCATTGTTCCGTGGGCTGCCAATCTGTACACGAACACGCTGATCGACCGTGCCCGCAAGGAATTCGGTAATGATTTCTGGGGTTTCTGGATGCTCGGGGGTATGAGCGGCGGCGGAATGGGATTCCTTTTTGCCCCTGAACGGAAGGCGCAAGCCCAGGCAAGGCTGCAGGGCATTATGAGCGAGACCAGACGGCAAATGGAACGCAGCGTTCCCTTTGCCATTGAGCCCGTGGTCTACGATTTCGCGATCAACGAGAAGGGCACACAGGCGGCGTTGCTGTCCGGGGACGATGCCTTGATGCCTGCCGGCTATTACACCCAGCAAGTGCCTCCGCTTATTCGCTCTGAAGTGTCGCGGATGTCACAGGTGCGCCGTGCCGAGTTGGAGCGCTTCGCTGCAGCATGCCGCTACAAGTCGGACTACGCCGGCATGATTCAAACGTTATTCGATCACATGCTCCCAACCGGAGACGATCCGGACGGGAACGCGAAGCAAACACTCAAGACCCTCCTCGACAACTTCGGTTTTGACCGCTTGCAGCACGAACAGATCCACCATGATCTTCTTTCCGGCAGGATTGGTCTCGCGCAAAACCGCCTGCCTGGCACCAGTCTCATTGAAGACGCCGAGCCGGACACGCTCGACGAAAGTCATCGCGCCATCGGGCTGAAGGCCCTCGTTGAGGGGCGCGTTGCCGTCGTGTCATTAGCAGGGGGCGTGGGCTCGCGCTGGACACACGGTGCAGGAGTCGTGAAGGCTCTCAACCCCTTCTGCAAGCTTGGCGGCCGGTACCGTAACTTCATTGAGCTCCACCTGGCGAAAAGTCTTAGGACCAGCCGCGAGTATGGCGTCGCACTTCCACACGTCATCACCACCAGCTATCTCACCCACCAAGCCATCGCCGATCACCTCGCCGCGGAGAACAATTACGGCTATCTCGGGCCACTCCTGCTTTCACCCGGGCGCAGTATTGGCCTGCGCATGATCCCAATGGTGCGCGATCTTCGCTTTGCCTGGGAGGAGATGCAGCAGCAGTTGCTGGACGAGCAGGCGCAGAAGGTACGAGAGCGCCAACATGCAGCGTTGATTCAGTGGGCCGAAAGCGCAGGCCCAGGGTCCGACTACACCGACAACGTACCTATGCAGTGCCTGCACCCTGTAGGCCATTGGTATGAGATCGCCAACCTGCTGAGAAACGGGACACTTCAGCACCTGCTTGAGATTCGGCCGCAGTTGGCCTATCTCATGGTCCACAATATCGATACCGTGGCTGTCGATGCAGACCCAGCCATCCTCGGTCATCACATTCAGAGCGGGGCCGGACTGACTGCGGAAGTGATTGCCCGGCACCTGGAAGATCGCGGCGGGGGCCTCGCCAGCGTGAATGGCAAGGTTCGATTGATTGAGGGCCTTGCGCTTCCCAGTGAAGATTTGGAAAGCCGCCTTCGCTACTACAACAGCGCGACCTACTGGATCGATGTAGACCGTTTGCTCGCCGTATTTGAACTGACTCGCGATTCCCTCAACGACACGGATCGGGTCGACGCTGCCGTTCGCGTTATAGCTGCGCGCATGCCCACATACATCACGCTCAAAGACGTAAAGAAGCGCTGGGGTAAAGGACAGGAAGATATCTTCCCTGTAGCCCAGTTTGAAAAGCTATGGGGAGACATGACGGCCCTGCCGGAGCTCAGTTGCCGCTTTGTGGCTGTTCCACGTGTACGCGGCCAGCAACTGAAGGACCCTGCGCAACTCGATGCATGGCTACGCGACGGCAGCGCTGCGCACACGGAGTCTTTGTGCGTCTGGCGTGAAATATAGGAACGATCTGCGCACTTCAGAGATGTGCAAGAATCGAATTCACATATCCGGCATCGGGTATTTCGGACTGAGGGCGCTACTCTCGACGCGTTGGCGACATTGCCGCCTGCGGGCTCCCGCTCCGGTAGCGCCACGATGAATGCTCGCGTTGCGGCCTTCGCCGGTGGGGCGCGGGCGGTGACGCTGGTGGACGCGGGGAGATGGCCTGGCCACTCAGCGGGGCGCCTCGGGATAATCTTAGGGAAGAAGTCTATTGGAATGAGATCATGTTCCCGCTCGGGAACATTGTGCCTCGGAAGCTCTGTTTTCCATAAAATATTACCGCTCGGTAATATTTTGTTGATTTTCACCCCAAACCGGCGCAATATTCCCGTACGGTAACAATCTTACGGAGAGGCGCTCTTGAAATACACGACCCAGCAAATCGGCCGGATGATCCGGGATACGCGTAAGAAACTGGGCGTCACCCAGAAGGACCTGGCGCTGACCTCGGGAACGGGACTGCGTTTCGTTATCGACCTGGAGCGGGGCAAGGAAACCTGCGAGATCGGAAAGGCGTTGACGGTCCTGCAGACGCTCGGGATCAGACTGGCGCTAACGCCACCGGCGACGAAGGAAGACTAAACATGGCGCGAACGCTCGATGTCTATCTGCACAACGAACTCACCGGCCAGCTCGTCCAGGACGACGGCGGCCAGATGCTCTTCACCTACGCGGAGAGCTGGCTGAACAAGCCCGGCGCCATGGCGCTGTCGCAATCGCTGCCCTTGCGCAAGGAACGTTTCTCGCGCAATGAATGCCGAAGCTTCTTCGGCGGCATCCTGCCGGAAGAGAGCAAACGCGAAATCATCGCCCGCAATCTCGGTATCAGCGCGCGCAACGATTACGCCATGCTGGAGCAGATCGGCGGCGAGTGCGCGGGAGCCGTTACTTTTATTCCTGCAGGCGAAAAGCTGTCCGAACAGCATTACGGCTACCGCACGCTCTCCCCCGCCGACCTTGCCGCCATTCTGAGGGAACTGCCGAAGCGCCCGCTTCTGGCCGGCGACGCAGGCATAAGGCTTTCTCTCGCCGGAGCGCAGGACAAAGTCGCCGTCCGCATCGAAGGCAGCGAGATTTCCCTGCCGCTTGGCGGCTCGCCGAGCACCCATATCCTCAAGCCGGCGGTGGAGCGTTTCGCTGGCATCGTCTTCAACGAACATCTTTGCATGAAGCTGGCCGCGGCCGCTGGCTTGCCGGCGGCTCCGGTCGAAACCCGGAACGTCGACGGCATGGATTACCTGCTGGTCGAGCGTTATGACCGGACGCACCGGCAAGTTGCCGGCGGGCAGCCCGTCCTCGACCGGCTGCACCAGGAGGATTTCTGCCAGGCTCAGGGCTTCGTCTCGGAAATGAAATACCAAAAGGAGAACGGCCCGTCCCTGAAACAATGTTTCAGCCTGCTGCGCGACGTCTCAAGCGCGCCGGTCGTCGACCTCGCGCGTTTTCTCGACGCCGTCATCTATAACTTCCTCGTTGGCAACAACGACGCGCACGGCAAGAATTCCTCCCTGCTCTATCAGGGCGTCGGAACTGAAAATCTTGAGATCAGGCTGGCTCCCTTGTACGACATCGTCAGCACCGTCTATTTCCCGGAACTAAGCAAAGAAATGGCGATGAAGATCGGCGGCGAATATCTGTCGGAGAAGGTAACGCCGAAAGATTTCGAGCGGCTGGCGGAAGAGGCCGGCCTCGGCAAACCGCTGGTGAAACAGCGCGTGCCTGAGATAGCCGATGCGGTCATCGGCGCGCTCGGGAAAATCGAGATTGCCAATCCCGTTGCTGAAGCGGTCGCGGCACTGATACGCGCGCGCTGCGAGACCACGCGAAACAGCTTCCGCCGTTGAATGCGGCCAAGGACAACGTCTTTGCGTAAGCAACCATGAACGAAAAAGGCAGGAAAACCGAAGAAAATCGGAGGCGGAGCTGGGATGAAAAGAAGACTGGCAATTGTCATCGCTGTCGAGACATATGCGAATTCTCGGGTTAAGACCGTTAACTATGCCGAGGCTGATGCGAAGGGCTTTGCTAAAGCCTTGGAGAATGGAGGCCCGCTCGACAAAGTTTTTCTCCTTAGCGGCAAGGCCACCAGAACAACGATCACTTCGCAAGTGCGCTAGAACATGAAGACGCTGACTAAGGAAGACGAACTTTACATCTTCTATGCGGGCCATGGCTTCTCAAAGAACGGCCACAATTACATTACGTACCACGATACTGACCCTGATAACCTTGAGGACACCAGCATAAAGCTGAAAAGAGTTGCTTGATGCGTGCGGGAAACCTGCTTGCAAGCGCATTGCTCTTTTTCTGGATTCTTGCGAAAGCGGCATTACAGATCTGCCCGAGATCCGGGGCATATATCTCACCCCTGATTGCGCCACCCAATAGCCGCTCATCGTCACGCCGGACGCGCTGGTGCTGGCGCCGCCAGCGAGGCCGATGGGGCTGTTGCCGAAAAAAGCGCCGGACGCACCCAGCTTTTGCGAAACCTCTCAAACAAGGACACGTTTCCTCAACCTACGCGATTTGGCGGCCCGCTGGAGGAGAGCGGGCCTGCCTTCAAACTACTGCGCCGATTGTAATGCTTACTTCAGGGTCTTGAAGTACTCTGCAACCGCCTTCACTTGAGCGTCGCTCAACCCAGCGATGGGCTTCATTTTGCCCTTGCCGTTCTTCACTTGGATCTCGACTTGCGCCATTGAGATGGATTTCATCGAAGGATCAGAGACTGGCTTGATGCCCAGCATTTTGGCCATGCCCGCGCTAGGAGTACCGGTGGGTCCGTGGCACATGGCGCACTTCGTCTTGTAAATTGCCGCGCCGTCTTCAGCGAAGCACACAGTGCCGGCCAGCAATACCACCGCAACCAACACCAATTGGAAACGAAATCTCTTATTCACGGCGAAACTCCTTGAATTATTTGCCGGCCGTGCGCACACTGGAGCACTTGCCGCGTCGCTGAGGTTGATGGTTCATGTTTCCGTGTTGCGCTTTCGACCGTTCTCTGGGCTGCAGGAAACGGTGATCGCCTTACCGGCTTATTTGGAGGCATGCAAAATGCCGCCTTGAGAAGAACTTCCTGGCACATCTCAAAAATCAACGTCCCTTAGCAATTAGCCCGTCAGTGTGGTGATTGCCCCTGGCTTGTGAACGCAAGCACGGAACGAATGCTATCGGAAGCGTGTGCAGGCGTTTCTTGGTGCGGAACATCACCACGTGGACACAAGATTACGGTTTTGAGGAGAAAATGAGCGGTGATGCACATCACAATCCAAGGTGAGTTGCGTTAAGCAACCTGCTGCAATGCCTGTTTCAATGGACTATTTGTTTTACCTGCAGAACATTTTCGGCATTCTGGCCTCGACCGGAGCCTGCGCAGGCAGGAATTGAAACTCAGGAGCGGTGGAGGTGACGGGTCCCATCGATAGCGAACGCGACAAGACGCTGGCGGACACGCAGATTCCCGTGGAAGAACAGACGGGGACAAAGCACCCGAACCAGCTGTCGCCGCTCGGCTGTGCGGTCTATGCCAATCGCCGTCCCGGCTGGTTTTCCTCGTTGGGCAGCGTCGTGCCGGCCGATCTGGAGCTGTCCACGCGCACTAGATCGCTGCCTGCGCAGACATCTCTTTTCACCCAGGGCGACGATGCCCGGTCTCTCTGCCTCACTTTCAGCGGTTATCTGAAACTCACAGCCGACCGGCCCGAAGATCGCCACATGATTGTCCGCGTTGCAGGCTCCAGGTTCGCGCTCGGCCTTTTTCCGGTGCTTTCGCATGGCGTCTACGAAGTTAACGCAGAGTCATTCACGCCCGCGCAATTGCGGCCGGCGGAACGGGAGCAGTCTTGAGCTTTTTGCGCAACCATAAAGAGGCCCAGTTGGGCGCGGCGCAGTGTATCTGCCAGGAGTATCGTTTTGCATGGCAGGATGCCTGCCGCATCGCGCTGGCCGAGACCGTGTCCGCACGGCTGGCGCGTCTGCTGATCGAACTGACGCATCAAATCGGCAAACACACCGAAACCGGCGAGGACCGTTTTCCTTTGCTACTGACGCATGGGGAGATGGCGTCGATGACGGGTAACACCCGCGAGAGCGTCACCCGGACACTCGGCCAGTTCCGCAAGGACGGTAGGATCTCAATCAAAGAGTCCACCGTTACGCTTCACAACCCGGGCAAGCTGCAGGGCCTTTTCTAAAATCCTCGACTCCGGAACTCCAGAATTATTATTTCTCAGGTAAATCAAATAGGTGGTTGTGCCCATCTAGTTGGCAGCGCTTATTTTGTGGTTCACCAAAATCCAATCCGAGGACGAAGCGACTCGCCTTTAACCGTTACGGCAAGGCAGACCGCTCGTGCGTGACTGTTCGGAGCCGCAATTGGCGCAGGTGTAACGACGGTTACGCGCCGAAAGCGCTCAGACGTTTCTCGGTGGGCTAGCCCAGTCAAGGGCTATCACAGCAGGCCGCATTCTCGCAGTTTGCGGTACAGATTGCGCTCGCTGATGCCGAGGATCGTGGCAGTATTTCCGCGATGCCCTTTGCAGGCCTCGAGCGTCGACCGGATATGCGCCCGCTCGACTTCCTGAAGCGTCGACTGCAGAGGGGCAGCGGTTGAAACGTCCGTTTGCGCGGTAGGTTTCGCATTGCGCAAGGCGGTGGGCAGATGCTCGGGAAGCACGACGGAGCCTTCACACAGTACCAGCGCTGCTTCGACCGCGTGCAGAAGTTCGCGGACGTTGCCCGGCCAGTTGTGACACCGCAGGAGTTCCAGGGCTTGCTCGCTGATCTGCTTGTTGGAGCCGAAACGCTCGTTGAGTTTCGCAACAAACTGGTTCGCAAGCAGATCAACATCAGATTTGCGCACCCGCAGAGGAGGAACCTCCACCGTGATTGTGCTCAGGCGGTAGAACAGGTCTTCTCGGAAGATGCCCTTCCGCACCATGCCCGCGATATCGCGGTTCGTCGCGGTAATAATTCTGACATCCACGTGAATTTCCCGCGTGCCACCCAAGTGCCGGAAGGTGGATGTGTCAAGCACGCGCAGCAATGTGGTCTGAGTCGCGGGGCTGATTTCGCCGATCTCGTCCAGAAAGATGGTCCCGCCATCGGCCACTTCAAACAATCCAGGCTTGGCGCGCTCGGCTCCGGTGAATGCGCCACGCTCGTGTCCGAAGAGCTCGCTCTGGAGCAGACTTTCCTGCAATGCGGCGCACTCCACCACTACAAAAGGCCGCGCAGACCGCGGGCTGCGCGCGTGAATCAGCTTGGCCACGCGTTCCTTGCCCGCGCCGGTTTCGCCGATGATGAGGACTGCGGCATCGCTGGGAGCCACGCGATTGATGACGCTGAGCAGGCGGCGGAACTCCGGGCTTTCGCCGATGAAGGAGCTGCCGAGATCGGGAGGCGTGAGCCCACGCTCGAGCAGAGTTGCGCGCTGGCGCAGTGCACGCCGTTCCAGCGCCCTTTGAATGCGGATATCGAGCTCGTCGAGGGGGCAGGGCTTGACCACGTAATCGAACGCGCCGATGCGGATGGATTCGATGGCGGTATCGATGGAGCCGTGGCCGGTGAGCATGATGACTTCAGTGGCCGGCGAGGTGGCATTGATGGCCTTCAGCGCATCGAGGCCGGTCATGCCCGGCAGGCGCAGGTCGAGCACAACCACTTCGGGCTCGCCGGCCGTGACGCGCTGGACCGCTTCTTCGCCCGAGGCCGCAGTCGTCACCTGGTAGCCGAGACGGCCCAACTCGCCTGACATCACGTGCCGGAAGGCTGCATCGTCATCGACCAGAAGGATGGAGGCTGACTTCACTATGCAGCCTCCTGTTGCGGACCGGGATGAATTGCCGGTAATACGACTTCGAACATAGAACCTTTTCCTGGAGTACTTGCGACCAGAATATCGCCTCCCCAATTGCGCACGGCATTCAACGACAGGAACAGGCCAAGGCCGGTGCCGCCCTGGCGCAAGTTGAAAAACGGCTCAAAGATCTTCTTGAGGCTTTCAGCGGCAATCCCGCAGCCCTCGTCCGTAACGCGAATGCGAACGTCTGCGCCGCTCTTGGCTTCGATTACGACTTTGCTGCCCGGCCGGGACGCCTGAATGGCGTTGAGCAAGAGATTAATGAGCAGATCCTGCAACTCCGCCTCGCCAGCGCGTATGTGTAGTCCGCCCGTGAGCGGCCCCACCACGATCTGCACTGAGTGAGCCCGCGCCGTAGGGTCGACGAGCCGCTGCGCGGCCTCGACCGCCTCGCGCACATCCACGATCGCTCCGTCATGGCGCTGTCCTCGCGACAGACGCAGGAAGTGCTGGGTGATACCGCGGCAGCGCAACAACTGCTCGCGCGCAATCGCGGCATTTTCGCGGATTCTGGCCCGGTCCAACTTCCCATCCTGTGGGGCCGGCGTTTCCCGCAGAATGCCTTCGACACAGGTGAGCACGGTGCCCAGCGGAGTGTTCAGCTCGTGCGAAAAGCCGGAGGCCAGCACTCCCAGTGACGCAAGGCGATGGGATTCGGCCAGGTTTGCCTCAGCCGCCCGCCGCTGCGAGATGTCGCGCCACACCTCCACCACGTGCGTCAGCTGGCCCTTCGCATCCATGATCGGCGATACGTGAATCTCCTCCCAGGTAACCGCGCCGTTGCCGGCTCGATGCTCGCAGATCCGCACCTGGTGCGCTCCTGTGCGCAGATACTCGAGCGTTGGGCAGTCGGGCAGGTTGCACGATCCCTGCCCCATTTGGTAGCAGCAATAACCCAGAACCTGTTCGCGCGTACTGCCGGTGCGCAACAGGAACGCATCATTGGCCGCGATGATCTTGCGTTCCGGATCGAGGACCACGATCCCGTCATCGATGCTGTTGATCACGGTTTCCAATCGCTCGCGTTCGGCGCTGACTTCGCCCACCAGTCCGGCCACCGAGTCGGCCATAATATTGAACTCCCGGCCAAGCCAGGCCAGCGTATCCGAACCTTCCACTGGGGCACGCCGCTTCAGGTCGCCTTGCGAAACCAGGCGCGCCGTGGTCTCAAGACGTTGCAGGCGGCGCAAAACCGAAAAGCGGATCACCACAAAGATGGCTCCCACGATCACGAAGGTCAACGCGCCCGTGCCAGCCACCATCCAGCGCAGGTCGCGCGTCATGCCGGCGCGAACTTCGCCAGCGTCGTAATCGAGAATCAGGACTCCGTTAATCTTCTGCGATGCGGCGTGGCACCTGTAGCACTCCTCACGGTTGCGAATCGGGACCACTGTCCTCAGAATGGCTCCACCCCGGGTCTCAATCACGCGACTCGATCCCCGCCGCTCCGGTGGAAGGCGATGACAGGCCTGGCAGGTGGGAGAGCTGATCCGAAAATTCTCTTCGTGGCTTAGCGGAGTACTCGAATAGCGCGGCGTGCCATTGCGGTCAAGCAAAATGAGTTGCTCCACGCGTGCCTCTTTGCCGAATCCCGCAATCATCTGCGCAATCTGGGGCCGGTCGTTGTTCAGCATGGCGTGCTCGAGAGCGGTGTGGATCAGATCGCCTTCGGCCAGCGCGTTGGTGCGCGCCATTTCAAGAATGCTATTGAAGTAATGGACCGAATAGACGTAGGCGGCCACCGTGCAAGCCACTACCACAGCTGCGGTAATACCAAGCGTAAGGCCCACCGTCATGCTGGCGAAACGCAGCTTCATAGTGAAGTGGTAATTGATTCTCGCAGTATGGCACGCGTGCTCGCCTTCGTCAATTACTACTGACAAATTGTCAGTAGTGTCGTGACAGGATGGCAGCATGACTCTCGGAGCCCGTCCATGCGCGCTGAAAAAACAGGAGTTAGGTGGTGCATCTTGATGGCACGCGGCGTGCTAAAGAGGGTTGTCAAGGAGGAACATTGTTATGGACATGCTCTTAATGGGACTGTGCATGACGTTCATTGGCTTGGCGGTCACAGCGATGGCGTTCGTTGCGGCAACGCGTCCACAATCCTCAACCCCAGCGGTTCAAGCCGAGCTTCCTGCAGCAACGGTGGCCCCAGCCCGCTTCTTCTCAGACAGCGTGGCGCCGCCCATTCCGGTGCAGCCGTTGGTGCCGATTGAAGTTCTGCTGTATCAAATCGAAAACCACGTTCGTCTGGAACAGGCCGCCGCGGAATCGTTCGTCGCGTTCCCCACCCAGGCTCTGTTGCACCGCAAGACAACTTCGTCGTTTGTTAACTAAGGGAATCGCTCATGGCATATGAACTGTTGAACGGTTTGTCGCCCTCCGAAGTGGATCAGGTTCTGGCGTTGGGTACCAGAGTGACGGTGCCTAGCGGAGGGTCGCTTTTCCGGCTCGGAGACCCGGCTGACCGCCTCTTTCTCACCGAGCGCGGCCGCATCCGGCTGACACTTCCCATGCTGGTTCGGGGCCGGGAAGAGGACATCCTGATCGAAGAAAAGTTGCCCGGCGAAACGGTCGGCTGGTCCGCCCTGGTTCCACCCTACCGCTTCACCCTTTCCGCCACCACCCCGCTGGAAACGGAAGTCATCGCGCTGACACGGGAGGCGCTTTGCGCTTTCTGCGATTCCTCGCCGGCGGTCGGTTACAAAATCGGCATGAACTTGGCCATCCTGGTGGGACAACGTCTGCAACTGGTCCAGACGATGTGGCTGCGCGAGATGCAGCGCACGATTGAACTAAAGGCCGCTGGCGTCGGAGAACACCGATGAGTTGAACCGCGCTGGCAGAAACAGTGGAAATTGGGCCCGCGGCAACCAATCCTGAAGAAAGGCTAGCGGTCAATCGCGTCGTGGCGTACATGAGAGCAGCAGATCGGAGAAATGAATATGGGAAGTGGTGACCAGGGAATGGCGAATCCAAGCTGCCCACTGCAAGCGCCTATACCCCGTAGGGGGTTTGTCAAATTGTTGTTGGGCGGCGGCTTTCTGGCTACCGCCGCGGCTTTCCTCTATCCCGTGCTGCGCTATTTCATCCCTCCGCCGGTGGCCAATCTCGGCGTCGATGAGGTCGTGGCCGCCAAGGTCGGGGAACTGAAGCCGAATTCGGGGATGATTTTCCGCTTTGGCAGCCGGCCCGGTCTGTTGATCCTGGAAGCAAACGGTACTTATCGTGCGCTTTCGGCCAGTTGCACGCACCTCGGCTGCACGGTGCAGTATCGACCCGATCTGCGCGAGATCTGGTGTCCCTGCCACAACGGAATCTACAATCTCAATGGCGGCAACGTCTCCGGCCCTCCACCCAAACCGCTCACGGTCTTCAATGTTCACGTGCGTGGCGACGAGATCTTCGTCAGCCGCAATGGGGAGGCGTGACCATGGTCGCCACCATCATTCGCTGGCTCGACGAGCGGCTCGATTTGGACGGGATCCTGGCTCCCTTCCGCCATAAGACCGTTCCCACGCACAAGCTCACCTACTGGTACTTCTTCGGAGGCATCACCCTTTTTCTGTTCGTGATCCAGGTGCTGACGGGGATTTTGCTGCTCCTCTACTACCGGCCCGGGGCCGACGAGGCCTTTGAGAGCGTGCAGTACATCATGACCCGGGTGCAGTTTGGCTGGCTGATCCGTTCCATCCACTCCTGGTCGGCCAATCTGATGATTTTCACCGCGTTTGCGCACATGTTCAGCGTGCTGTTTCTCAAGGCCTACCGCAAGCCCCGGGAGCTGACATGGGTAACCGGCATGTTGCTGCTCTTTCTGGTCATGGGATTCGGCTTCAGCGGCTATCTGCTGCCCTGGAACAAGCTGGCCTTCTTCGCCACCACGGTGGGCACGCAAATGGCCGGAGAGATTCCCTTCATCGGCCATCCGATCATGATCTTTCTGCGCGGCGGACCGCAGGTGACGGGGGCCACGCTGACCAGGTTCTTTGGCTTTCACGTGGCCGTGCTGCCCGGATTGGTGGTCGTGCTGATCTCGATTCACCTGTTTCTGGTGCAACGCCAGGGCATGAGCGTCCCGCCAAAACTTGAAGCCAAGAGGGCCGAGAATCCCTCGCTGCGCCGGGAGATGAAGTTCTTTCCCAACTTTATGCTGCGGGAGTTGATGGCCTGGTACGTGGCCATCGGCACGCTCGGCGCCTTGGCCGCCCTCTTTCCCTGGAACTTAGGCGTCAAGGCCGACCCTTTTGCCTCGGCTCCGGCGGGCATCAAGCCCGAGTGGTACTTCCTGTTCATGTACCAAACGCTCAAGCTTATCCCCGCCAAGGTGTGGTTCGTCGAGGGAGAGGTTTTGGGTATCGTGGGCTGCACTCTGATTGCCCTGTTCTGGCTTCTGCTGCCCTTCTTTGAGAGTGACCGGCCCACGCGCACGAAAGCATGGATCACTGGTCTCGGGATGTTTGCTCTTGCTTACGTGATCGGTATGACTGCTTATGGCTACCTTGCGAAATAATCTCCGGCCGTACCTCCCGACCCGCTCAGCGTGGCTGCCCGGGTTCTTTGCGCTCGCGACGTGCCTGGGTTACGGGCAGGCCGTGAACTCCTGCCTCGATTGTCACTCTGCGCTGCCCGCACCCCTGGGTGTAACCCAGGAGCAGTTCAGCCAGGACATCCATGCCCAAAAAGGCTTGACCTGTGTCGGTTGCCACGGAGGCGATGCAACCAGCTACGATCCGAACCAGGCCATGAGCCGCAAATCGGGGTGGAAGGGCAAAATCGATCGCAGCCAGATTCCGCAGCTATGCGGATCCTGCCATTCCAATCCGGCCTATATGCGGCAGTACGACCCCCGCCTGCAAACCGACCAATTGGCCCAGTACCACACGAGCGTCCACGGCAAGCGGCTCGCTGCCGGAGACACCAAGGTCGCCGTATGCACGGATTGTCATAGCGTACACGATATAAGGCCGCCCAGCGATCCCCGTTCGACTGTCTACCCCCTCAACGTGGCAAAGACCTGCTCGCGGTGTCACTCCAACGCGGCTTACATGAATCCGTACGGGATTCCCACCCATCAATATGCCCAGTACATCACCAGCGTGCATTACCAGGATATGGTGAAGAACGGCGATCTGAGCGCGCCCACTTGCACAACCTGCCACGGGGACCATGGCGCGGCTCCGCCGGGGGTGGACAAGGTTCAGAACGTATGTGCAACGTGTCACGTCTTCCAAGCCCAGATGTACGCGAAGAGCACACACTTCAAGGCCTTCCAGCAGGCGAACCTTCCCGGCTGCGTGGTTTGCCACAGCAATCATGGCATCCATACGCCTTCCGACGCCATGCTTGGGACCGGCCCCGGCGGCGTTTGCATGCGCTGCCACACGCGCGGCGATCAGTGCGACCGGGATAGAGCGGCCATCCTTGTCGATCTAACCCGGCTGAACGGCGCCATCGACAACGCCGACCAGTCTCTCCACCTCGCCGAATCGTCCGGCATGGAAGTGAGCGCGGCTCTGCTAACCCAGGATCAGGCGCGCGATGCGCTCACCAAGGCGCGCGTCACAATCCATACCTTTCAGCCTGCCCTGGTGGATGCAGCCGTTCAGACGGGTATGAAAATTGCGGATGCGGACCTGAAAGTGGGCAAGGACGCCATGGTTGAACGCAACCGGCGCCGTGTAGGCCTGGCCATTTCTCTCATCGCGATCGGAATGATGCTAGCCGGGCTTTGGTTGTACATAAGGAAGATAGAGCAGTAACCCCAGGAGGGTAATCGCAAAGCTCTGCGGACATCGCCGGCAGGCACAGGTTTGCTATGGTGAAGTTGGTGCTCCGCGTCGCCTGCATCGCCGCGGCCGGGCTGGCGCTTACACCGTTGCCTTGCACGCGCTTCTGCCCTTCGTGGTGGCACTGCTCGTCCTTGCGGCCGTCTGTGACCTTATACCGGGAGCCGATCGCGTGCCCGAAGGGGGGCGCTGATCGCGCTCGCCCCCGATGTGGCCATCTGGATTCTGATCTACGTCTATTTTGCCGGGCCAAATGCGCGCGGATTACCCTACTCTGAGCCGCGGAGCATTGCTTGCGCCCGGCATCGCGGTCTTCGTCCTGTTCACGGCAAGCGTGTGCCTCAAGACGTTGCTGCACGCGCGGACGATCACGGCCTTCGAAACCGTTCAGACGGTGATCGCGTTTCTGCTGGCCGCGGTGAGCCTGGCGGACTTTGATCAGCCGAACGACACAACGATTCTTGGGATGGCTTGCCTGATTCTCTCGACGGCCTGTTACGCCGCGGTCTTCACGCTCTTCGCGCGCTCCTCAGCGCAACACGACTGTCTTTGCGCCACAGCGGTACGCCGCAGTCTTTGCCGCAAGGGCCGCGGCGTTGGTGGGCGCGGCCGCGCTGGCGGGAATGGGAGTCGGCCGGCAGCCCCACTGGACAGTCTTCGAGTTCTACGGAATGGTGTTCTTGCTGGCTGCAGCAGCCGCATCTGGGCGGCTGGGCTTTCTCGTGAGCGCGTGCGTCGGGACTCCCAGCGGCGCACCGGCGGCGGGCATGTGGCTCATCGCGGTGCGCGCGGTCCTGTGCTACATGGTGAGCGGTCTCTTAACCCCATTTTGTTTGCGTCTTCTCGAGGTCTCAATCTTGTGGAATGAGACAACATCGGGCGGAATTGTGGGCGAAGTGGCGCGAACTGGTTTCAGAGCAGAATCAGAGCGGTCAGATAGTAAAGGCGTTCTGTCACGAGCGGACACCTGTTGGACAATCTCCGCCAGTCAAAATGGGAGCTTCGAACGCTTATATCGCAACTCGCTCCGAGAAGCGAGAAATAGCTGATGCGGACAAGCCAATGCCCGATCACATTCGATTCCCGGGCGTTGGCTGATTGGCAGTTTGTCAAGGAAGGGGTTTTGACCCAAGCTTGATCTTCCTTGGATGCTAGGGCGTTTCTCGGGCATCGGCTCCTCCTGGAAGAATGCTGGCCCCTTCATTCGTGATTGTTGCCTATAGATTCGGCAAATAAATACTGATACTTATTTTCTCTTGTTTCGTCTAAGTAAGTATGGAACGTGAGGATGCCCGCAAGTTATCTCCGGATGCGCAGCATGAACGTCGCCGTCAGGTGGTTTGCGCTTACAAGCGCGGA